>CADEEO010000238.1 GCA_902826365.1 uncultured Hyphomicrobiales bacterium | reverse complement strand
GAAGGACAGGAAAAGCGCGATGTGCTAAACCAGGCCCTTGCGGAAGGGCCGGTTGAGGCCATGCCGGTCCGGGCGGTTCTGCGGTCCAAAAAGCCTCTGACACTTTATTGGTGTCCCTGACGGAGTTGAAATCCATGTCTGTCCACGCCATCGTCTCCGCGGTCACGGAGAAAATAATCGAGCGCAGCAAGCCAACGCGCGGCCGTTATCTCAGCCGCATTGCGGCGGCCGCCAGTTCGCAACCCAGGCGCAAGGCGCTGGGCTGCGCCAATATCGCCCATGGCTTTGCCGCCTGCGGCCCCCATGACAAGAATGAACTGCGCAGCGGCCAAGGCCCGAACCTCGGCATCGTCACATCCTACAATGACATGCTTTCGGCCCATCAGCCCTTTGAGCATTATCCGCAAATCATCCGTGAAGCAGCCCGCGCGGCGGGCGGCACGGCGCAGGTCGCGGGTGGTGTTCCCGCCATGTGTGATGGCGTCACCCAGGGCGAAACCGGCATGGAGCTGTCGCTGTTTTCGCGCGACGTGATTGCCCTTTCAACCGCCGTGGCGCTGTCCCACCAGATGTTTGATGCCGCCGTCTATCTCGGTGTCTGCGACAAGATCGTGCCGGGCCTCATCATCGGCGCTTTGTCATTCGGCCATTTGCCGGCCGTGTTCATTCCCGCCGGTCCCATGACCTCCGGCCTTCCCAATGATGACAAGGCCAAAATCCGCCAGCTCTATGCCGAGGGCAAGGTCGACCGTGCCGCGTTGTTGGAGGCGGAAGCCCAGTCCTATCACGGCCCCGGCACCTGCACTTTCTACGGCACCGCCAATTCCAACCAGATGCTGATGGAAATCATGGGGCTTCATCTGCCCGGTTCAACTTTCGTCAATCCCGGCACCACGCTCCGCGATGAAATCACCAAGGCCTCGGCCCAGCAGGCGTTATCGATTACCGCGCTCGGCAACAATTACACCCCCATTGGCCGCATCTATGACGAAAAGGCCGTGGTGAACGGTGTTGTCGGCTTGCTGGCAACCGGTGGTTCCACCAACCATACGATGCATCTCATCGCCATGGCCGCCGCCGCTGGCATTGTGCTGACATGGAAGGACCTCGCCGAACTTTCCCATATCGTGCCGCTGATGACCCGCATCTATCCAAACAGAAAGGCCGATGTTAATCATTTCAACGCCGCCGGCGGCATGGGATTCCTCATCCGCGAACTGCTGCACCGCGGCGTGCTCCACGAGGATGTCACCACAATCATGGGCACCGGACTGAATGGTTATCTCGTCGAACCCCAGCTCAGCCGTGATGGCGCGTTGGAATGGAAGGACGCCACTGCGGTCTCCCATGACAGCACGGTTCTGCGCGGCTGCGCAAATCCGTTTCAAACCACAGGCGGCCTCAATGTGCTCGAAGGCCCGCTCGGACACGCCGTGATCAAGACCTCATCAATTCCAGACGACCGCCATTTCATTGAAGCCCCCGCCCGCGTCTTCCACTCGCAGGAAGAACTCCACGCCGCTTTCAAGACGGG
>CADEEO010000237.1 GCA_902826365.1 uncultured Hyphomicrobiales bacterium | reverse complement strand
GAATCCAACGACGATCTCAGTGACTTTGAATGCCGGTTTTGCCCTGGGCGAGGTGAAGAGCCTTTACCACCCGATCAAGACCGATCCGGTGAGTCAGGTGATTTCGCTGGCTGACGCGAATGTTCCGGCCGACAAGGATTTTGCGCTGGAATGGCAGGCGGCAGGCACGGCACCGCAAGCGGGCCTATTCACCGAAACGGTGAACGGCAAGAACTACCTTTTGGGCTTTGTCACGCCGCCTGTGGCTCTAACGAACGAAGTTTCCAAGCCGCGCGAGACGATTTTCGTGATCGACAATTCCGGCTCCATGGAAGGGCCCTCCATGGTGCAGGCCAAGGACAGCCTGATCTATGGCCTCTCCCAGATGAAGCCGGGCGACCTGTTCAACGTCATCCGTTTTGATGACACGATGGATCAGCTGTTTGCGGATGCTGCATCGGCGGACCGGGAAAACATTGACCGGGCCATCGCCTTTGTGAGCGGGCTCAATGCCAATGGCGGAACGGAAATGATTCCCCCGATGCGCGCTGCCCTGCTCGACAGCCATGTTTCCGATACCTCGCATCTGCGCCAGGTGGTGTTTCTCACCGATGGCGCCATCGGCAATGAGGAGCAGCTTTTTGCCACGATCAGCAAAGGCCTTGGCCGCAGCCGCGTGTTCATGGTGGGCATCGGTTCGGCACCGAACTCCTATCTGATGACGCGGGCGGCTGAGCTTGGGCGTGGCACCTTCACCCATATCGGTGAAGCCGCCGAAGTCACCGCACGGATGCAGGACCTGTTCAGCAAGATCGGCAGCCCGGTAGTGACCGAGCTGAAAGCCGAACTTGTGGGCAATGCGGCCCGGATTACGCCCGACATGCTGCCTGATCTCTATCGCGGCGAACCCGTATTGTTGATGGCGGAAGCCAAGGACCTCGGCGGCTCGCTGAAGATCAGCGGCAATATCGGCGCGCAGCCCTGGGAAGTGACCCTTCCCATCGCGAAGGCGGCGAAAGGCGATGGCATTTCCAAGCTCTGGGCCCGGCGGCGGATTGCCGACTTTGAAGTGGCGTCGACGCTGGGCACGCTGACGTCTGATGCCGCGAACAAGGCCATTCTGGCCATGGCTCTCGATCACCAGATCGTTTCGAGTCAGACCAGCCTTGTGGCGGTTGACAAGACACCGAAGCGCCCGGCGGGCGAGAAGCTGACGCGGGCCGACATTCCGCTCAATCCCCCTGCGGTCTGGGATTATGACTCGGTGTTTGGCGAGGAAACGCCATCGGTGGAGCAGCGCGATGCGCAGGCCGAATTCATGCAACTGGCTGTGTTGCAGAAGCCGGCGGCCATTCCCGGCCAGCAGCAGGTGATGCTGCCGCAAACCGCGACCCCGGCGGAATTAATGTTGCTCATCGCCGGATTTCTCCTGGTTTTGAGTCTTGCATTCAGGCTGGCTATCCCCCGCCAGTCCCCACGGCAGATGTGACATGGTCCCCGCAACCCTCACTCTGCCCAAGGTTGGACCGGTGCGCTTGTCGCGCCGGTCCTTCCTCAATTTCCTGAGCGTCCTTTG
>CADEEO010000236.1 GCA_902826365.1 uncultured Hyphomicrobiales bacterium | reverse complement strand
CAGGCGAAGGTGCCCTTGCGCTTCTCATCATTCAGCGGGCTGGTGTAGGGCGGCTCGGTATTTTCCTCGCGCAGCACCGCATATTGTTCGGGCGCAAGCAACGCCTTCCATTCGGCTTCGGTCTTGCTGATTTCAAAATCCCCGGCAAAGCCCGTGCGACTCCCGGCAGCGAGGCCGATCACTGAAAATCCGGCATATTTCAAGATGGTACGACGATCCATGATGCCCTCACTTTACCATATCTACGGGTCAAGTCGGCAAAAGGTTTCAGAGTTCTACAGGCCCTTCCGCCACAGGCTGCGGCGCGGCGGGCTTGCGCCGGGCAATAACCGAAGAGCCCGCGTTCGCGTCAAGCCGGGAAAACTGGAACACGGAAAGCATGGCAATTCCCGCGACGATAAAAAACGCCATGGAAAAATCATCTGCCGCAATGACCGCTTCGCCGCGCACTGCCTGCACCGTTTCAAGGACGAACGCCGCCACCGCCACTCCGGCAGACAGCGAAAACTGCTGGGCCACCGCATAAAACGTGGTGGCGTTGCTGGTGTTGGCACGGACAATGTCCGCGTAAGTGAGCGCATTCAGCGCCGTGAATTGCAGGGATCGAAGGAAACCGCCGACAAGCAGCAGCATCGAGACCAGGACAAAAGGCGTGACGGCCGAGAGCAAGCCGTAGGCTGCAATGAACAGGCACGACACCACGCCGTTTACGATCAGCAATTGCCGGAAGCCAAAGCGGCGGAGCAAGGCCGATGCGGAGAATTTCATCGCCATGGCCCCCGCCGCTGCCCAGCAGCTCAACAGGCCGGATTGGAAGGCGCTGAGGCCAAAGCCAAGCTGGAACATCAGCGGCATGAGGAACGGAATGGCCCCCACGCCGATGCGGTAAAAGCTGCCGCCCTCGACGCCGGCGCGAAAGGTGGGGATGCGCAGAAGCTTCAGGTCAAGGATGGGATTTTTTGCCGTTGCCGCGTGGCGCACATAAAGCGCCAGGCACACCGCGCCAAAGCTGATGAGAAGAATCTGCCCGTAGATGGGCAGCATATCCCGGCCGATGATCGTAAAACCAAAGACCAGCGATGAAAGACCCGCTGCCGAAAGCAGGAATCCGCGGACATCTAGCGGGAGCACTGGTTCCGGCGGCATCTCCGGCAGGTAACGCGTTGCCACGGCCAAACCAAGGAGCCCGATGGGGATATTCATCCAGAAGATCCAGCGCCAGTCAAAATAGGTGGTGATGAACCCGCCGATGGGCGGCCCCACCAGCGGCCCGATAAGGGCCGGGATTGTAAGCCAGGCAAGGGCATCCACCAGTTGCGATTTTGGCACTTCGCGGAGGATGATGAGCCGCCCCACCGGCACCATCATGGCGCCGCCCAGCCCCTGCACGGCGCGCGCCGCAATGAGCCAGCCCAGCGATTGGGAATAGGCGCAGGCAATCGAACCCAGCATGAACACCGCAATGGCCGCACGAAAAATATGCTTCGCCCCGAAACGGTCGGCGCACCAGCCGCTGATCGGAATGAAAACCGTAAGACTCAGGAGATAGGTGGTAAACGCCAGCTTCAGCACGATGGGATCGGTGCCGAGATCCGC
>CADEEO010000235.1 GCA_902826365.1 uncultured Hyphomicrobiales bacterium | reverse complement strand
CCGCCGTCCCATCCCCGGCAACTGTGATATCGATGGTGACATCCGGCCCGCGGATGGGCGCCACCAGATCCTCAATCATGACAGAGAGCTTGACCCGCGCATACATGTCGTCGGCCTGCGTATCACGGTTGGCTAGCCGCGACAGGATTTCCCGGCATCGCCCAGTCTGGCTGATAAGCAGGTCGATATCTTCCGTATGCGGACCTTTTTCCGGCAGCTCCCGTTTCAGCTCCTTGGCCACAAGAGCAATGGTGGCTAGCGGCGTTCCCAGTTCATGGGCCGCCGCCGCTGCCAGCCCGTCAAGGGCTGAAAGCCGTTGCTCGCGCGCAAGCACGAGTTCTGCAGCGGTCAGTGCCGATGACATCTGCCGGGCTTCTTCCGCAATGCGCCGCGCGTAAATCGAGGAAAATACCACGCCGCACATGATGGCCGCCCACATGCCGCCGATATACGCCTTGGGCAGAACCAGTGGAGCCGCGGTGTTCCACGGCAGCGGCTGGTGGAAAATTGCCAGGACGCTGGCACATACGAAGGCAATCGTGCTGAGCCACAGCGTCCATTTCAGCGGCAGCGACGTCGCCGACACGGTGACCGGCACCAGAAACAGGAAGGCAAAAGGATTCTCCAGCCCGCCGGTAAGATAGAGCAGCAGCGCCAGTTGAATGACATCATAGCCCAGCAGCAGGCCCGCTTGCGTTGGCGCAAGCCTTAAGCTGGAGCGCCAGCGCAGGGTAAGGAAGATATTGAGCCAGGCGCTGAGCGCAATGACACCAAGGCAGGCCCCCAGCGGCAGCGGAAAATCCAGAATGAAATGGACCCCCAGAACCGCCAGCGATTGCCCGAAAACCGCGAGCCAGCGCAGCCGCACCAGGGTCCGCAGCCGGAGCAGCCCCGCCGTCGAGTTGAAGGTTTCCGGTGCCTCGGGAGAGGCCGCGAGAAGTGACATTTAGCCCATGCCCTAAGATTTACTCTGCCCGGACATTAGGATAAAGCCTCGCAAATGCCAAAACCGCATTATGCGCCTTCGCGTTTTCAACTCGTCTTCGCCGTTCTCGCCCTGCTTGCTGCATTCGTTGTTGCGGGCACGGCCTATTATTTTTCAGGTCCACTTCAAACTGCCACCGGCACTGGCACGGCCCTCGTTGGCGGCCCTTTCACATTAACTGACCAGGACGGGCGCAAGGTGACGGAAAAGGATTTCCTGGGAAAATACATGCTGGTGTTTTTCGGCTACACCTATTGCCCTGATCTTTGCCCCACCGAATTGCAGGTGATGTCAGCCGCCCTCGACAGTATGGGCGCAAAGGCCGACGCCATACAGCCCATCTTCATCAGTTTCGATCCGGAGCGCGACACGCCGGAGGTCTTGAAACAGTATGTTTCAAACTTCCATCCCCGCCTCGTGGGCCTGACCGGCACACCGGAGGAGGTTGCCGTCGCCGCAAAAGCTTACCGCGTCTATTACAGCAAGGTTGCGAACGGTTCGACGCCTGACACTTATCTTATGGATCATTCCACTATCACCTACCTGATGGACCCACAGGGTAAGTTCCTCAAGCATTTCAGCTATTCCACCGATTCGGCGGCCTTGGCGAAGGCTCTTGAGGAAGCCATAGCGCCTTAATTTATTGTAATAATAGTATAATAGACCGTTGCAGGAATCCTAAGGAGTTGTTAGGTTGCG
>CADEEO010000234.1 GCA_902826365.1 uncultured Hyphomicrobiales bacterium | reverse complement strand
AAAACCAAGAACCGTCTCAAGCGCGGTCAGCACCAGCAGCGTGAAGAGATTTTCAATCGTGAAGAGTTCGACCATTTTTTGCCCCTGCCTGGCGCCCGGATTTGGCGAATCTCATAGAGACAATTCCCGCCCTTGACGAGCCCCAACTATTGACCGAAACCAAATTTCCATAACCCCCGTTTTGAAGGTATCGCCCCGTGAACCAGGCCGAGAGCCCGCCCGTCCATATCGATTTCTTGAACCAGTCGGACATTGCGAGCCTCGCATTGACCGATGATGACATCATCGCCGCGGTGGAGACGGGCCTTGCCATGCAAGGCCGCGGCGAAACCGCCATTGAGCCACGTGTACATCTCGAGCCGCGCGCCGGCGTTGAAGGCCATTTCAATGTGTTGCGCGGCTGGATCGGCGGCCATATCGGCCAGGCCGGCGTCAAGGTCGTTGGGGATTTTGTCGGCAACTATAAGGAGGGACGGCCATCCGAATATGGCCTCCTGGCCCTGTTCGATCCGCTGAACGGCGCACCCACCGCCCTTATCGATGCAACCGGCCTGACCGATATGCGCACCGGGGCCATCACCGCGATTGGCGCAAAGCACCTCGCGCGGAAAGGCTCAAAAATCCTTGGCCACGTCGGCGCGCGCGGAACCGCCTACTGGAACGTGAGACTCTTGGACCGGCTTTTCAATTTCGATGAAATCCGCGTTCATTCGAGAAGGGCGGAAAGCCGCGACAGTTTCGCCGCCCGCCTGTCGGACGATCTCGGCAAGAAGGTCGTCGCCACGCAGGACTGGCAGTCCTGCATCGACGGTGCCGACATTGTGGTGGAAGCCTCGCGCCTTTCGGCCCCCACACCCATGCTGAAGACCGCGTGGATCAAGAAAGGCGCGCTGGTCATTCCCTACGGAACCATGAGCGCCGTGGAGTTGAACCTCACCGACATCATGGACAAAATCGTGGTAGATGACTGGGGCCAGTGCAAAACCGGAAAATTCGGCTCGCTGCGCGCCCACGTGGAGGCAGGCAAGCTCACCGAGAAAACCCTCCATGCGGAACTCGGCCAAATTGTCGCCGGAATGAAAGCGGGACGGCAGCGCGGTGATGAAACCATCCTCTTCTGGCATCGCGGCCTTTCCCTCTCCGACATTGCCCTAGGCCATGCCATGCTGGAAAAGGCAAAGAAACTCGGCGTGGGCCAGCGCCTGAGGTTCTACTGATGCAGAAACTTCACCTCGATGGCAGTCACATTTCACTCCAGCGATTTGTTGAACTTGCCGATGGCCCCGTATCAATTGCCCTGGCCCCGGCAATCCACGAACGGCTCGTGCGCGCCCGCGAAATCGTCGCCCGTTACGCCGCAAGCGACCAGCCCGTCTATGGCCTCAACACCGGCCTTGGCGGCAATCTCCAGCACCGGATCGATCCCAAGGACATTCCGGCCTTCCAGGCGCAATTGCTGCTGGCCCGCAGCGCCGGCGTCGGCCCCAATCTTCCGGAATGGATAAGTCGCGCCGCCTGGCTCTCGCGCATCATCGGCGCCGCGCGCGGTGCATCTGGCCTTTCACTCACCACTTTTGATCTCATGCTCGCCATGGCGGAGCGCGGGCTCTCCCCCGCCGTTCCAACCTATGGCTCGATTGGAACAAGCGACCTCGTACTGTCGGCCCAGATGGGGGCCAGCCTGATTGGCGAGGGTGAAATCTGGGACAATGGAATTTGCCGCCCTGCGACAGAAGCCCTGCGCGCCCACGGCCTTGCGCCCATCGAACTGGCCCCGAAAGATGGCTTGGCGCT
>CADEEO010000233.1 GCA_902826365.1 uncultured Hyphomicrobiales bacterium | reverse complement strand
CTTCACGCTCGCCAATTACTGGAAGCTGATCGAACCCTCGTCGGAACCCCTGGTGTGGATGGGAATCCCATTCCCCTTTGCCTATCCGGTGGCCGCCATCCTGATGCTCAAGTCACTGGTCATGTCGCTCGTGGCCACCATTGTGGTCATCGCGGTGGCCTATCCCATGGCCTATTTCCTTGCCTTCCGCGTCACCCGCCACAAGGCCCTTTGGATCATCCTGCTCACCATTCCTTTCTGGACCAGCTATCTGCTCCGCGTCTTCGCCTGGAAAATCGTGCTGGGCTACAACGGCGCCATCAACACTGGGCTCAAATCACTCGGCATCATTGAAGCCCCGCTGGAATTCCTGCTCTACAATCCGATTGCCGTGATGATCACCCTGGCCCATGCCTGGATCGCCTTCACCGTGCTGCCCATCTATGTCTCCCTCGAGAAGATCGACCGCTCTCTCCTCGAAGCAGCGACCGACCTTGGTGACAGCCGCTTGAAGCGCTTCTGGCGGGTGACACTTCCACTCTCGGCACCGGGCACCATCGCTGCAGCACTTCTCGTCTTCATTCCAACCGTGGGCGACTATGTCACGCCGACGCTCGTGGGCGGTCCCGGCGGCACGATGATCGGCACCTTGATGCAGGAGCTTTTTCTCCGCCAGGACAACGCCCCCCTGGGCGCTGCCCTGGCAATCGTCATGATGTCCATCATCGCAGGAATCGTGGCGCTCTTTCTTTGGGCCGTTGGCTACGCCAAAATGCGTGAACGGAGCCGCTAGCAATGATGCGAAAGCCGAGCGCCCTGTTCATCTATGCCATTGGCTTCATGATTTTCTTGTATGGGCCGGTTCTGCTCATGCCGGTCGTTTCCCTGAACGACAGCACCTTCGCGACCTCCCCCCTGAAGGGCTTCACCACCCGCCACTATGGCGACATGCTGGCCAACACCAGCATGATCCTGTCGCTCAAGAACAGCCTCATTGTCGGCACTCTGGTGTCACTGATCGCCACAGCCATCGGGCTGCCTGCGGCCATAGCCCTGACGCGCTACCGGATTCCGGGCGGCGGGCCGGTGCTCGGCGCCATGATGCTGCCGCTCGTCATTCCGTCCATTGTCATCGCCGTGGCGCTTCTGGCCATCATCCTGCGCTTCCTGCACCTTGACCTCTCCCTGTGGACTGTCGGCGCCGGCCATATTCTCCTCTGCATCCCGTTCTCGATGACCGTGCTGATGTCGCGCCTCGAAGGCTTCGACAAAAGCCTTGAGGAAGCCTCGCGCGATCTCGGCGAAAACGCCTGGATGACCTTCGTGCGTGTCACGCTCCCGCTTGCCGCACCTGGCGTCATCTCGAGCCTTCTGCTCTGCTTCATCATTTCCTTCGATGAATTCGTCATCGCCTTCTTTCTGACAGGCACGGAAAATACCCTTCCTGTCTATCTCTTCAGCCAGCTCCGCTTTCCCAACAAATTGCCGGGAACCCTGGCCTTGGGCTCGGCCATTCTTGCCGGGTCCGCAATCCTGGTTGTGGCGGCGGAAATGCTGCGGAAACTGGGCGTCCAGTCCACCAAACCGGGAGAGCTTTGAAATAATGGCAAAAGCCGACAGCATCATTTCAATATCCGGCGTCACCAAGCGCTTCGGCCCCGTGCATGCCGTAGATAACATTTCCTTCAATATCCATCGCGGCGAATTCTTTTCCCTGCTGGGTTCATCTGGCTGCGGAAAAACCACCTTGCTTCGCATGCTTGCAGGTTTTGAGCAGCCGACCGAGGGTGAGGTTTTCATTGATGGCGATCCCATGGCGGGTGTCCCCGCCCATCACGCCCCGACC
>CADEEO010000232.1 GCA_902826365.1 uncultured Hyphomicrobiales bacterium | reverse complement strand
GGATCGGCAGCTTCAAACGACTTCATGTTGGCGTGGCCATAGCCCGATCCTTCAATCAGCGTCTTGCCTGTTTCGGGGGAAAGCCAGGCATCAATGAAGTCATAGGCGAGCGCCGGATCGGCCTTGCCGGTATTCAGCAGGGTGAGGCCGCAGAACCAGGTGAAGTAGCCCTCCTTCGGCTTGGCATAGGCAACGGGAATCCCCTCTTTCGTCAGGTTCTTCACCACATCGTTCCAGGCATAGGCCGCGACCACCTCGCCCGAAGCCATGGCCTGCTGCAATTCGGAGGCGTCGGTCCAGAGGAAGCGGCTGTTCTTCACGCCTTTCGCGCCCCAGGTCTTTGCCGCTTCAGCCAGGGCCGGGCCAGACAGCTTGTAGGCCTCGTCATGGGGCATGCCGCCCACCATGGCGCCCACCCAGATGACAAGTTCATTGTCGAGCATCGAAACCTTGCCGGCGTATTTGTCGTCATAGAAAATGCCCCAGGATTCATTCTTCTTGAAATCATCGTCCACGAGGTCGGTGCGGTAGGCGATGCTCGAATTGCCCCAGTCGGCGGGCGCCATCATGACCTTGCCGTCAACGAGGACCCCATCTGCGGTTTGCAGGGCGGGGAATATGTCTTTCCAGTTGGAAAGCCTCGACGTGTCTATTTCCACCGCGAGCTTGGCGCTGACAAAGCGGCCGACGGAATAATTGCAGGGATGCATGACATCGGCGGCGAAACCGGCGCGCACTTTGGCCAGCGCATCCTCCTCGCCTGAAAAGATCGAGAAGTTCGGCGCGCCGCCATGCTTGTTGACATAGGGTTTGAAGTATTCGGCGGCATCATAGCCGCCCCATTCCATGCAGGTGAGAACCTCGGCGGCGGCGGAAAGTTTCGGCAGGCTGAGCAGCCCCACACCGAAAGCGCCGGCTGAGGACAACATCTGGCGGCGGGACATCTTGCCCTGGGCCATCCGGTCGATGAATTGAATGCGTTTCATGCTTCCTACTCCTCTGTTCCGTGGCCTGATGCCACTTTTCAATAATTCAAGGGCGGCACGGCCTTGCGGCGCGCCAGGTTTATGAAGGGCCGCGGCGTGACCCGGGCCTTCACCATGAGCTTGTGATACTGCAATTCGCGCGAAGCATAGATTTCAACCCAGAGGTCGTCACTGCGTTCGGCGTGGTAGGGCCGCTCCATCATCGCCAGGGCGATGTTGCGTTTGGTGGCTGGCGACCAAAGGGCGGCGGTGATGTGGCCCACTTCATGCTTCTTGTTGTGGTAGATCAGCGAATGTTCGGCCGAGACATTACCTTCAATATCGAGGCCGACAAGGGCCCACTTCGAGGTGCCTTTGGTTTTTTCCTCAAGCAGGGCGCGCCTGCCGTTGAAATGGCCCTTTTCGAAATCAATCATCCATTCGAGGCCCATTTCAAGAGGCGACCTTGCCCTATCGCCACGCACGGCGTGTTCGGCGGTGATGAAATCCATGTTGGCGATGATGAAGCCGGCTTCGATGCGCGCCATGTTCAGCGCATTGGTGCCGATGGGGCGGATGCCATAGAGCGCTCCTGCTTCAAACAGGATATCCCAGAGTTCCAGGGCGCGGTCCGGCGAGGTCCACAATTCATAGCCGAGATCGCCGGTGAAGCCGGTGCGGGAAATTGTCAGGGTGCCGGATTTTCCGAATTTGAAATCGGCCATCTGGAAGGGTTTGAGAGCCGCGGCTTTCTCAAACCCTGCAGCCTTGAGCACCGAATACGAGCATGGGCCTTGCAGCGAAAGTGCCGCGATCTCTTCGCTGATTTCGCTGATGGCCACATCAAAGCCAATGGCGCTGTCGAGGAGCCAGGGCAAGTGGCGTTCCTGGCAGCAGAGCATGAAATC
>CADEEO010000231.1 GCA_902826365.1 uncultured Hyphomicrobiales bacterium | reverse complement strand
AAGAACATAACAGGAACACAAATGCCATAGTAGGAATATAGGTGTCAAGGGGGCAAATTCGAGAGATTCACCTTACAAATACAAATACTCACAGCAGAACCACTCCCGTCAGGCTTACCAAAATTCGATTCCCGGCGGCACCGAGATATCGCTCAGACAGACAGCCGGACTCAGCAATTGCGCGGCCAGAGCATCCGAATACGTAAAGCGGTATTCCGTTCCCAAGCAATATTTTTGCTGCATGATTACTGCGACATCATCCTGTGCGGAAAAACACCGCTAGACTCCCGGCCGCCCCATGGAACGGGCTCTATACGCACCATTGCAACCCTGCCCTTCCCCAATTTTCAATACGGAAACCCAGCCAGGCGTTGGCAAAATCGACTGCAGTCACGGAACTTTGCCGGCTTTCGCGCGTTACTGCATCGGCGCCCGCACGGGGCTGCATTGCGAATCCGCGTCTCGCATTTCTGTGATTGGCCGAAAACGACATTGGAGTGAAATTAACGATGCTGCGCGTGGTTGGACAACGTATCCGGCATAAATCCCCAGCATGGGATGACACACAGCCAATCATCGCAGAAATCTTCGGCCTCGAACGCTCAAAACAGCACGCGCGCAGCTTGGCCGAATCGCAGATCGTCACCGATCACCCGCCGCGGGTCTATTCCATCATCGACCGGCTCAATGATAATGCTGCAATCCTGTTGGCGGCCTACCGCGAACTCTGCGCCGCCGTTGCCGAAGGCAAGACGGTAACGCCCGCCGCCGAATGGCTGATCGACAATTACCATCTCGTCGAAGAACAGATCAGGCAGACCCGGGCAGACCTTCCGCCGGGATTTTACCGGCAGCTGCCAAAGCTCGCGGAAGGGCCTTTAGCCGGGCACCCGCGGATTTTCGGACTTGTCTGGGCCTATGTGGCCCACACGGACAGCCACTTTGATCCCGCGCTGCTGACCGATTTTGTCAATGAATACCAGCAGGTGCAGCCCCTCACGATCGGCGAACTGTGGGCCGTGGCAATCAGCATGCGATTGATTCTCATCGAAAATCTGCGCCGCATATCACAGCGCATCATTGCCGCCCGGCGCGGCCGGGACGCAGCCGACAAACTTGCCGACCAGGTCCTCGATCTTGGCGACAAGGAAACAAATGCCACCCGCATTTTCAGCCAGTATGAGGAATGGGCGGCTTCTAAGTCATTCGCAGTTCAACTGATCCAACGGCTGCGCGACCAAGAGGCAATGGCTGCGCAAACGCTGAATTGGCTGAAACTCAAAACCGACGCGCTTGGGTTTTCTTTCGAAGGTGTCGTGAGTGACGAACACCATCGCCAGGCGGCCGCCAACGTTACGATCCGCAATATCGTCACCAGCATGCGCTTCATTTCCGATGTCAATTGGGAAGTATGGTTTGACAGCGTCAGTCTCGTGGACAAACTGCTGCGGACCCACCCGAACTACGGCGAGATGGATTTTTCAAGCCGCACCATCTACCGCACGGCGATTGAGGAGCTGTCGCGCGGCTCCAGCCACGGAGAACTTGTCGTCGCGCAACGCGCCATCGATCATGTCATGCAAGTTGAAGGCAATGGCGAGGCCGCCCTTGAGGATCCGGGCTACCACCTCATCGGCCCAGGCCGGGCCGAATTCGAAACGGACCTTGGTTTCAAGCCTCCGCTCTTGCGGCGCGTAAGGATGGCGATCCGTTCTTTTGGATTGGCGGGTTATCTCGTGAGCATCGCGGTGCTGACGGCAGCGGCGGTGTTTGCCGCTATTTTTCCGATGCATCAGCCGGATGTGCCCTTGGTCCTGCTGGTCGTTTTGGCGCTGCTGGCGCTCCTGCCGGCCTCTGAAGCCGGCATGGCAATTGTCAATTTTGCCGTGACGCGCCT
>CADEEO010000230.1 GCA_902826365.1 uncultured Hyphomicrobiales bacterium | reverse complement strand
TCCACCACCGCCATTAACCTGGCTCTAGGGCTGCATTCTCTTGGGCTGAAGGTGGCGGTCCTTGATGCCGATGTTTACGGCCCGTCCATGCCCAAGCTTTTTGGCTTGACCGGCAGGCCGGAAACCAGCGATGCCGAAGGCAAGCGCATGAAGCCCATGACGCGCTATGGCGTTGAAGTGGCTTCCATCGGATTCCTGGTGGATGAGGACACGCCGATGATCTGGCGCGGCCCCATGGTGATGTCGGCTCTCACCCAGCTTCTCCGCGAAGTCTCCTGGGGCGAAACCGATGTGATGATCGTCGACATGCCGCCGGGCACCGGCGATGCGCAATTGACGCTCGCCCAGCAGACGCCGCTGTCGGGCGCGGTAATCGTTTCAACCCCGCAGGACCTGGCGCTGATCGATGCGCGCAAGGGCCTCAACATGTTCCGCAAGGTGAATGTGCCGGTGATCGGCATTGTCGAAAACATGAGCTATTTCGTCTGCGCCAAATGCGGCGAGCGCCACGAAATTTTTGGCCATGGCGGGGCCCGCGAAGAGGCCGGCCGGCTGGGCGTGCCGTTCCTCGGCGAAGTGCCGCTCGACAAGGAAGTGCGCCTCCGCTCCGACAGCGGCGAGCCCGTCGTCGTCTCCATGCCGGACTCGCTGCACGCCACCATCTACAAGGATATCGCCCGCCAGGTGTGGGCAGCCGTCGAAGGCGGAAAGTTATCCAAGCCCGCCCCCCGGATTTCGGTTGAAAGCTAGGCAGGCGTTTCAGGAAGTGTTATCCATAAGCGGGATTCCTAGCGGGGCTTGGGAAACAGGGGGGACCGACAATAAGGTCTAAGGGGTTTTGATGTCGAAACTGATGTTCATATTTGGTATTCTGTTCCTGGCGGCAGGTGTGGCACTAGGCGTTAAATTGTATATTTCACCCGGTGAAATGCAGGTGCTGGGGCTAACTCCTGATGTGTCAGCAATTCTCGTTGTGGGCGGCGCCCTCTGCGTCGGGCTGGGCAGCACCATTGGAGCGCTGCGCGACCGCACTGTGGCGCCGGTCGTGGCCGACATCGTAATCGAAACGCCCGAAACGCCAGTTGAAAAACCCGCCACGCCGAAATTCACCGGCTTTGGAAAAAAAACCGCAGCCGCGGTGGTGGCCGCTGAAGCAGGCGCCACCATTGCCGAAACGGCCGCCGCCACCAAAACCAGCGTTGCCGACACGGTTGCCGCCCTTGAACAAGCCAAGACCGACATTGCCGTGGCCCTCGGTGTTGAGCCGCAGAAGGCGGCGCCGGAAGTACCTGTGGCAGTCGCCCTCGAGACCGAAGAGAAAACCGAAGCAGCCGATGGCGAGCTCTATGTGGTGGAAGAAAAAGTCATTCGCGGCCGCCCGGCGCGGGTGCTATCCGATGGCACCGTGGAAGCCGAAACCGACGATGGCTGGATGCGCTTCGAAAACCTCGAACACCTCGACGAATATCTCGAAGCTATGGTGCCCGAGGCATGAGATCGTAGGGATGCTTCCATCCCGGCAGTGACTTGATCCGCTCCAGCCAGCCCAAGACGTGAGCGTAGGGCTCAAGCGGCAAGGGAATTTCCGTCCCATAAAACATGTAACCGCACAACGAAAAATCGGCGATGGTAGCGCGGTTGCCAATGAGAAAAGGCTGCTTGGCCAAATGGCCATCGACGATTTTCAATGAATTGGCAAAGCGCTGGCGCAGGAATTCGGTGACCGGTGTTTCTCCCGTCTTGGCCAGTGAAACCATGAAGCGCAGGGTGGCGAGATAGCTGGTGAACTTGTGGTTGTCGAACAGCATCCAGCGCAGGATTTCACGGCGCTCATCTTCGTCACTGGGACCAAATTTGCCCGTCTGCTCTGCGAGATAATCGAGGATGACGCCGGACTGCGAGATTTTCTGAACCCC
>CADEEO010000229.1 GCA_902826365.1 uncultured Hyphomicrobiales bacterium | reverse complement strand
CCGCCGTCCCATCCCCGGCAACTGTGATATCGATGGTGACATCCGGCCCGCGGATCGGCGCCACCAGGTCCTCGATCATGACCGAGAGCTTGACCCGCGCATACATGTCGTCGGCCTGCGTATCCCGGTTGGCGAGCCGCGAGAGGATTTCCCGGCATCGCCCGGTCTGGCTGATCAGCAGGTCGATATCTTCCGTATGCGGACCTTTTTCCGGCAGCTCCCGTTTCAGTTCCTTGGCCACCAGCGCAATGGTGGCTAGCGGCGTTCCCAGTTCATGGGCCGCCGCTGCGGCCAGTCCGTCAAGGGCTGAAAGCCGCTGTTCGCGCGCCAGCACGAGTTCGGCGGCGGTGAGCGCCGAAGACATTTGCCGGGCTTCTTCCGCAATGCGCCGCGCGTAAATCGAGGAAAACACCACGCCGCACATGATGGCCGCCCACATGCCGCCGATATAGGCCTTGGGAAGAACCAGCGGAGCCGCGGTGTTCCACGGCAGCGGCTGGTGGAAAATTGCCAGGACGCTGGCACATACGAAGGCAATCGTGCTGAGCCACAGCGTCCATTTCAGCGGCAAGGACGTTGCCGACACGGTGACCGGCACCAGAAACAGGAAGGCGAAAGGATTCTCCAGCCCGCCCGTGAGATAGAGCAGCAGTGCCAATTGAATGACATCATAACCCAGAAGCAGGCCGGCCTGCGTTGGCGCAAGCCTCAAGCTGGAACGCCAGCGGAGAGTAAGAAAGATATTGAGCCAGGCGCTCAGCGCTATAACGCCAAGGCAGGCTCCCAATGGCAGCGGAAAATCCAGAATGAAATGGACGCCCAGCACCGCCAGCGATTGGCCAAAAACCGCAAGCCAGCGCAGCCGCACCAGGGTCCGCAGCCGGAGCAGCCCCGCTGTCGAGTTGAAGGTTTCCGATCCCTCCGGAGAGGCCGCGAGAAGTGACATTTAGCCCATGCCCTAAGATTTACTCTGCTGCGACTTTAGGATAAAGCCTCGCAAATGCCAAAACCGCATTATGCGCCTTCGCGTTTTCAACTCGTCTTCGCCGTTCTCGCCCTGCTTGCTGCATTCGTTGTTGCGGGCACGGCCTATTATTTTTCAGGTCCACTTCAAACTGCCACCGGCACTGGCACGGCCCTCGTTGGCGGCCCTTTCACATTAACTGACCAGGACGGGCGCAAGGTGACGGAAAAGGATTTCCTGGGAAAATACATGCTGGTGTTTTTCGGCTACACCTATTGCCCTGATCTTTGCCCCACCGAATTGCAGGTGATGTCAGCCGCCCTCGACAGTATGGGCGCAAAGGCCGACGCGATACAGCCGGTCTTCATCACTTTCGATCCGGAGCGCGACACGCCGGAAGTGTTGAAGCAGTATGTCTCAAACTTCCATCCCCGCCTCGTGGGCCTGACCGGCACGCCGGAGGAAATTGCCGTCGCCGCCAAGGCTTACCGGGTCTATTACAGTAAGGTTCCAAACAGTTACGCGCCCGACACCTATCTGATGGATCATTCCACCATCACCTACCTGATGGATCCACAGGGGAAGTTCCTCAAGCATTTCAGCTATTCCACCGATTCGGCGGCCATGGCGAAGGTTCTTGAGGACGCCGTGGCGCCTTAATTCACTGTAATAATAGTATAATAGACCGTTGCAGGAATCCTAAGGAGTTGTTAGGTTGCGTTGCAGCATGATGCGATCACGCGCTCCTGAAGGGACATTTTCCGAATGCTCTATAATCTCTACGAGATGAACCACGCCGCCCTCGTGCCCTGGCGTGCGGCGGCGGATATGGGCCTGAATTTCTGGCAGAGCCCGGTGAACCCGTGGAGTTCCACCAGCACGGCGCGCGCCGTCAGCGCCTCGCTCGAACTCTTTGAGCGCGCCACCCGCCGCTTCGCAAAGCCCTCTTTCGGATTGAATGAAACAACCGTGGGCGGC
>CADEEO010000228.1 GCA_902826365.1 uncultured Hyphomicrobiales bacterium | reverse complement strand
GAAGGCCTTCTGGAAACGTTCGGCCACCAGCAGGGTGTGAGAGGCATGTTTCAGCACCACCGCATTGCCCGCCATCAGGGCCGGAATGACCGAATTCACCGCCGTGAGATAGGGATAGTTCCAGGGCGCGATGGTGAAAACCACGCCCCAGGGCTCGCGGCTGATAAAGCGCGTGAAGCCTTCCTTGGCGGCGGGAACGTGATTGGCCAAAGCCTCACCCGCGATGCCGATCATGTGCCGCGCCCGCTCTTCAAAGCCGCGCAGTTCGCCAGCCCCATAACGAATGGGTCTGCCCATCTGCCAGGCAAGCTCGGGAACAATCTCGTCCTTCATGGCCAGCATGGCATCAACTGCGGCGGAACAGAAAGCCGCGCGCTCTTTCAGGGGAACGCGCTTCCATTTTTCCTGCGCGGCGTGAGCCAAAGAGAACGCCGCCGCGATTTCTTTTTTGGAAGCAATCGGGCGGCTGGCGTAAAGCTTGCCGTCAACCGGCGAAAAACACTTGATTGTTTCAGCCATGGCGATCCTCAATACTGCTCGAAGCCGCGGCGCACTTCCCAGTCGGTGACGCGGCGGTCATACTCGTACTGTTCCCATTTTGCCGTGTGAACGTAGTGATCGACAACATCATCGCCCAGCGCCTTGCGGAGAAGTTTTGAACCGTCGAGCAACGCCGTCGCTTCACGGAGCGTCTTGGGGATTTCGCGCAGCTTTTTGGACTTGTCATAGGCGTCGCCCGCAAAAACCGGTTCCAGCGCCATCTTGTTTTCAATACCATCCAGACCTGCCGCAAGCAGCGCCGCAAAAGCCAGATAGGGGTTGAGGTCAGAGCCGCCGACGCGGCATTCAATGCGGATGGCCTTGCTGTCAGCCCCACAGAGACGATAACCCGCAGTGCGGTTGTCAAAGCTCCACACGGCGCGGGTAGGCGCAAAGGTGCCTGCAATGTAGCGCTTGTAGGAGTTGATAAAGGGCGCAAGAAAATAGGTGATTTCGTCGGCATGGGCGAGCAGGCCCGCCACATAATGCTTCATCATGCCTGACATGCCATGGTCGCCGCTCTTGTCAAAGAACAGCGGCTGCTTGCCATCGGCACTCCACAGGGATTGGTGGATGTGGGACGAACTTCCCGCCCATGCGTAGTTAGGCTTGGCCATGAAGGTGAGCGACTGGCCAAGCCCAAGGGCGATTTCCTTGCAGGCGTGTTTCAGGAACACGTGGGTGTCGGCCATGGGCAGTGCCGCGTCATAGCGGACGTTGATTTCCTCCTGGCCTGCCCAGGCTTCGCCCTTGGAGTTCTCAACCGTGATTCCGGCGCCATGGAGACCGTTGCGAATGGCGCGCATCAGGTTCTCGTCCTTGCTGGTTTGCAGGATGTTATAATCTTCGTTGAGGTGTGACGGTGTTGTGAGTGTGCGGTAGCCGCCCGCATGGGCTTCCTTGAAGCTCTGGTCGAAGACATAGAATTCAAGCTCGGAGGCGAAATAGGCTTTCATCTTCAGAGCCGACAGCCGTTCCAGCTGACGCTTCAAGACATTGCGCGGCGCGTGCGGAATGGGCGAATGGTCATGGTGGTCGAGCAGGTCGCACAGCACCAGCGCCGTCTTTGGCAGCCATGGACACAGGCGGATGGTGGCGAGGTCGGGCTTGATGACGAAGTCACCATAGCCCTTTTCCCAGCTCGCTGCCTTGTAGCCCGGCACGGGTTCCATATCGACGTCAACTGCCAGCAGATAGTTGCAGCCGTGGGTTTCCTCATAGGCGCCATCGACGAAGAAATTGGCCTCGAAGCGTTTGCCCATGAGGCGGCCTTGCATGTCGGGGAAAGCGGCGATCACCGTATCGATCGTGCCGGCTTTAACTTCCGCTTTCAGCTCGTCCAGTGTCAGCATGCCATTGGCCATTTTCGTCTCCCTATTTTGTTATCTCGTGAATTATCGGCATTGCCATGCTCTTCGCCCATTCCTTTTTTTC
>CADEEO010000227.1 GCA_902826365.1 uncultured Hyphomicrobiales bacterium | reverse complement strand
GTCCATCTTCCCGTCCATGTGGTTTCCATCCTGCCTAAAGAACATAACAGGAACACAAATGCCATAATAGGAATATAGGTGTCAAGGGGTATTCATGGCGGTCCTGGATATTTTGACCCTATTTTTAGGGGACATTGTAATCATGCTTTCGCCAACAAAGGGCCATGATGCGCCACTAGGAGCCGGGCCATGCAATGGAACAAAACTGCGGCAAAGCCGTTAAAGCCCCAACATTCAAGGAAGCATCACCCATGAAATCTGTTTTTCTCGCTGCGGCGCTTGCCAGCGCCCTGATGGCATCGGCTGCCGAGGCTGCCCCCAGCAAATTTTTCGACAATCTTTCCGGAAGCTGGTCCGGTTCAGGCCGGGCCTATGTCACCAAGTATGGCGATATATCGGCCAACTGCCGGGTGGCGATCAATGGAACCGAAACCAATGTTGCCATGAAAGGCAGCTGCGGCATGCTGGTGTTCCGCCAGGCGCTTGGCCTTTCCCTGAAGAATGCCGGCGGCGATAAATATGTCGGCACCTATACCGGCTCCAAGACCGGCCCCGCAAAGCTTGAGGGAACACTGCGCGGCGACCGTCTGGTGATGACCATCAGATGGGGCGGGCTGGTGAACGGCGACCGCACCGCCCAGATGGTGCTCGAGCGCACCGGGCCAAACTCTTTCGCCCAAGTCGTCAATGATACAGTCGAAGGAAAAAAGCGCAGCACTTCAAACTTCACGTTCAGGCGCGCCAGCACCCAAGCTTCGGCTTCCGGCTACTAACCCGCAAGACCTTTCTGTAACGTCATTCTTATGGCCGCACTCACAAGCCTTGCCGTTCAATTATCCCATTTGCTGCCGCAATGAATGGCATCAAAACAAAAAGAATCTGGCCGCCAAGCACAGTCAATTTCGAAACTCCAATCGGACGATTCTTGTGCTGTGGCGCAATCCTTAAAAGTGGCACATGCTGCCCGCTATCCAGACTCATGTCCCAATTCTTTGAGCGGTAAAAAGAGAGCTCCCGATAGAGCCTAGGAATAGCTGGGAGATTGTAAGAGATCAGAGCTATCAGCAATATGGAAGCGAACATCTGATTACCTGTCAGTTCCAAAGCCGCCCAGCTCATGCTCAAACCCCGCGCCGCAAGCGCCGTGCCTTCATCGCTTCATTGGCTTCCGGCGTGCCGTCGTGGAAGGAGCCGAACCACTTGTCGAGCGGCACCATGCCGTCGGAATAATTAACCTCGAAATATTTGTGGTGCAGGTAATGGGCGAAGTAGGAGGCGTCCATGCTTGTCTCCTCGCCAACCACCACCCGGTCAAATCCTGTATGCCCCTGCGCCGGGGCAAGGCCGAGCCGCGAGGCGAGGTTGATCATGTGGATGGGATGCGCCGGGATGAGGAAGAACAGCGCGATGGTGGAAAAATAGATCACATGCTCGATGGGGTGCATGGAAAGGCCTGACCACGGCCCCGGATTGGTGTTGCGGTGATGCAGCTTATGGGCCACCGCATAAAGCGGCGGCCAGTGCAGCAGGCGATGCGCGCAGTAGAACCCCACCTCGTGGATAAAGGGCACCAGAAAGAAAAGTGCTACAAAGCCAATCGGGTGATCCGTATAGCTGATCATGGGCGCCACATTGTTGGCATAGGCCCAGAGCAGCAGCACTTCATAGGCAGTCCAGATCGGCACGCCGCTTGCGAGCGTGTGGAACATGTTGTCGTAGGTCTGGTTTTTGAACAGGAAGGCAGGCGACTCCTTCGGCCATTGCCGATTGTATTTGAAGCTGGTGCCTTGCTTGCGCCAGGCATAGAGCCACAGGTGCCAGGCGCCGAAGACGAGGATGGTGAGCACGATGTTGCGGAGCAGGATCAGGCCGGCCCAGCCGAACGAAAGGGTCTGGAAATTTTCAAGCGGCGGCGTCAGGAACATCCAGATCAGGATGGCAGCGGCCGCATATAAAACATTCCACGGCCAGAGATAGCCGGGAAAGCCA
>CADEEO010000226.1 GCA_902826365.1 uncultured Hyphomicrobiales bacterium | reverse complement strand
CTATCAACCTCACCAAACACGATATCGAGCGAGCCCAGAACCGCGCTCACATCGGCCAGCATATGGCCGCGGCACATGAAATCCATGGCCTGGAGATGGGCGAAGCCCGGCGCCCGGATCTTGCAGCGATAGGGCTTGTTGGTGCCGTCGGAGACCAGATAGACGCCGAACTCGCCCTTGGGCGCTTCCACGGCGGCATAGACTTCGCCTGCGGGAACCTTGTAGCCTTCGGTATAGAGCTTGAAGTGATGAATCAGTGCTTCCATGGAGCGCTTCATTTCGGCGCGCTTGGGCGGCACGATCTTGCCGTCGTTCGATGAAACCGGCCCCTGCCCTTCCGGACTGTTCAGCATGGCCACACACTGCTTCATGATCTTCACGCTCTCGCGCATTTCCTGCACGCGGATGAGATAGCGGTCATAGTTGTCGCCATTCTTGCCGATGGGAATGTCGAAATCCATTTCGGAATAGCATTCATAGGGCTGGGCCTTGCGCAAATCCCAGGCAGCGCCTGAGCCCCGCACCATGACGCCGGAGAAGCCCCACTTGAAGCATTCCTCAAGCGACACGATGCCGATGTCCACATTGCGCTGCTTGAAAATGCGGTTTCCCGTGAGCAGCGTTTCAATATCGTCCAGCACCTTGGGGTGCGTCGTGCAGAAGTGGCCGATGTCATCGACAAGTTTCTGCGGCAGATCCTGATGCACTCCACCGGGGCGCACATAGGCTGCATGCATGCGCGAACCGGAAGCGCGCTCATAAAACACCATGAGTTTTTCGCGCTCTTCGAAACCCCAGAGCGGCGGGGTCAAGGCGCCCACGTCCATGGCCTGGGTCGTGACATTCAGGAGGTGCGACAGCAGGCGGCCGATTTCCGAATAAAGAACCCGGATGAGCTGGGCCCTCTTCGGCACTGAAATGCCAAGCAATTTCTCCACCGCCAGGGCAAAGGCGTGCTCCTGGTTCATGGGCGCGACATAATCAAGCCTGTCGAAATAGGGTATGGCCTGCATGTAGGTTTTATATTCGATCAGCTTTTCGGTGCCGCGATGGAGCAGGCCGATATGCGGATCGACTCTCGTTACGACTTCACCGTCCAACTCAAGTACGAGTCGAAGAACACCGTGAGCCGCAGGGTGTTGAGGACCAAAGTTTATGGAGAAATTTCTGACTGTCGCCTCGGTCATTGTTTCGCCTTCTCGTCACCTGGCAGCACGTAAGTCGTACCTTCCCAAGGTGACAGATAGTCAAAGGAGCGGAATTCCTGAACGAGCTTCACGGGTTCATAGACCACGCGCTTGGCCTCGTCGTCGTAACGGACTTCCACATGGCCAGTGAGCGGGAAATCCTTGCGCAGCGGATGGCCGGAAAAACCGTAGTCGGTCAGAATGCGGCGCAGGTCCGGATGGTCGGAAAATAGCACGCCATAAAGATCAAAAGTTTCGCGCTCGTACCAGTTGGCAGCCGGGAACACCGGAATGGCACTTGGCACCTGGGTGTCCTCGTCGGCCTGGATTTTCACGCGGACGCGGTGGTTCTTGTAAGGTGACAGCAAATGGTAGACGACATCAAAGCGCTTTTCGCGAGCCGGATAATCCGCGCCGCAGATATCGATGAAGCAGACGAAGCGGCATTCCGGATCGTCACGCAGGAAGGTAAGGACCGTGTTGATCTCGGCGGCTTCCGCGTTGATCGTCAATTCACCAAAAGCAACTGAATGCCCGGTGACGGCAGACCCGAGTTTTTCCGCGATGTGAACGCCCAATGCAGTCAGGTTTTCAGCCATGGTCAGCGCTCGATCGTGCCAATGCGGCGGATTTTTTTCTGCAGTTGCAGAATGCCATAGAGCAAGGCCTCCGCGGTGGGCGGGCACCCCGGAATATAGATGTCCACCGGCACGATGCGGTCGCAGCCGCGCACCACGGAATAGGAATAGTGGTAATAGCCGCCGCCATTGGCGCAGGAGCCCATCGAGATCACGTAGCGCGGCTCCGGCATCTGGTCGTAAACCTTGCGCAGCG
>CADEEO010000225.1 GCA_902826365.1 uncultured Hyphomicrobiales bacterium | reverse complement strand
AGGGGTCCAGGTCATGACGGTGATCAGTGATGGGGTGGATGCGGCGCCTGCGGGTTTGGTGAAACGTTCATCAGACACCCGGGAGCCGGAGGGAAGACCCGTGGGCACTATGGTTCACGCGCCTTAGATGGCTAAACAACCTCAGCGGCAAACAAGGAAACCGTACGATCTGGGGCTCTGCAAGAACTTCCCCGAGGCAAAAACCGCCGCAAAAGCGTGGACGCGGATTTCGCGTCACAGCCGGACGACACGACCGGCATTCTTGCGAGAGCTTGCGTCCACGCAACCCTTCGCTTCTTTCTCCACCCCGAAAACGGAATAACCGTTTTCACCAAGGGCGAAGCCGTGCCCACTCCAACTCCGTCATTCCGGCGAAAGCCGGAATCCCATCACATTAAAAAGATTCCGGCTTTCGCCGGAATGACAAGCTGATGGGATTCACTCAAAAGTGAACTTGATCACGCCTTCACGGTTTTGCGGTTGCGCAGGACGTGTTCGTGGCCGGCATCGTAGAGCGCGCTGTCGCGGAATCCCTGGGCGTCCAGCACGTGGCCAACAAGGATGAGCGCGGTGCGGGTGAGCTTGGCGGCCTTTACCAGCTTAGCAATGGTGGAGAGCGTTCCCTTGATGATTTTCTGGTCGGGCCAGGTGACGCGGTAGACGACAACCACGGGGCAATCCGCGCCGTAATGCGGCGTCAGGGCGCGCTCGACATAGCCGAGGTTGCGGATTGAGAGATGGATGGCAAGGGTGGCCTTGCTCCGCCCTAGTTCCTCCAGCTCCTCGCCCGGCGGCATGGCCGAGGCTTGCATGGTGGTGCGGGTGAGGATCACGGTCTGGGCGATTTCGGGCAGGGTGAATTCGGTTTTCAGAACGGCGGCGGCGGCGGCGAAGGCGGGCACGCCGGGGGTGACGTCATAGTCGATGCCGAGCTTGTCGAGTCTTCGCATTTGCTCGGCGATGGCGCCATAGATCGATGGGTCGCCGGAATGGACGCGGGCCACGTTGTGGCCCTTGGCATTGGCGGCCTCGATTTCGGCGATGATTTCGTTAAGGTGCAAAGGCGCCGTGTCAACAACGCGCGCGCCTTCGGGGGCAGACTTGACGATTTCCTCCGGCACCAGCGAACCGGCATAGAGGCAGACGGGGCAGGACTGGATGAGTTTCAGGCCGCGCAGCGTGATGAGGTCGGCAGCGCCGGGGCCGGCGCCGATGAAATGGACGGTCATGGGATCTCCCGCTTTTTGGCATAACCGCGCGGCGTGTAGGCGTAGGTTCTGCCATCGCCGCGGGCAAAGGATTTGGATTGGGATGAGCCCACCATCACCAACGTGAGCATGTCGACATCATCGGGATTGAAGTCGGCGAATTTTACGATCCGCACATTTTCCTCGGCGCGGCCCAGGTTGCTGGCGATGATCACTGGCGTATCGGGCGGGCGGTGGGTTTTCAGGATGGCGAAGGCGCGCTCCAACTGGTCGCGGCGCTTGAGCGAGCGCGGGTTATAAAATGAAATCACAAAGTCGCCTTCCGCTGCCGCCTTCACGCGCTTCTCGATGGCTTCCCAGGGGGTGAGCAGGTCGGACAGGGAAATGCAGCAGAAGTCATGGCCGATCATGGCGCCGGCCTTGGCGGCGGCGGCCTGGAAGGCGGAGATGCCGGGGATGACGTCGACGCTGATACGATTGGGTTCGAGATCGATGATCTCATAAACCAGGGCTGCCATGGCATAGATGCCGGCATCACCGGAGCAGACAAGGGCGACCCGCTTGCCTTGCTTGGCAAGTTCAATCGCATGGCGGACGCGGTTCTCCTCGCCACCGAGCGGGAAGCGGTGTTCGGTCTGGTCTTGCCTTATGTCTTTGATCAGATCCAGATAAAGGCCGTAACCGACCCACTCGGTTGCAACCTGTAGCGCAATGCGGGCGGCAGGCGCGCGCCAGTCGCGGGAACCGGGACCAATGCCGACAACCGACAGGTGGCCACGGGTGTGGCCTGGCGGATTGAGAATTGGGTGAGGAGCGCGTGCGATTGCACAAGTGGCCCGTTTC
>CADEEO010000224.1 GCA_902826365.1 uncultured Hyphomicrobiales bacterium | reverse complement strand
CTCGCGGTGGGCCCTACCCTCGCCCAGGATGCCTGCACCCCGGGCACAACCAAAAATATTGCCTTCATGCTCAAGCAGCAGACGGCATTTCGCTACCTGAATGCTGACATTCCCTTCTTCAAAAAGACTGCCGAGGCAGCTGGTTATGAAGTGATCGTCCAGTCGGCAGAAAACGATGCCCAAAATCAGATCGGCCAGGCAGAAAACGTCATCACGCAGGGCGTTGATGCCATCGTCATCCAGCCGGTTGATTTCAATGTCGCAGCCGGCATCGCCGAAATGGCAACCAAGGCCGGAATTCCCCTGGCCTCCTACGACGACCTTATCCTCGGAGCCAAGCAAGCCGGTTATATCGGCCGCGATCCCAAGGATGGCGGAGCTGAGGCGGCACGGGCTGTCGTAGCGAAAGTGCCGAAAGGAAACTATGTGCTGATCGGCGGCGATGCGGGGCAGACCGGTTCAACCCTGATGCAGCAGGGCTATCGCGATGTTCTCGAACCGCTGGCAGCCAAGGGCGACATCAAGATCGTGATGGATCAATTCACCCCAGGCTGGAAAACCGAACCCGCCCAGGCGAATGCCGAGAATGCCCTCACCGCCAATGAAAACAAAGTGGATGCTTTCCTTGTTTCCTATGACGGCATGTCGCTTGGCGTGCTGCAGGCAATTGAGGCCGCAGGGATCAAGGCAGGCACCATCCCAGTTACTGGGCAGGACATGGAGCTCTCAGCGGCGCAGGCAATTGTCGAGGGCCGGCAATACGGCAGCCTCTGGCCAGCGCCTGATGAAATGGCCATTGCCGGCGCCAATGCCGCAGTCGCCATGGCGCAATGCAAAGACATTGGCGCCACCACGACTGCCGACAATGGAGCGGGGCAGATCCCGTGGGTGAAGACCCCGATCTATCTCGTCAGCCAGGACCAGATGGCCGACTTCGTGTGCAAGCATCCTTTCTGGCTGAACATTGACGAAGTCTACAAGAACGTTCCGGACAAGAAGCCGTCCTGTTCATAACAGGCATTATTACGTATCCGGAAGTTCGAGGATGACCGAGACTGAAAGAGCGCAATCGGCGCCCGGCGCCGATTGTTCGTCCATTGAACCCATGCTTGCCGCGACCGGGCTGACCAAGCTGTTTCCCGGTGTGCGGGCGCTCGACAAGGCAGACTTCTCAATTGCGCCCGGTGAAATTGTTGCCCTCCTGGGGCAAAATGGGGCAGGCAAATCAACCCTTATCCAGATTTTTGCCGGAGCCCACGCTGCCGGCAGCTACGACGGCGCCATTAGCTTTGACGGAAAACCATTCCGGCCGGGAGATATCGCGGAGGCCGAAGCTGCGGGAGTGGCGCTCGTCCCCCAGGAGGTCAACATCGTCCCCGACCTGAGTGTTGCCGAAAATATCACGCTTAACAATGAGCCGCTGCGCTGGGGCGTGGTTGATGTCAGTAAAAGGCTTTTGCAGGCCAAGAAGGCGCTGGCTGATTTTGACATTGACGTGGACCCGCTGCTTCCCATGTCGTCGCTTGATCTCGCTTCCCAGCAGCTCGTGGTCATCGCCCGCGCCCTCTCCAAAAATGCCCGGCTTCTCATCCTCGACGAGCCCACGGCGGCCCTCACCGAGCATGAATCACTCCTGCTTTTTGACCGCATGCGCTCGCTGAAGAAGCGCGGCGTCGCGATAATTTTCGTCTCCCACCGCCTTGGCGAGGTTTTTGCCATATCCGACCGGATCGTCGTCATGCGTGACGGACGGATCTGCGGGCAGCACATGGCAGCCGACACCACCCGTGGTGATGTCGTGGCCGAAATGATCGGCGAGGCGGCAAGCCTTTCCGAGCCCATCACCTCCCGGAATTTCGGCGAGGCAGCGCTCGAAATACGCAATCTTGATGTCTTCGAAATTGAAGGGCGAAAACGGGTCAAGGCCTTGAACCTCAGCGTCAGAAAGGGTGAGGTTGTGGGACTTTTTGGATTGCTCGGCGCCGGGTGCACGGAAGCAGCGCTTGCCATTTTTGGCGCCTGGAAAGGGAAACGCGAGGGCACGATCCTGATCGACGGTGAGCGTATCCGCGCAGTCCGTTCGGGTGCGCGA
>CADEEO010000223.1 GCA_902826365.1 uncultured Hyphomicrobiales bacterium | reverse complement strand
TTTCGGTGCGGGTAATGCCCTTGTATCCGATTTTAGCTTCACGAAGGGTGGCGCGAATATCGCTTGATAGCTGCAGAATGAGCTGGTCGCGGAGGTCTTTGCCGTCAACTTCCATCACCACGTTGGATCCGCCCTGGAGATCAAGACCCAGGGTCATGGATTTCGCACCTATTGTCCGGAGCATCGCCTCCTGCCACGGGGCTGGCAATGCGTTTGGCAACGCAAATATCAGGCCGATCAAGACCGACGCCAGAATGGCAATCGTCTGAAATCTGGAAAAATGAAGCATCTAGCCTGTTACCGCCGCATCACTTTGTTTCGGCCTTGGCAGGCTCGCCCTTGGCGCGCACATCGCTGATGCCCTGGCGCAGCACGCGGACCTTCACGTTCTCTCCCACTTCAACAAGCAGTTCCTTGTCGTCAACAACCTTGGCGACACGGCCAATGAGTCCGCCATTTGTGACAACCGTATCACCGCGCGAAATCTTGCTGATTACGTCCTGATGTTCCTTCAGCTTGCGCTGCTGCGGGCGGATGAGCAGGAACCAGAACACCGCCATAATCATCACCAGCGGCAGGATCATGCCCATGAAATCTCCCATGCCGGGCGAACCGGCGGACTGGGCAAAGGCGGGGGTTACGAACATGGGTTGCTCCTGAATGTTTTGGCCTGCGGAAGGTTTGCGCGGAATATAGCGATGGATTGCGCCATTGCAACGCCGGATTTAGGACTCTTTACGGCGCGCGGCTTGCAAGCTAAGAGCTTGGCATGGTTACAAAATCCCAGAACAGCCTGATCTCGCGCATTGCCGACGCGCTGGACCGGCTGGCGCCGCTTCCGCCAAAACCGGGTAATCTTGCGCATTCCAATGCCTTTGTCTGGCACGCCGCGCCGCCGACGCTTGAACCCGTTGCCAAAGTGAATCGGGTTGATTTGCAGTTGCTCAAGGGCATTGACCAGACGCGCGATACGCTGCTGGAAAACACGCGGCGTTTCGCCAAGGGCCTGCCCGCCAACAACGCGCTGCTGTGGGGCGCGCGCGGCATGGGAAAATCCTCGCTGGTCAAGGCGGCGCATCACCAGGTGAACGAAGAGCATGGCGGAAAGCTGAAGCTCATTGAAATCCACCGGGAAGATATTGAAAGCCTCCCTGCCCTCATGTCGATCCTGCGGGGTTCGCCCAAGCTTTGCTTCATCGTCTTCTGCGATGATCTTTCCTTCGACGGACAGGATACCTCATACAAGTCGCTGAAGGCAGCACTTGACGGCGGCATTGAGGGGCGGCCGGAAAACGTCATCCTCTATGCAACGTCAAACCGGCGCCATCTTCTGCCGCGCGACATGATCGAGAATGAACGGTCGACGGCGATCAATCCATCGGAGGCGGTGCAGGAAAAGGTGTCCCTGTCGGACAGATTTGGCCTGTGGCTGGGTTTTCACAACTGTTCGCAGGATGAGTTCCTCGAGATGGTTGACGGCTATGCGGCGCATTACAAACTGCCGATGAAAGGGGCTGCCCTTCATGCGGGCGCCATTGAATGGTCGGTCACCCGCGGCAGCCGCTCAGGCCGCGTGGCGTGGCAATACATCCAGGACGTGGCCGGTAAGACCGGAACCAAGCTCTCGTCCAAATAGCGAAGGCCCGGCATTGCTGCCGGGCCCAGGCTTGCAGAGGATCTTAGTTCTCTAGTTCGATGCGGTTGTGGACGCCAGGAACTTCACGGGGTCCATGGCGGTTGCGCCTTTGCGAACTTCAAAGTGCAATTGCGGGCTGGAAACGGAACCGGTCTGGCCGGCCTTGGCAATGACATCGCCGCGCTTGACGATGTCGCCGCGTTTCACAAACAATTCCTTGGCGTGGGCATAGGCCGTGACCCAGCCGCCTTCATGGCGGATGAGGACAAGGTTGCCATAACCCTTCAACTCGTTGCCGGCATAGGCCACGACTCCGCTTTCGGCGGCGCGCACGCCAGTGCCCTCAGGCACGGCAATGTTGATGCCTTCATTCTTCAAGCCGTTTGGCTTGGCGCCATATTCCGAGATGATCTTGCCTTTGACAGGCCAGCGCATGCTACCCATGGTAGGCGTCGCATCGGCTTCAGCAGTTTGCTGCTGAACCGGCTTGGCAATCGGC
>CADEEO010000222.1 GCA_902826365.1 uncultured Hyphomicrobiales bacterium | reverse complement strand
GTGGAGATAGCAAAGACACTCATAATGTCGAAGGGAAAGAAAGAGGACGCAACGCCATGAGACAGGCACTGGTCACCTTTGACAAGGTCGGAAAGCTCTTCAACGATTTTGTGGCGGTGAAACCCATAAGTTTCGAGATCGGCCAAGGAGAATTCCTCGCGATCATGGGGCCTTCGGGATGCGGGAAAACCACTACGCTGCGCATGCTGGCAGGGCTGGAAGCGCCGACTTCCGGCGAAATCCGCTTCGACGGCCGCGTGATGAACAACGTGAAGCCTCACGAGCGGGACACTCCGTTGGTGTGGCAATCCCTTGCGCTGTTTCCATTTCTCAATGCGCGGGAAAATGTTGAATTCGGCCTGAAGATGCGCGGTGTCAAACCCGCCCAGCGCAGGGCCAAGGCGCTGGAATGGCTCGACAGGCTTGGGATTGCTCAATTCGCCGAGCGCAACGTCGCCAAACTCTCGGGGGGCCAGCGGCAGCGCGTGGCACTGGCGCGTTCATTGGTAACAGAGCCAAAAATTCTTCTGCTCGATGAACCCCTGTCGGCGCTTGACGCGCATTTGGTCATCAGGATGCAGAGCGTATTGACCAAATTGCAGAAGGAACTCGGCATTACCTTTGTGTACGTGACCCACAGCCAGTCAGAGGCCTTCGCCATGGCCGACCGCGTCATCATCATGGCCCAGGGCGACATCGCCCAGATCGGCGCCGCAAAGGAAATCTACAGGGCGCCATCAAACAAGTTTGTCGCGGAATTCGTCGGACGAAACAATATCTTCGAAGGAAAAGTAAGGGACGTCTCAGGCGCCACTGCATCCATTGATACGCCGCTAGGCCGCTTCGGCGTGCCCGTCCCTGAACTGCGGGCACTCAAGAGCGGCGATCCATTAAGTTTTGTGATCGCGGCCGACCTTGTGCAAATCTCGGCAACCCGGCCAAACGCCGACAACGTGGTGGAATGCCAGTTGATTTCCGAACAGTTTGTCGGGTCAACCGTCACGCTTTTCCTGGAAACCACGGACGGCAGCGAACTGAAAGTCCAGATCGGGCAAAGAGAACTTGAATCTGTTGATCTAAAGGGGCATTCGCGCCTGTTCGCCAGTTGGCCGACCGGCAGGGCGCATGTCCTGAATTCTTGAGACTGAAACAGCAAGAAAGGACATTCCGCTTGGCAACTGTGCTGGCAGATTCTAACAGGCAAGCATTCTCGTTCCTTTTGATGCCGGAATTCTCAATGATGGCACTGACTTCGGCCATTGAGCCATTGCGGCACGCAAATGGCGCCCTTGGGGAAGAGAATTATAGCTGGGAGGTATATTCAGAAACCGGGGCGCCCCTCTTCTCCTCAAGCCACCTCCAAATCAACCCAAAGGGGAGCCTCCGCGACATTGACCCGCGATCCACAATTGTGCTCTGCGGAGGACCAAATGTCATCACCCACACTTCCATAAACCTTGTTCGCTGGCTCCGGCGGAGCGCACGGCATTGCCCGATGCTTGGCGGCTTATGCACCGCGCCGCGCGTACTGGCCGAAGCAGGTTTGCTGGACGGCTACAAGGCCACCATCCATTGGGAATCCCTGGAAGCCTTCAGAGAATCATTCTCCAACGTTTTGGTAAGCGACAGCCTGTTTGAAATAGACCGTGACAGGTTCACATGCGCAGGCGAGACCGCGGGAATTGACATGATGCTCACCCTTCTATCGGCCCGCCATGGCAATAGCCTTGCCACAAACGTTGCCGAGCAAGTCCTGCATGCGCGCGTCCGCCCTCAACATGAATGCCAAAGACTCGCCCTGCAGGTTCGCCTAGGGATAAGAAATCCCCGCCTCCTTCAGGCCGTCCAGCTCATGGAATCCAATATTGAAGATCCAATGGATGCAAGCGGCATCACCCAGAGCATTGGATGCTCCCGCAGGCAAATTGAGCGGCTATTCCATAAGCACCTGAATTGCCCGCCGATGGTTTTTTACCGCAACCTCCGTTTGGATCGTGCACGGGGATTGTTGCTTGAAACAGAACTCAAGTACCGTGAGATCGCCGTTGCTTGCGGTTTCAAATCTTACGGGGCATTTACCCGCGCTTACCATGATCGCTTTGGGCAAAGCCCACGAGATAATAGAGGGATGCCGAGGTACATTTCAAACGCGAATGTATCAAAAAA
>CADEEO010000221.1 GCA_902826365.1 uncultured Hyphomicrobiales bacterium | reverse complement strand
TACAGATAGAGCGCGGAAAGCTCGATTTTGATGCACAAGAAAGACTACCATATGGCACCGGCCCGGGATATGCGCGAGAAATCCGAAGAGGGGATTTGGGAAACTGTAAAGGTTGTCATCCAGGCGCTGCTGATTGCCTTTTTCGTGCGGACTTTCTTCTACCAGCCGTTCAACATTCCATCGGAGTCGATGTACCCCACGTTGAAGGTTGGCGACTATCTTTTCGTCTCCAAACTTTCTTATGGATACAGCAAGTATTCCTTCAATTTCTCGTTCAGTGCATTAGGCACGACTTGGATCAGCTGCTGCCCGATTGATTTTCCGGGCCGGGTGGTTTTGGCCGATACGCCCAAGCGCGGCGACGTGGCGGTGTTCAAGCTGCCGACCGATACGAACATTGACTACATCAAGCGGGTAATCGGCCTGCCGGGCGACCGCATCCAGATGCGCGATGGCGTTCTGTTCATCAACGGAGAAGCGGTGAGGAAGGAGCGCATAGAGGATTATGTGGATAACGAACCCGGCGCCGTAGATAGGGGCGTTCCAGTCCCGCAGTATGAAGAGACTTTGCCCAACGGCGTGAAATACCACGTACTGGATAGAGATCCCAACAACTCAGCAGACAATACGATCGAATATGTGGTGCCTCCGGCGCATTATTTCATGATGGGCGACAACCGGGACAATTCGCAGGATTCGCGCTTCTTAAACCATGTAGGCTATGTGCCCATCGAGAACTATGTGGGACGGGCGGACATCATCTTCTTTTCGATTTCGCGCGGCACAACCCTTTGGGAAGTTTGGAAGTGGCCTTTCGAAATTCGCTGGGGCCGCTTCCTGAACCTTATCTAGGCGCCCGGGGTTTTGGTCCGTTTTTCACAAGCCCTGCATGACGAGATCGCGCAGCGCCTTGGCTATGCGTTCAAGGACAAGGTGCTGCTGCGTCATGCGCTGACCCACAGCAGCACCAACCATAAACATGACGACTACCAGCGCCTGGAATTCCTCGGCGACCGGGTTCTGGCCCTGGTGATTGCCGAGGAGCTGTTCCGGCTCAACCCGGCGCACCGGGAAGGCCATATGGCAAACCTGCACAGCAACCTGGTGCGGGGCGAAATTTGCGGCGAGGTGGGCAAGGAGCTTGGCCTTGGCGAATTCATCATCGTGGGGCCGAGCGAGCGCAAGAAGGGCGTGAACCTCATTACCTCGGTGGTGGGCGATGTGGTGGAAGCGCTGATCGGGGGAATTTACCTGGATGGCGGGCTCAGTGACGCCAAGGCTTTTATCCTGCGCAACTGGTCACGCCACATCGCGGAGAACCGCTCGGTGAGCAAGGATCCCAAGACCTACCTGCAGGAATGGTCGCTGGCGCGGGGCCTTCCCATCCCGGATTATAAAATACTCAAGCGCGAAGGATTGGAGCATAGTCCACTCTTCACAGTGGAACTGAATGTCAAAGGCTGGGAGGCGGTCCAGGGATCGGGCCCGTCCAAACGCCTCGCCGAGATGGCTGCGGCAGACAGTTTCCTGAAGCGTGAGGAAATCCGGCAATGAACGAAACGCGGTGCGGTTTTTGCGCCATCATCGGAGCCCCCAATGCGGGTAAGTCCACGCTGGTCAACCAGCTGGCGGGCTCCAAGGTTTCCATCGTGTCGCACAAGGTGCAAACGACGCGGGCGCGGCTGCGGGCCATTTTCATGGAAGGGACTTCGCAGGTCATCGTTGTCGATACGCCGGGGATCTTCGACCCGAAGCGCAAGCTTGATGAAGCCATGGTGGAAAATGCCTGGACGGGATCGGCGGAGGCCGATGTGACGGTGCTTTTGGCGGACGCGCGGCTGGGGCGGAATGATGATGTGATGCGCATCATCGAAGGATTGAAGAAGAACGGAACAAAGGCCGTGCTGGCGCTGAACAAGGTGGACCTGTTGCGGCGGGAAGTATTGCTGGAAATTTCCAAGCGCTTTAACGAAGCTTATGAGTTTTCCGATACTTTCATGATTAGCGCCTTGAAGGGATTAGGGGTTTATGACTTGCGGAAGAAAATAGCCGGGTTGATGCCTGCTGGCCCATGGCTTTATCCGGAGGACCAGGCGGCGGATGTGCAGCTGCGGTTTCTAGCTTCGGAAGTGACGCGCGAAAAAATATACCTGCGGCTTCACGAGGAGCTTCCCTATTCCTCGACGGTTGAGAC
>CADEEO010000220.1 GCA_902826365.1 uncultured Hyphomicrobiales bacterium | reverse complement strand
TGATCGGGCAGTCGGGAAAGCTGGACTTCTCGTCCTATACGCTCGTTGCCCTGCCGCCCACCCTGCTGGCCCTCGGCATCATCTTTACCGTCATCGTGCTCACCTGGCGTCTTGAGCCGGCAACCCTCAGCGGCGATGCTGCGCCGGTCACACTTGACCGCTTTCAATTCGGCAAAGCCATTTTGGCGGTTGTGGGGCTAATGATGCTATTTTTCACGCCACTGCCGCGCGAGGTGTCAGCCCTTGCCATCGCCGGCCTTTTGCTGTTGTCGCGGCGCCTGTCATCGCGCGACATGATCGGAGCCGTCGACTGGCATTTGCTCCTGCTGTTCACCTGCCTGTTTGGAATCACCGAAGCCTTTTCGGGCACGGGGCTGGCCCGCGATGGCTTGGTCTGGCTGGAGCAGCTTGGCTTCTTTCCGGAGCGGATTTCCCTGATGGCGCCGGTCACGCTGCTTGCCTCAAATACAATCGGCAATGTTCCCTTCGTGGTGCTGTTCACAAAACTCCTGCCGGATATCGGCGGCGGGGCGCTCTTCGGCCTTGCGATGCTCTCTACCTTCGCAGGCAACCTGCTGCTCACCGGCTCTTTGTGCAACATCATCGTCGCCGAACGTGCCGCAATGCAAGGGGCCAAGCTGGGCTTCATGGATTTCGCGCGCTCGGGCATTCCGATCACGCTTTTGAGCATGGCTGCCACCATTGGCTGGCTCCTGTTTACAAAGCTCATGATCGTCTAGAAATGAGAATTTTTCAGGGAGCACATGATGGCCAATACGCCACCACCGGTCTGGGTTTACAATGAAACCATCAAGATGTTCGCCACCCCCGGCGATCCGCCGTTCGAGGACAGGCACGAACTTGAAACCCATTGGGGCCGCGCCTGGGGCATCAACAATGACGTGGGCCGCATACGCTCGGTCCTCGTCCACCGGCCCGGCAAGGAAATGGACGTCATTGATCCCAAGAAGCGCATTGAAAGCATCGGCTCGTTCGGAGACCTGAAAGCCGGATGGTATTTCCAGAGCGATACGATGCCGCAAGTCGCCGACATGCAGGCCCAGCATGATGCGCTTGTCGCAGCGCTTAAAGCCAAGGGCGTGGAAGTGCACCATGTTGATGGCGATGCGGCGGGCCGCATCAAGTCGTGCTACACCCGCGATCCGCTGATCATGGTGAAAGGCGGAGCGATTGTCTGCCGCATGGGGACACGGGTTCGCCGCGGCGAGGAACTGGCCATCACCCGCACATTGGCGCGGCTCGGCATTCCCATTCTCCGCACCCTTTCCGGCAGCGCCTTGATGGAAGGCGGCAGTTTCGCCTGGATAAATGAGCGCACGGCGGTGATCGGCTGCGGCATCCGGGTGAACCGCGAGGGCGCCGAGCAGGTGGGCGAAGTGCTCAAGCGCCAGGGCGTTGAGCTCATCATCATCGATCTCTTCGGCTATGACCTGCACATCGACGGATCTTTCCAGATGATTGGCAAGGACCTCGCTATCGTCGATCCGTTTGGCCTGCCCTACTCGTTCTTGCAGAAACTCAAGGAGCTGAAAGTGCGAACTGTTGAAATTTCACCGGCCGATGACCGCTGGATCATCAATTCCCTGGCGGTTGCGCCGGGCGAACTTCTCATGCCGGAGGGCGCTTCAAACCAGACGCTGGATGCGCTGGCCAAGCATGGGGTGGGCTGGACGGTGGTTCCCTATGGCAAGATGCAGCTCAACGGCGGAGGCATCCACTGCTCGACCACGCCGCTGATCCGCGATCCGGTGTGAGGTCAACGCTGAACGATATCGACAGGAAACAGTAATTTAAATTCAGAGCCGGGCGATAGCCGGGTGAATTTCAGCTTCGTGTTGAGCTGGCTGGCGAAGGCGTTGACGATGCGCATTCCCAGGCCCCGCGATTTGTTGGGATCAAAATCTTCGGGAAGGCCCGCGCCTTCGTCACGGACGGAAATCAAAATGTTCCCATCGCCGTTGCGGGCAATGCCAACCCAGATTTTGCCTTTCGTTCCGTTGGGGTAGCCATATTTGGCTGAATTGGTGATCAGCTCGACAACAATGAGTGCCACCGAGATGGCATTGTCGACCTTTACATTGATGCCGCGCTCGGCCTGCACCTGTATGGTGCAATGGGCAACCGACGTTTCCATGTCCTGGCAGACTTCTTCGATATAGGTGCCGAGGTCCATGCTTTCGATGTAGTTGTTGCGATAGAGCCGTTCATGGGCGCGGGCG
>CADEEO010000219.1 GCA_902826365.1 uncultured Hyphomicrobiales bacterium | reverse complement strand
TGGCTGTCGCCCTCGAAGGCCAGGATATGGGTGGCGAGGCGGTCGAGGAACATGCGGTCATGGCTGATGATCACGGCGCAGCCGGCGAAATCCTCCAGCGCCTCTTCGAGGGCTGCCAGTGTTTCCGTGTCGAGGTCATTGGTCGGCTCGTCGAGCAGCAGCACGTTGGCGCCGGACTTCAGCATCTTTGCCAGATGCACCCGGTTGCGCTGACCGCCGGAAAGCGTGCCGACTTTCTGCTGCTGGTCGCCGCCCTTGAAATTGAAGGCTCCCGTATAGGCGCGGCTGTTCATCTCGCGCTTGCCGAGATAGAGAATTTCGTTGCCGCCGGAGATTTCCTGCCACACGGTCTTTTCCGGATCGAGGGAGTCGCGGCTCTGGTCCACATAACCAAGCTGCACGCTGTCGCCGATTTCGATTTTCCCGGCATCGGGTTTTTCCTGGCCGGTCAGCATGCGGAACAGCGTGGTCTTGCCCGCGCCATTGGGGCCGATAATCCCGACAATGCCGCCGGGCGGCAGCTTGAAGGAAAGATCCTCGATCAGCAGGCGGTCGCCATAGGCCTTGTTCAGGCCTTCAACCGTGATGACATTGTCGCCCAGCCGTTCGCCCGGCGGGATGATGATTTGCGCCGTGGTTGACTTGAGCCGCGCGTCATTTGCCTTGATGAGTTCGTCATAGGCCTTGAAACGCGCCTTGGATTTGGCCTGCCGCGCCTTGGGCGAGGAGGAAATCCATTCCTGCTCGCGTTCGATCACCTTTTGCCGCGCCGCATCCTCGCTCTTTTCCTGCGCGAAGCGCTTGGCCTTCTGGCGGAGATAGGCCGAGTAATTGCCCTCGTAGGGAATGCCCCTGCCCCGGTCGAGCTCAAGAATCCAGCCCGTCACGTTGTCAAGGAAGTAACGGTCGTGGGTGACAATAAGAATGGACCCCGTGTAATCGGCCAAATGATGCTCAAGCCAGTTCACGCTTTCAGCGTCGAGATGGTTGGTGGGCTCGTCGAGCAGCAGCAGGTCGGGCTTGCGCAGCAGGAGCTGGGTGAGCGCCACGCGGCGCTTTTCCCCGCCCGAGAGATTGTCAATGGAGGCATCGCCCGGCGGGCAGCGCATGGCATCCATCGCCTGCTCCACCTGCGCTTCAAGGTCCCACAGGTTCTGCGAGTCGATCACATCCTGCAGCTTGCCCGCCTTCTCGGCATTCTCGTCGTTATAGTCAGCCATCAGCGCGTTGTATTGATCGAGGATCGCCTTTTTGTGGGCCACCCCTTCCATCACATTGCCCATCACATTGAGGGCGGGATCGAGTTCCGGCTCCTGCTGGAGATAGCCGCGGGTGGCCCCATCCGCCAGCCAGGCCTCGCCGTTCCATTCCTTGTCAAGGCCCGCCATGATGCGCAGCAAGGTTGATTTGCCCGAGCCGTTGGGGCCGAGTACGCCGATTTTAGCGTCGGGATAAAATTGCAGGTGCACGTTATCGAGCACTTTTTTGCCGCCTGCATAGGACTTTGATAGGCCTTGCATATGATAGATGAATTGACGCGCCATGGGGTATTTAGCCTGAAACTGGGGTGAGGTTTGTGCCGCGGGGTTTAGCCGAGCCCCTGCCAAAGGGCAATGCGCTTCACTAGCCCGGCGAATGCGGTTTTTCCTCAAGCATGATCTTCTTCTGGTAGCGCCCCTGGACCACATCGACGATCACCAGCGCCGCCACCACGAAGTAGAACGTGCTCTTGGCCACGGGCTCGATTGGATAGCCAAAGAACTCCAGATGGGCCAGATGCCCGCCCTCGGCGAACAGCATGCCGCCCACCAGCAGCAGGACGAACAGCCCAAGCACTTCATACATGCGGTTCTTCTGCAGGAAGCTGGCCACGCGCTCGGCCAGCAGCACCATAAGCGCCCCGGAAACAATGATGGCCGTCGACATGACAATGAAGTGATCGGTCAGCGCCACAGCGGACAGAACCGTATCGAACGAGAACACGATGTTCATCACCAGGATCCAGAAAATCGCTGACTGCACGCTGCGGTGCTTCGGCCCTTCGGGGCCGCCATGCCCCAATTCGTGCACCACCAGCATGTGGAAAATTTCCTTCAGCGCCGTGTGAATGAGGAAGGCGCCGCCGAGCAGCACGATCAGGCTGTGGCCGTTGAACTTGCCCTTTGCAAAGGGCAGATTTAAACCGAACCATGGCGATTGGAACAGGGTGATGAGCTGCAGACCCACGAAGAGCAGCACGATGCGCAAGCCAATTGCGAGGATTATGCCCAGCCGCCGCACATATTTCTGCTTCTCCGGCGCCACGCGCTTG
>CADEEO010000218.1 GCA_902826365.1 uncultured Hyphomicrobiales bacterium | reverse complement strand
ATAATCCAGTCGTTCCGCTTCCAGCGGCGCTTCCACTTCTCCTTGGCGGGCTTGGTGGGCTGGCGTGGTTGGGCCGGATCCGGAAGCGGAGTGGCGCTACTGCCGCATAATTAGAATTCCCGTTTGAAGAACAGGGCGCATCGGGAAACTGATGCGCCAATTTTTTGCTCCGTCATTGACCCCCAGCTGACGGCATGCTGCTTGCCGATGCCCGTTAACCTCGTCATGTCGCAATGCTGACTTATAGTAAAATTAGATTTAATATCCAGGGAACCAAGCCGGGTTCTGCGACAGGAAAGCCCCATGTATGAGAAGTTTTACGGCCTGACGTCGCGGCCGTTCACAATGCTTCCCGACCCCTATTTCCTGTATTGGGGGCGGACCCACAGCCTTGCCTACAGCATGCTTGAATATGGCATTCTCAATGAGGCCGGCTTCACGGTGATCACCGGCGAAATCGGCAGCGGCAAGACCACGCTGCTGCGCCAGCTCCTGCACAGCATTGACGACCGGGTCACGGTTGGCCTGGTTTCAAACACCATGATGGGGCAGGGCACATTGCTGGAGTGGATTCTCCTCTCGCTTAACCAGCCCTTCGACCATGCGAAGTACGTGGGGCTGCTGCGCCAGTTCCAGGAGTTCCTGATTTCGGAATATGAGCGCGGGCGGCATACGGTGCTGATGATCGACGAGGCGCAGAACCTCGACCTGTCGGCGCTTGAAGAGCTTCGCATGCTGTCGAACATCAACACCGACGGGGCGCAGCTGCTGCAGGTCATCCTCGTGGGGCAGCCGCAATTGCGCGTCATGCTGCAGCGGCCGGAGTTGGTGCAGTTCGCCCAGCGCATTGCCTCCGATTTCCATCTCGGGCCTTTGGCTGCGGACGAAGCGGTGCAATACATCCACCACCGCGTTGCCCTGGCAGGCGCCAAGGAAAACCTGTTCTCGCGCGAGGCAGCCCAAACGATTGCCAATGCGAGCAGCGGAATCCCGCGGATCATCAATGCCGTTTGCGATGCGGCGCTGGTCTACGGCTTTGCCCTGCATGCGAAAAAGATCACCATCAACATTGTCCAGGAAGTTCTTGGGGACCGCGACAAGTTCGGATTGGTGCCATTGCGCCATGGGGCGCCACCCAGGCTGGTCAAGCAACCAAATCATGGCTCAAAAAAATGACCGTGACATCGCTTGGCATTTCACGCTCGTAAAATGCTGCCGCCCCGCCAGGACCTTGCACCCAATTCACGTGACTATGAGCGCCTGCCTCTAGTGAAAGCATCGGGGTTTCGCGAGTATGACGCGCGCTGGCTTATTGGCAGCGAGATCAACGCCCTGGGCTTTCGCGCCCTGGGGCTGGGCCTTGGCGCGTTGCTTCATATGCGGGGCGTGAGGCCGCACATCGTGGCAGGCCATGACTATCGCAGCTATTCGATGGACGTAAAAACCGCCCTGATGACCGGGCTTCTGGGAGCCGGCTGCACGGTTTACGATGTTGGTCTTGCGGTGACGCCGATGGCCTATTTTGCGCAATTCGATCTCGATGTCCCGGCGGTTGCCATGGTGACGGCTTCGCACAATGAGAATGGCTGGACCGGGGTGAAGATGGGAATGGAACGGCCATTCACCTTCAGCCCTGATGAGATGTCAGCGTTGAAGGACATTGTTCTTGGGGGCAAATGGGTGGAGCGCGGCGGCGGCCAGCTCATTGATGCACCAGATGTTGCCCAGCGCTATGTGGATGATCTCAGCAAAGGAGCGAAACTCACCCGGCGGCTGAAAGTCGTCGTGGCCTGCGGGAATGGGACGGCGGGAATTTTTGCGCCGCAGGTTCTTGCCGCCATGGGCTGCGATGTTGTTCCGCTGGATTGCGAGCTTGATTATACTTTTCCAAATTATAATCCAAATCCGGAAGACTTGAAGATGCTGTCGGCGGCTTCCAAGACGGTGATGCAACACGAGGCGGACCTTGCCCTGTGTTTTGATGGCGATGGCGACCGCTGCGGCGTGGTCGATAATGAAGGCAACGCGATTTTTGCCGACAAGGTGGGCATTCTGCTGGCCCGGCATTTTGCCGCGACGGCCAAGAATGCGCTGTTCATCGCCGATGTGAAATCTACGGGGCTGTTCGGGTCCGACCCGGCGCTCAAGGCATTGGGGGCGCGCTGCGAATACTGGAAGACCGGCCATTCCTACATGAAGCGGCATACGGCGGAACGGGGCGCGCTCGCAGGGTTTGAGAAATCGGGCCATTATTTTTTCCAGCCACCGCTTGGCCGGGGCTATGATGACGGGCTGCTCACCGCCCTTGAAATCCTGCG
>CADEEO010000217.1 GCA_902826365.1 uncultured Hyphomicrobiales bacterium | reverse complement strand
TCGACTTGCATGTGTTAAGCCTGCCGCCAGCGTTCGTTCTGAGCCAGGATCAAACTCTCAAGTTTGAAACAGCTCTCCTGATGAAACAATTCACCAGAAAAATGATCGCATTGCGTACTAAATTGACGAGAGATCATGTGCTCTGGTGTTTCCACCAAAGCATTGTCTTCTCTTGATATAAAACGCATACGACTAATGTTTCGGTTGTCCACGAGGTTGCCCTCATGAACCGCCAGGACACACGCCGCCTGCGTTTCTCTTTCTTTCTTCAACGATGTCAAACAGCGGGGAAGCTTTTATTAAGCCTCCGATTCATGCAGCCGACGAAAAATCCACCGGTTCCCCTTTCGGGTAACACCGGCGTCTCAGCCAGCTGCACATTGAATTCACACAGGAACGTCGGCAGTTGTTGGCAACGCCGCGTCCCTCAGTGGCCGCTTTATAGGAGGGCGCGGGCGGAAGTGTCAAGCGTTTGTTAGAAAATTTTTGCAAACGCGAAGAAGCCCCGCACCATAAGGATTTGGCGTGCTGCCCAGTGCGCAAAACTTTGCTCTTTCCCGCCGAAAAAATTATTTTTGACCGCCCGGTTCATATTTTGAAGGCAAATTCCTGCCTCTGAAAAACCAAGGAACATTTTCCGGGACCCGTGCCGCAATCTCGCCATCATTGAGCAGGATTGCTGTCATAGTTAACCAAGCTGTAACGCTTGGGTGGCAATGATTCCCGGGTTCGATAAGTGGGACAGCTCGAACCAGGTACTCTATGGGGGAAAGCCAATTCCTCCAGTCGCAAGGCGGGGTGTCTAAAGATTGACAGATCGTATATGTTAGGGTCAAATCCGTTGGAAAAAGCGGGATGGCCCAGACAGAAGAAGAAACGTTAGTATTTAGTGCGAGGGGACATCGATATTGCAGGGCCACGGTAAAACACCTGATTACCGGCAAACTGAACCTGTTCGCGTTCAGCGCGAAGCCATATATCTGGATCAGCTTGAAGCAGACCTTGACGATCCCTTTCACGACGAACCCATCCATCATCGCTGGCTTTTGACTACCTGTATTGCCGGCATTATCGGCACTCTTGTTGTGGGCGGCGCTGCCTTGGGTGTGTTTGGCGAAAATGCCGCCCCCGGAGATGCCTTTGCCTCCATCGACAGGTCGACTGAAGCGGCCACGAAATCAAAATTTTCCAACCTTGCTTCGCTATCACCCCAGGACACCGAAGTGATTCCTGAGCGTGACCTTGGCGGTGACAACAACTATCCGGAAATAAGCGCCGATGACCTGCCCTATGGCGACGGCAAGACAGTTGTGCTGGACGCCGAAATTCAGGCCTTCCAGACCGAGTCCGGCAACATTACCATCATCACCAAAACGCCGCCCGCCGAACCCATTGACGAAACCTTCAAGATTGCCAAGGGCCGCAATCTGGTTGATGAGCTTACCAACCGCGGCGTGACCAAAGAGGCAGCCCAGGCCCTGGCCGCGGCCATGGAGCCTGTATTCCCGGCCCGCATGATTCAAGCCGGAACTGAGTTTGAGCTGACCCTTGACCGGCAGCAGGACTTCTACGGCCGCGACGCCACCTTCCCCGTCCAGCTTTCGTTTAAGCCGGGCCCCAAGGAAACCATCACCGTTGAAGCCGATGAAGATGGCCGCTTTGTTGCCCGCGTCGATGGCAAGGAAAAGGGAACAACATCCCAGTATGCCGAAATCGTCCAGTTCCGCACCAAGGCAAAAGTGGGCTCAAGCCTCTATGCGGCGGCCAAGGACAACCGGGTTCCGGAATACATCATTGCCGAGCTGACACGCGTGTTTTCCTATGATGTTGACTTCCAGCGCCAGGTCAAGCCAACCGACACCTTTGAAGTTTTCTATGGCAACCCGCTCACCGGCTCATCGACAAAGCGCAAGGTTCTGCACTACGCCCAGTTGACCCTCAGCGGCGTGACCAAGACCTATTACCGTTACGTGAATGCCGACGGCCAGGTGGATTACCTGGACGAGAATGGCAAGAGTGCATCTAAAGCCCTGCTGAAAACCCCGGTCGCCGGCTCAAAACTCACCTCCGGCTTTGGCATGCGCAAGCATCCCCTGCTCGGCTACACAAAAATGCACACCGGCGTGGATTTCGGCGTGCCCCATGGCACCCCCATCCGCTCGGCAGGCTCCGGCGTCGTTGAAATTGCCGGCCGCCACGGCGCCTATGGCGTGACCGTCGAAATCAAGCACAACAACAAGTTTGAAACGCTCTATGCCCATATGAGCAAGCTGGCCGATGGCATTCGCGTCGGCAAGAAAGTCAACCAGGGCCAAATC
>CADEEO010000216.1 GCA_902826365.1 uncultured Hyphomicrobiales bacterium | reverse complement strand
ATAGTGGGTTCAAAATAATAGCCTTCGCTTTTTCTGGCCTTGCCACCCGTCACCCGCACCGCACCTGCAGCAACACTCGCTGCAATCAGCTTCTCCGCCCGCTGCACCTGCTTCAACGTTGCAAGCGGCCCCATCTCCGTTGCCATATCAAGCGGCGCACCGATCTTGATTTCGCCAGCCCGCTTCGCAAGCCGCGCCACAAATTCATCATGGATGGACTCGTGCACCAGCAGGCGCGATCCCGCCACGCAGGATTGCCCTGTTGCACCCCAGATGCCCGCAATCACCCCGTTCAGGGCCGAGTCCAAATTTGCATCGTCAAAGACAATGACGGGTGACTTGCCGCCGAGCTCCAGCGTCGTCACGGCAAAATTCTCCGCCGTATTGCGCACCACATGGCGCGCCGTTTCGACACCCCCCGTAAAAGCAACCCGCGCCACAAGCGGATGCGCGGTCAGGACCTGCCCGCAATCCGCGCCAAACCCCGTGATGATGTTGACAACGCCGGCTGGAAATCCCGCCTCATGCACCAGCTTGGCGAAATGCAGAAGCGGTGCCGGCCCATCTTCCGAAGCCTTGATCACCACCGTATTGCCGGCCGCCAGCGCTGGGCCAAGTTTCGTGGCCGTCAGAAACATCTGCGAATTCCACGGGACGATGGCCGCCACAACGCCCAGAGGCTCGCGCCGGGTTGAAACTTCCAGGTCCGGCTTGTCGATAGGGAAAGTCGCCCCCTCGATCTTGTCGGCGAGCCCGGCAAAATAGCGGTAATACTCCGCCACATAGCCGGTCACCGCCTTCGTCTCGCGGATCACTTTGCCCGTATCGCGCGTTTCAAGCTCCGCAATGACGGACGCATCCCGAGCCACCAGCTCAGCCAATTTATATAGCAGCTTGCCCCGCGCCGTTGCCGTCAACGCAGGCCACGCCCCGCCATTGAAAGCGGCATGCGCCGCACGAACCGCCTTGTTCGTGTCAGCCGCACCGGCCTTGGGCATCAAGGCCCAGGCTTTCCCTGTGGAAGGATCAAGGCTTTCAAATGTGTCGGAGGCTTCCTCATTGCAAAAAGCCCCATCAATATAAAGTTGAAAAGTCTCAGCCACCCGCCGCCTCTTTCTCAGCAAGAGCCTTTAGCTTGGCCAATCCCTTTTCATAGTCTGGACCCCAAACACTATCCATTCCCAAACCAGTCCAGCGGTCCAACTGCCCATCAAGCTTCATCTTGAATCCCCATGTCGCAAGAGTGCCGTTTCCTTCCGGCTTCAAATCCCAGAATGACTTAGTTTTACCCATTTTACCGAGATCGACATCGGAGACGACACGGCTATCAGCAACAGATTCTATAATTGTCTGCTTCCCAACTCCCACGTTGGAGTTACCGGAAGCCCAACTCATGCTGGCGCCAACGCCTGCCTCTGGCCCATCAATAGTGTACTGGATGTTGGGATCAATTTCGGCCCATGGTGACCATTCATTGAATCGCTTAAAACCACTTACAAGCGAAAACACTTTCTCCGGCGAAGCATTTATCACTGCCTGGCGCTGCACAACAACCTCGTTTGGCAGGAGATAGCCGCCACCTACAAGAATTACCACCATCGCGGCGAAAACCCACACTATGGCTTTCAGCAATCTCTTCACAGGCTTCCCTTCCTCAAAAACCGGCGCAACACGGAATTGACTTCAGCAGGCGATTCCACCGGCATCATGTGCCGCCCCCCGTCAATGATAGAGCACTCGGCCCGCGGAATCATCCCCGCCAGTTTCCGCGCCATGGCCGGCGTCGAGCCCGTATCCAGTTCACCCGTCATAACCAGCGTTGGCCGGTCAAATGCATCAAGCTTCCCCACCAGTTCCCGATCCGCCGTTGCAAAGCATTCATAGGCAGCGAGAAAAGAGGTGGCGTCATTGCCGCGCAATAGCGCCTCATACTGCTTCATGATCTCAGGGTGAGCATTGGAAAATGCGGGAGAAAACCAGCGCGAAAGCGCAGTTGGAATAGTCGCTTGTGGCCCTTCGCGCTTGACGACATCGAGCCGGGATTCAACCCCGGCCCGCTCCGCTTCACTGCGGTCGTAAACCGTGCTCATCAACACCAGCTTGTCAATCTTTGATGAATGCTGGGCCGCATAGCTTTGCGCAATCAGCCCGCCAAAGGAAAATCCCACCAGCGCAAATTTTTCCAGCGCCAAATCACGAACAATACCGTTGAATTGATCGACCCAATCTGCAAGCGGAGCGCTTGCGCGCGCCGGAGCACTCCGGCCATGTCCCAGCAAATCATAGGTGATGACTTGAAAATCGGATTCCAGCGCCTTCACCTGCCCGGCCCA
>CADEEO010000215.1 GCA_902826365.1 uncultured Hyphomicrobiales bacterium | reverse complement strand
CGATTTCGTTTCGAACTTCATAAACCGAGCGTCCGCCGAGGATTGAATCGGGCCTCGAGAAATAGATGTATTCAAAGATGCAGGGGCGGGCCTGCTGCTTGGGGAAGGGGCGATGGGATTCGATGCCCTCATCCGAAATCACCACGACTTCGCCGTTCTCAATTTCGCGGACGAATTTTGCGCCGATGATGTCGAGCGCGCAGGTTTCAGAGCAGAGAATGTAAGCGCCGTTGAGTTCGCCCAGAATGAGCGGGCGGATGCCGAGAGGGTCGCGCGCGCCGATGAGTTTCTTGTTGGTGAGCGCCACGAGGGCATAAGCGCCCTCAAGGCTGCGCAGCGCATCGATGTAGCGGTCGATAATGCGGCTCTTCTTCGAGCGGGAGACGAGATGCAGGATCACTTCCGTGTCGGAGGTGGACTGGCAAATGGCGCCGTGGCTGATGAGTTCGCGGCGCAGCGTCAGGCCATTGGTGATATTGCCATTGTGGGCCACGGCGAGGCCGCCCGCCGAAAGTTCGGCAAACAGCGGCTGGACATTGCGCAGGATGGTTTCACCGGTGGTGGAGTAGCGGACATGGCCAAGGCTGGAGCGGCCCTGCAGGCGGTTGATGACCTTTTCGCTGGAGAAATGATCGCCGACGAGGCCCATGCGGCGTTCGGCGTTAAAGCGTTCGCCGTCAAAAGTGACGATGCCGGCGGCTTCCTGGCCGCGATGCTGAAGGGCATGGAGGCCGAGGGCGGTGAGGGCTGCCGCATCGGGATGGCCATAAACGCCGAAGACACCGCATTCTTCCCGCAGTCGGTCACCGTTGATGTCGAAATCTTCTGTCATTGGCTGGTGCTTTGTCCGAATTCGGGTTGCTGGGTGCTGTTGCCTGTGCCTTCGATGAGATTATCCAGCCCCTGGGTTTCGCCGGACTGATAGCCGGCTTCAGGTTTTGCGGCGCCGGGAGCGGGTTGCACGACAGTGCCCGCCGCATCGGGATTTTTCATCAATGCGGTGTTGGACAGGGTCTCGGCAATGTCAGGCGGCATGAAGCCCAGCAGGGTTTCGCCCACCGCCTTAATGGCCGGAAGCGAGGAGGCATTGCGCACCCAGTCTTCCTGCTTGTCGAAGGGCAGGAGCCAACCATAGAAAAGATAGGCGATGGCCACGAGAACAAAACCACGGGCAAGGCCGTAGAGGAAACCAAGGGTGCGGTCAAAAGCGCCCGCTGCAGAATCCACAACCGAATCGGAAATCTTCACACTGATGAGCGACACGACGATGAGCGTGATGACGAAGGCAATGGCGCCCACGGCAATTTGCGCGAGGATGGCCTTGTCGACATAGGGCATGGCGAGATCGAGCAGGGCCTGCTGCTTGATGGCGAAATAGGCGGCGAAGGCGGCAGCACCCCAGGCGACTAGGGAAAGAACTTCGCGGGTGAAACCGCGCATCAGGGCCAAGAGCCCGGAGACCAGCATGATTCCAAAAAGGATGAGGTCAAGCAGTTGGAAGGGCATAAAATTTTCCCGGTTGGTCGGATGAGCCACCTTATAGGCAGCTTTTGCCAACTGATCTAGACGATTCGTCGTAAACCTTTGTCCTGTGCAGCAGTCCAGGCGACAAGATCAGAAATGGTTTCAATTGACTTCACTTTCAAGCCCTTGAAGCTCGCCTGCTCGGTTGCCGCGGCGACCACAGCTTCCCGCAAGCCCAGCTTTTGCGCCTCCTTAAGACGGGCTTCCGTTTGGCCCACGGGACGTATTGCGCCGGAAAGGGCCACTTCACCGAAGACAGCGGTGCCGTGGGGAATGACAGTTCCGGTGAGAGACGAGAGCAGCGCTGCGGCGACGGCGAGATCCGCGGCAGGTTCGCGCACCTTGAGGCCGCCTGCGACATTAAGGTAAACATCGTTTGCGCCGATGACGACGCCAGCGCGGGCTTCCAGGACGGCGAGGATCATCGAAAGGCGGTTGGAATCCCAGCCCACGGTGGTGCGCCGCGGCGTGCCAAGCGGCGAGGGCGAGACGAGGGCCTGCACTTCCATGAGCAAGGGCCGCGTACCCTCCATTCCGGCAAATATAGCAGTGCCGGGCGTTGGCCGGTCGCTTGTGCCCATGAAAAGCTTGGAGGGGTTGGTTACTTCCTTGAGACCGCCATCGGACATTTCGAAGACGCCGATTTCATCGGTGGGGCCGAAACGATTCTTCACGGCACGCAGGATGCGGTACTGGTGGCCGCGATCGCCTTCGAAATAAAGCACCGTATCCACCATATGCTCGATGACTTTCGGCCCGGCGATCTGGCCATCCTTGGTGACGTGGCCCACAAGCAGCATGGCGGTGCCCTTTTGTTTGGCATAACGCACCAGCGCTTCTGAACCCGCCTTCAGTTGCGACACGGTGCCGGGAGCGGCTTCGATGACGGGC
>CADEEO010000214.1 GCA_902826365.1 uncultured Hyphomicrobiales bacterium | reverse complement strand
TTTCGCAATTGAATCACCTGATCCCCCTCATCCTCCCAAGCTGCGCTTGGGCCCCTCCTTCTCCCCGCTGGGGAGAAGGAAAACAGGGAAATATCGATGCAAACAAAGTTGATTGAGCGTTAACCCTGCGAATAGAAGATGTGGCGCCCGATCTTGGTCAGGCGGTTCATCGACTTGGACCAGTGCGGGGTCACATAATCCGCGTGGTAAAAAGTGGCGGCGGCAACGCTGCGCACCGGCTTGTCCTCGGCAAGCGCCATCGCGGTCACCGCAAGGGCTGTGTCCCAGGCGCGGCGGTCTTGCGGGAGATCCGACTGGCCATCGCAGGCAAAGGAAAATTGGCAGGCGTTGTGGCGGCTCGCCCCCTGGTAGACCACGCCGCAGATGGACGACGGATAATTCTCGGCCTTGGACCGGTTGAGGATGACCGTGGCCACCGCCAGCTGCCCCAGCTCCGATTCCGAGCGCGCCTCGAAATAAATCGCCCGGGCCAGGCAGCTCTTTGCCACGGTGCGCGGGTCAAACATGGTTTTGAAGGTGTGCGTCCAGGCGGCAAGCCGGGCATGGACGTCACTGCGGGCGGCGATGGGTGGCAGGGCCGGATTGTTTTGGGCCTCTGCCACCGCTTCTGCCGACGCCCTGAAATTGGAATCGTTGCGGGCCTCCGCGGCGCTTGTCAGCGCGACGCTCAACATCAAAGCAAGGATCTTCACATTCATTGTCAAATCTCCCTTTTCCGTCGCTGTCCCGGGGAGGAGATTCGGCCCGGCGGCTTGCAAACCGCTTAAGCCGCTTGCTTAGAATTTTATGAAAGGCATGCAAAATTTCTTAACCATGAACAAAGCGTTTCGGACTTTCAGAAGTGAAGCGATTGGCCGGCCGCGCGCCTGATGATGGCCCGCATCCTGAAGGCCATGTGGCGGAAGGCCTCCCGGCGCAGCAGGGCTGCCTGACTGCGGTAATAATCGAAATCAATCGCGCCATCGGCGTGGCGGCGGGTATCCTGATCGTCGGCAGTCATGGCACGCTCCATGCGGGGGCCGCGTTCATCGCGGGTGGCGGCAGGATTGCCCGCCTTCCGGCGAAAAGGCTTTGCGGCCATCTTGAAAATATCTTCAAAATTCGTCCAAACCGGCATAAACGTCCTTCCGCTCGACCAATTTTTTTGGAGAACCGGCGTGCTCATGCGTTTCGAAGGGTATGGCCTTGACACCGGCAAGCGCGAACTCCGGCGCGGGGCGGAGCTTGTTGCGGTGGGCCCGCAGGTTTTTGATCTTCTCGTCTTTCTGGTGCGCAACCGCGAGCGCGTTGTCAGCAAGGACGATCTCATCGTCGGCGTCTGGGGCGGGCGCACGGTTTCCGATTCCACCCTGACCAGCCAAATCAATGCGGCGCGCAAGGCAATTGGCGATAGCGGCGGGGAACAGCGCCTGATCCGCACCATTGCCCGCAAAGGTTTAAGGTTTGTGGGAGACGTGCTGGATGATGCGCCGCGCGCTGGAACCCAGGCGCCTGCGCAAGACTTGCGGCAGGAAATTCATTTCTGCACCGCAGGCGACAGCGCGCGCCTTGCCTATGCCTCAGTGGGGCACGGGCCGCCCCTGGTCAAAACCGCCAACTGGCTCAACCACCTCGAGTTCGACTGGCAAAGCCCGATCTGGCGCCACATGCTTCATGCGCTGGCAGCCGAACACCAGCTCGTCAGGTATGACGCGCGCGGCAATGGCCTGTCTGACTGGGACGTGGAGGAATTTTCGCTTCCGGCCTTTGTCACCGACCTGGAATGCGTGGTCGAGGCCGCGGGCCTGGAACGCTTTGCCCTCTACGGCATGTCGCAGGGCTGCGCTGTCGCCATCGCCTACAGTTTGCTTCACCCGGAAAAGGTTTCGCACCTCATTCTCTATGGCGGCTTCATACAGGGAAAGCGCCGCCGCGGTTCGCCGCAGGACATCGAGCAGGCCGATGCGCTTCTCACCCTGATGCGGCAGGGCTGGGGCCAGGACAATCCCGCCTTCCGGCAAATCTTCACCTCGCTGTTCATTCCGGACGGGACATCCGAACAGATGCAATGGTGGAATGACCTGCAGCGCAAAACCACCACGCCCGAAAACGCCGCGCGCCTGCGCCGCGCCGTCGACGACATTGACATCTCTGATATGCTGCCAAGGGTGAGCGTTCCAACCCTGGTCATGCATTGCCGCGATGACGCGGTGCAGCCCTTTGAGGAAGGCCGGAGGCTGGCGGCGGGCATTCCCGGCGCCCGCTTTGTGGCCCTTGAGGGGCGCAATCACGTCATTCTCGAAGGCGATCCCTCATGGGGCCGGTTTCTGGCGGAGATCCGGAGTTTTCTTGCGTAGGAATGCCGGACGCCCTGCCGCGGAAGCAGGCAATTTGTTCAATGGCCCCGCCGCTCAGACGACGCGGACCTCAAGATCGCCAATGCCATCGATATGGCCATG
>CADEEO010000213.1 GCA_902826365.1 uncultured Hyphomicrobiales bacterium | reverse complement strand
AGCTTGGAGCGCGTCAGCTTCAGGGTGAGATGCTTCGGGCCTGAGGCATCCGCCGTGATGAAGGGCAGGTTGATTTCGGTCTGGGTCGCGGACGACAGTTCGATCTTGGCCTTTTCGGCCGCTTCGCGCAGGCGCTGGAGGGCCAGCTTGTCCTTGCGGAGATCGATCGACTGCTCTTTCTTGAACTCATCGGCGAGGTAATCGACGATGCGCATGTCGAAGTCTTCACCGCCGAGGAAGGTATCGCCGTTGGTGGACTTCACTTCGAAGACGCCGTCGCCGATTTCGAGAACCGAGACGTCGAAGGTGCCGCCGCCCAAATCGTAAACCGCGATGAGGCCGGCTTCGGCCTTGTCGAGGCCATAGGCAAGCGCTGCTGCCGTCGGCTCGTTGATGATGCGCAGCACTTCGAGGCCGGCGATCTTGCCGGCATCCTTGGTCGCCTGGCGCTGGCTGTCGTTGAAATAGGCCGGCACGGTGATCACGGCCTGGGTGACGGGTTCGCCCAAATAGCGCTCCGCGGTTTCTTTCATCTTGGTAAGCGTATAGGCCGAGATCTGCGAGGGCGCATATTTTGTCCCGCGGCTTTCAACCCAGGCATCGCCATTGTCGGCCTTGACGATATTGTAGGGCACAAGCTTCTTGTCTTTGGCCACCATGGGGTCTTCCATGCGGCGGCCAATGAGGCGCTTGATTGCAAAGAATGTGTTTTCGGGGTTGGTGACGCCCTGCCGTTTGGCGGGCTGGCCTACCAGGGTTTCGCCTTCCGCGTTGAAAGCGACGATAGACGGGGTGGTGCGGGCCCCTTCCGCATTTTCGATAACCTTGGGGTTCTTGCCCTCCATGACGGCGACGCAAGAGTTTGTTGTTCCAAGGTCAATACCAATAACTTTAGCCATGTATTCTCTCCTTTAGGCAGGCAGCATGCGAAAAGCCCCATCAGGCGCTTAAAGTCCCGCCGCCTCCTCTGTGACCGCATATGGTTTCGTCTTTCCCTGATTCCAAGGGAAAAATCATTCGGGCGGTATATAGTGGGATGTTTCTTTGGCAGCAAGAGACCAGGCGGGTAAAATCACCCCATGCGATACCTCCCGGAATTCCTTGACCGCCACGCCCAGGAGCAGGTTTTGCGGGATTTGCGCGAGGCCGTGGCCGTTGCCCCGCTGTTTACCCCCGTAATGCCGCGGACCGGCAAGCCCTTCTCGGTCCGCATGACCAATTTGGGACCTCTGGGCTGGGTTTCCGACAAGGCGGGCTACCGCTATCAGGCCAGCCACCCGGAGCTTTCAACCCCGTGGCCCGCAATCCCTGTAAGCGTTCTGGCCGTATGGAACAGGGTTTCAAATTATGCCCATCCGCCGGAAGCTTGCCTTGTCAATTTTTACGGGGGCGATGCCAAAATGGGGCTGCATCAGGACCGGGACGAAGAGGATTTTGAAGCCCCGGTGGTTTCCATTTCATTGGGCGACACGGCGCTGTTCCGCGTGGGCGGCGCCACCCGCGGAGGCAAGACGCGATCGCTGAAACTGGCATCGGGCGATGTGCTGATTCTGGAAGGTGCATCGCGGCTTGCCTTCCACGGCATTGACCGGGTGATCGGCGGAAGTTCGACGCTCCTGAAAGACGGCGGCCGCATCAATCTCACATTGAGACGGGTGACCAATCCCTAGACTTGTCGCGAGCAAAAGACATATCCTCGAGGACAGCGTTCACTATCTCGTTCGGCGACAATCTATCCGAACCTATTTTTACATGCTGGTAAAAAAACGCGTTCGTATAGTTATTCCATTTTTTTTGGCTGTTTGTCTTGCTATTTAATGAAGGGCGTTTTGTTCGCTCATGCCCTTTCAGCGCTCCCTTGGTAAACACGCCGTCCATATCTGACCACCAGGTTGTGATGTCAAAACTACCTAAACCTGAATCAGTTGAAACCTTGAATGCACCACCTTCCTCAAAAACGTTCATTGATCTATCAGCGCAATTGTTCTCCTCCTTAGTCACATTTGGACTCCAGAATGCTCTCCGATAACTGTGCCCTTGTATTTGTAAGCCCAGTTTATAGTGTAGCGGTGTATTCTTGCTCTTTCTTTCCATGCACCACGCAACGCTGACCAGTGGCGTTGAACGTGTGAATTCAGCGCCCACGGCAATTGATTCCTGTTTCCAAACGTCGTCCTCAAATTGCACAGCAAGATTTCTTTCCTCAAATGCCTGCTTCAACTTTATTGCAAATTTTGATGCGCGCCTCTTTTGAATGAGGGGCGCTAGTCGATACTTCCGAAGCAGATCATCCAGCTGCTTAAACCTACCTTCGTGATCGAACCAAGCTACGCGGCCACTTTCCTTCTCATGCTTGTCCAGCTCACAGAGAAGTTCACTAGTGCAAGACACCATGTCGCAGTAATCGCAAACGTACAATCGGCATTTCTCGTCCAAATTCTCAGCGATTGCATTTTTTCGTAGATACTGAACAA
>CADEEO010000212.1 GCA_902826365.1 uncultured Hyphomicrobiales bacterium | reverse complement strand
GCAGGCAGAGAACATCATGCTCGCCCGCCAGCCGCATGGCCACGGACTTGGCCGGGGTCTTGGCAAAGGGATGCTTCACGTAAGCGAAATAGGCGCCTGAGCTGATAAGTTTGTAGTTCAGCCTGGGATCGGTGAAGGCCGCCAGCAAGGCCTCCCGGCGCAATTCCATCAAGCGCTGTTTTTCGCGCCTCCAGTCATCGAGATGGGCTAATCCGAAAAGCGCCGCCCGTTGTGAAATCTGTGGGGCGCAGATGGCCATGCAGTCCAAAACCTTTTCGGCCTCCGACAGAACCTTGGCTCCGGCGATGATGGAACCCACGCGGTAGCCGGTCATGGCGAAGACCTTCGAGAAACTATAGAGCTGGACAAACGTATCCTGCCAGTCCGGCTTTGCAAAGAGGCCATGCAAGGGTTCTGGTGAAGACCGGAAATCCTTGTATGTTTCGTCGATGATCAGGGCAATCCCGCGGGCCTTCGCAAGGTCATAGAAGCCGTCGATAACATGCGCGGGATAGATAGCCCCGGTGGGATTGTTGGGCGAGCACAGAACAATGGCCCGCGTACGGCCATCAACGAGCGTTGCCGCTTCCTCGGGCAGGGGATAGGCGCGGGCCTCGGCAAAAGCCGGAATCAGGCGCTTCTCCACCCCGAGCATGTCCAGCCACATCTGGTGATTGAAGTAGTAGGGCACCGGCAGCACCACATTGTCGCCGCGCTGCGCCACCGCCATGATGGCGGCGCAAAACGCCTGGTTGCAACCCGAAGTGATGCTGACATTCTCCGCGTCGATGTGGCCGCGATAATCCGCCGCCATATGCTGCGCCAAGGCGCTGCGAAGTTCGGGGATTCCATGGATGTCCGTATAGAGATGGATGCCGGGGTCGCGGGCCAGACCGGCGATTTCGGCCTGCAGCGCCTCGGAGGGCGCATAGCTCGGAACCGCCTGGCAAAGATTGAGCAGCGCGCGGTTGCGCGCGCCCGGCCGCACCCAGGTCATGGCCTCGGAAATGGGCGGCGCTTCAATCGGTGAAATAGCCGGGGAAACCGAAAGGGCCATGGAAGCGAATTCCTTGCAATTGGGAGGTTTAAGTGTTTGCCGATATCGGCTTGGATTTTCAAGCAATTTGAGGCATTAAGAGGCCGATGAATGAGACTTTAATGAAAGCGGGAAACGCATGACGAAAGCTGTTCGAATTGAGAAAACAGGCGGGCCGGAAGTCATGCAGTTGGTGGCCGTGGACCTGGCCAGGCCGGAACCCGGCGAAGTCCGCATAAAGCAGGCGGCCATTGGCCTGAATTACATTGATACCTATCACCGCTCCGGCCTCTATCCCATGAAGCTGCCGTCAGGCCTGGGCCAGGAGGCGGTAGGTATTATTGAAGAAGTGGGGCAGGGCGTAACAAGCCTCAAGGTGGGCGACCGCGTGGCCTATGGCAACGGCCCCATTGGCGCCTACGCGCAGGCGCGAAACATCCCAGCCGCGCGCGTTGTCAAAATTCCCGCAAGCATAAGCAATGAGACTGCCGCCGGCATGATGCTGAAGGGCATGACCGTGCGTTATCTCCTGCGCGCCACCTACAAGGTGAAGGCAGGCGAAACAATTCTGCTCCACGCCGCCGCTGGTGGTATTGGCCTCATTGCCTCCCAATGGGCCAAGGCCTTGGGCGCCACGGTCATTGGAACCGTAGGTTCGGACGCCAAAATGGAAATCGCCAAATCCCACGGCTGCACCCATGTCATCAATTCATCCACGGAAAATGTCGCAGCTCGCGTGAAGGAAATCACTGATGGCAAGGGCGTGCCGGTGGTTTATGACGGCGTGGGCCAGGCAACGTTCATGACCTCGCTGGATTGCCTGAGCCTGCGCGGGCTTCTCGTCAGTTTCGGAAATGCCTCCGGCCCGGTGGTGGGCGTTGAACTTGGCATTCTCGCCAGCAAGGGATCGCTCTATGTGACAAGGCCGACCCTTGGCAGCTATATCGGCACCGAAGCCGAGATGCAGGAAACCGCCAGCGATCTCATCGACGTGGTGCAATCCGGCAAGGTGAAAATCCCGGTGAACCAGCGTTACGCCCTGGCCGATGTGGTCCAGGCCCACCGTGACCTCTCGGGCCGCAAGACAACCGGAACGACGATACTCATTCCATGAAGCCAGGTTCGAGGGCAAAGTAAATGTTAAGCCCGGTGCCAGGCAGCGTTACTGAAGGGATTGCCGGGATTCGCCGCCTTCTGCGGGAGGGCCACGGAATGGAAGCGGAGGCTGCTGCGCGCAAACTTCAGCAGCAGCACCCGGCGCAAGGCGATGTCAATCATGCTCTGGCGCTTGTGCTGGCCAGGCAAGACAAGGATGGCGAGGCCCTGTTATTTGCCAAAGCGGCGGTAAAGGCCGAGCCGCGGAATGCGGATTATCTGGTCAACCTCGGCCGGCTCTATCTCAAGTATGAAGTCGTTGAAGAGGCCCTGCCTCTGATCGAAAAG
>CADEEO010000211.1 GCA_902826365.1 uncultured Hyphomicrobiales bacterium | reverse complement strand
GCTCTGATCGATAAGATGCCTGCCAAAGACAGAATGGCCGCGATGAAGGCTTCCGGCCACGATTCGGGCAGGATGTCAGCTCAGCAAAAGGCTGACATGTTCGACAAGATGCCGGCGGATAAGAAGATGACGATGATGATGGGCACCGGCGCAATGATGCACAAGGGCAAGAAGATGGGCAAGGGTACGAACGATAAGTAGCACTCCGTATCCAGGGTTGTCGGTGGCTTTCAGATCACATTCGGGAGCGTCCTAGAACTTCCGAACTCAACGGACTCGGAAACTGGCCATTGGATTGGCCGTAACAAAAACAAGGAGAAGAGTTATGCGATTGGTATTATCGATTTTCGCCAGAGCGCAGTGGAAACTGTCTATGACGTTGGGTGTCTCTGTTTTGCTGTTCTCGGGACTGATGACCGGCTACGCACAAGCACCTGCGGACCCGCATGCGCAACATCCGAAGGCCGATGCCAGCGGTCAAAGCAATCAGCAGTTGATGAATCAAATTGAGGAGCTTCGTGCCCAAGTAGCGAAGTTGCAATCCGCCGTGCAGCAGACCGGTCCCGGCAATAAACCCATCGCCAACCCGGGCATGCCAATGGGCGCCGCTGGGAAGAGCAAGGGCATGGGCGCAATGGCCGCTCCTGGAAATGCGGCAATGCCGCCAGGCGGCGGAATGGGAATGGGAATGATGGGAATGATGGGCAATAAGGGTGGAATGGCACCTGCCAGCAACGCTCCGATGCCCGGTGGCGGCGGCATGGGAATGATGGACGACAAAGGCGAGATGGGCGGGATGAGCAGCATGCCTTCGGCGCCGGCCCCCGCGATGGGCATGTGTTGTATGGGCGAAATGGGTGGCATGCCTGGTGGCGCGAGCGGCGGGATGAGTGGAATGGGTGGCGGTGCAAGCCCGCCCGCAGGCGGTATGGCGGCCATGAACGCTCCGTCCTCAGCCATGCCAGGACAGCCAGGTTCCTCGCATCTTTACCACGTGGGTTCAACAGGCTTCTTTCTCAACCATTCGCAGCACATCACGCTGACAGCGGATCAGAAATATACCCTAAATCGCCTGAAGGAGAGGGCGATGCTTGATCGGGCGTCACAACAACGCAAGATCGATCAGGGGGAGCAGGAGCTTTACGCCTTGACGGGTGCCGACCAACTCGACAATTCCAAGGTTCAGTCGAAAATCGGCGAAATCGAGAAGCTGCGAACTGAGCAACGAATGAATTTCATTCGAGCCGTCGGCGAGGCAAGTAATGTTCTAACTCACGACCAGCATCAGGCTCTGATGGGGACCATGCCCGGTAAGAAGTAGCAATCGGAATGCGTCCCCGAAGCAAGAATGTTCATGCAGCCTCTCCTCTTGTCCACCCGATACGGCCGCGGCGGTGTTTCTGGCGGTGTTTCATAGCGAGGACCCCAGATGCAAACTCCAATGGTGAGAAATAACGGCGGCGATTGGACCGTCTCAATGACGCTGGTCCTGGGCCGATGCTGGTCGTCGATCGCAAATTCGGAGGTGGGCGGCACAGTGCTCGGCGATGAGTGCGCTCATTTCGTCATCAACGGCCTTGTACCGATCAACAGCGTCCCGAAAACGCAGTAAAGGAGCGCAACGATTGTATGAAATACCGCGAAAGTACGATCCTGCGCTGCAGTGCCGTGATGTTGGTACTGGCCTGCCCCGCCATTGGCCAAACACCCGAAGAACATGCCAAGCATCATCCGGCCCCTGGCGGAACTGGTCCTGCTTCGGCTGGCCAAGCCGTTTCAGGTGGCATGCCAATGCCGGGGAGTGTTAGTCCCAATGCGGCGACCTCGGGCGGCATGAATCCTACTCCCGCCTCGGGCGCTATGAGTGGAAACCAGCCCGCATCTGCCGGAGGAGGCGGTATGGGTGCAGCCATGGGGGAGATGATGAAGCAGATGGGTGTGCCTCCACGAAAGGAGGTCTACCCTTCGCTCATGGCGCTGCCCAATGAGGTGACGCCTGAGGACCGTGCTGGAATCGAACAACTTGCTAACGAACGCATGAAAGCGGGGGTCGCGCAACTTTCTTCCGGGCTGGAAAGATTGTCCCATTCCACATCTGGCGAAGACTATGCATCCATGCAGCAGGCAGCTACGCAGATGCGAGCTTGTCTGGCCGACTTTGAAGCGGGAATCGCAGCCCGGCGTGTCCTCTCTGAAGGCAAAGCCCCGCGCAACCTTGCGCTTGACTGGTTCAAACGCGAGATGAACCTGGCGTCTCCCGTTCGGCCCGACGAGCCACGCCCCTTTCTCGGTGTTACGCCATATCACCTCTTCACGATGGCGCTGCTCATTGGGTTCGCATTTGCAATGGTCGCCATGTACTTCTTCAAGATGCGTCGCGCCGCGACGCTCTTCGGGCGTGTCGATCCTGACTCGCCCCCACCCCCTGCGGGAGGACCCGCGCCGTCCTCGCCCGGCGAACCCCCGTCAGAAAAGTCACCCTCCCAGGAGCCGCCGCCGGTCGCCGCCGAGACGGCGGCGCCGCCCTCGGAGGTGA
>CADEEO010000210.1 GCA_902826365.1 uncultured Hyphomicrobiales bacterium | reverse complement strand
CTTCGCCGTCTCCGATTTCTCGACCCCGCTGTTCGCCGCCTATGGCGTGGCCATTGCCATGGCCAGCGATGCCAGTGACAAGGCCCTCGACAGGGTCTGGCACAAGCTGCACGAAACCCGCCCCACCGCCATCAATCTGAAATGGGCGCTGGATGATATGCGTGGGGCTCTGCGCGGCCTGCCGGAAGCGAAACGGCGCGATGCTGCCTATGCGCGAGCCTCTGCGATTGCCGAGGAGGATGTGCTGCTCAACCGCGCCATCGGCCAGCATGGTCTCGCCGTCATCAAGCAGATCGCCGCGCGCAAGAAGCCGGGCGAACCGGTGAATGTGCTGACCCATTGCAATGCCGGCTGGCTCGCCACCGTGGACTACGGAACCGCCACCGCGCCGATCTATCTGGCCAGCGAGGAAGGCATTCCGGTTCATGTCTATGTCGATGAAACGCGGCCGCGCAACCAGGGCGCCCAGCTCACCGCCTGGGAGCTCAATAATCACGGCGTTCCCCACACCCTGATCGTCGACAATGCCGGGGGCCACCTCATGCAGCATGGCCAGGTGGACATGGTGATTGTCGGCACCGACCGCACCACCGCCGATGGCGATGTCTGCAACAAGATCGGCACTTATCTGAAGGCGCTGGCGGCCAGGGACAATAATGTTCCCTTCTACGTGGCGCTGCCGTCACCCACCATCGACTGGACCGTCCATGACGGGGTGAAGGAAATTCCGATTGAGGAGCGCAACGCCGAGGAAGTCTCCTTCGTCCAGGGCCGTGGAACGGACGGCGCGACAGTGCGGGTGCGGATTTCGCCCGAAGGCAGCCCCGCCGCCAACCCCGCCTTCGATGTGACGCCCGCCCGCCTCATCACCGGCCTCATCACCGAGCGCGGCATCGCCAAGGCGTCAGCCGATGGCCTGAAGGCGCTTTTTCCCGAACGGAAGTAGATCCAAAAACAAACGTCATTCCGGCGCAAGCCGGAATCTGGCGGCAGTTTTCATCCTGAACGGGATTCCGGCTTGCGCCGGAATGACGGCAGAGAGGGTGGGCTTCAGAAGCCTATTCGGATTCCTTCAGCCGCTGGGCGTAGACGTTGATGATCAGCGCGCTGAGCAGGATCAGCCCGCGGATCAATATTTTCAGGAAGCTGTCGATCTGCACATGGTCGAGGCCGTTGTTCAAAACGCCAAGCACCAGAAGCCCGATGATCGTATTGCCGATGCCGCCGCGCCCGCCGAACAGGCTGGTGCCACCCACCACCACCGCGGCGATGGCGTCGAGCAGGTAGCTGTCGAACTGGTTCTGCTGGGCCGAACCGAAATAGGCCACCGCCAGCATCCCGGCGATGCCGGAGCACATGGCGGAAATCACCATGACCGAGCCGATGATGAACTTGACGTTGACGCCGGAATATTCCGCCGCCTCGCGGTTGCCGCCCGTCATGTAGATGTAGCGGCCAAAGCGCGTGTAGGTCAGCACCAGATGGCCGATGCCGAGGAACAGGATGGCGACAATGATGGTCCAGCGGATTCCGAAAATCGATCCTGAGCCCAGCGTGGTGATGAGCTCCGGATAGGAATAGGCGATCTGGCCGCGCACCAGCAGGGCCGACACGCCATTGGCGATCTGCATGATGGCCAGCGTCATGATGAAGGAGGGAATGCCGATCCAGGTAACGCCAAAGGCCGTGATGAGGCCAAAGCACAGTGCCGTGAGCAGGGTGAGCACAATGGCGATGATGCCGGGCAGCGGCAGGTTGGCGATGTTCACATAGTCGGGCTGCAGGGTGAAATAGGCAATCGTGATGCCCACCGCATTGGCAACCGCGGCAACCGAAAGGTCAATCTCGGCGGTTAAAATCACATAGGTGAGCCCCACCGCGATGATCGAAGTGATCGAAATCTGCGACAGGATGTTCATGAAATTGACGACGGTGAAGAAGGAGGAACTCGCCACCCCGAAGAAAATCACCAGCGCCAGCAGCGTGAACACCGGCGCGATATTGCGGAGCTGGTCCTTGAGAAAACTCTTGAGCCGGCTGTTTGGTTGTGCGTCAGTCATGCTCATATGCGCTGCCCCTATGCCGCCGCCAGAAGGTCGGCCTTCTGGATTGTCCCACTATTGAATTCTTTTGCAACCCTTCCTTTGCGCAAAACGCTCACCCGGTCTGCGAGCGTCAGGATGGTCTCCGGTTCGGTTGAAAGCACCAGGATGGCAACGCCCCTGTCGCGCAGGTCCTTGACGATGCGGATCACGTCTTCCTTGGCGCCCACATCCATGCCGCGTGTCGGCTCCGAGAGGATGAGCACCTTGGGAAGATGGGTCAGCCATTTGGCCAGCGCCACCTTCTGCTGGTTTCCGCCCGAGAGCGACCCCAGCATCATGTTGGGGTTGGGCGGCCTGATCTGCAGATCCTTGGCCCGCGTGCCGGCAATGGCCCGTTCCGATTTGGGCTTGAGCAGCAGCCGGTGGATTCGGTCAAGGATGGCGATGGAGACGTTCTTGTAAACCGGCTCGGTGCGGAACAGCATCATGCGGCGGTTTTCCGGCACAAAGGCAATGCCTTCGCCCCGCGCCGCCGCCGTTGAATGAAAAGC
>CADEEO010000209.1 GCA_902826365.1 uncultured Hyphomicrobiales bacterium | reverse complement strand
ATTTGCTTTTCTCGCAAGCCTGTTGCTGAGCGTTGGGGTGGCCGAAGCTGCTTCCCGTATAAAGGACATAACCTCAATCCAGGGCCTGCGTGACAACCAGCTCGTTGGCTACGGCCTGGTGATGGGGCTTCAGTCCACTGGCGACAGTTTGCGAAATTCCCCGTTTACCGACCAGTCCATCCGCTCAATGCTTGATCGTTTGGGGGTCAATGTTGAAGCGGGATCAGTGAGGTCAAAGAACGTTGCGGCCGTCGTGGTCACCGCGACACTCCCTCCCTTTGTCGGGAAGGGCGAGAGAATTGATGTGACGGTCTCGTCAATCGGTGACGCCAGTTCGCTGGCGGGGGGCCAGTTGGTCATGACCCCGCTTGTCGCGGCTGATGGCCAGGCCTACGCCGTTGCCCAGGGGCCGATTTCCATTTCCGGCTTTACTGCATCAGGCGAGGCGGAAAAGCTAGCCGTGGGTATTGCAACGGGCGGACGCATTGCCAATGGCGCCCTCATCGAGCGCGAACTTGAGGGGGACTTCAATTCGCTGAAAAGCATTGACCTGCAAATAAGAAATCCAGACTTTGCGACGGCCGTTGGCATTTCCGACAGGATCAACAAATTCTCCATGGCAAAGTTCGGCGTGGCAATTGCGGCCGAACGGGATTTCCGGACGGTTCACGTCAAGCGGCCGGATAAAATAACGGTTTCGCGGCTTGCTGCGGCCCTTGGCGAACTCGAAATTATTCCCGACAGCCCGGCCCGCATCGTCATTGATGAAAAAAGCGGAACGATCGTCATTGGCGATAAGGTAAAGCTCTCGACAATCGCGGTCACCCACGGAAACCTGACCGTCCGGGTTACTGAAACTCCCGACATTTCACAGCCGGAGCCATTCAGCAAAGGCGAGACGGCGGAAATCCCCTCCACTGACATCACCGCCAATCAGACCGGCGGGCAACTGGCGATCATCCATGGCCCGAATCTCCAGATGCTGGTGGACGGATTGAACCAGATTGGGTTGAAGCCCACCGGCATCATAGCAATCCTTCAGGCCATAAAGTCGGCGGGCGCCCTGCAAGGCGAGTTGGTTGTGCAATGAGCGTGGAATTTAAAGCAGCCTGTAATGCACGGCGCAATTTTGCCCTGTGGGCACTGGCCGCCTGCCTGGCGCTGACCGCTCCTGATACGTCACATGCGTCGGAGGCCAAGGTCACCGCGCCGGCGGCGCCGAAAATGGCGGCTGTTCCCGCCGTGCTTATGCCCAAGGATGATTATTGTGCCAACATCGCCGACCTCGCCGCTGATGCCCGCCATATGCTGCAGATGAAGACGCTCGAGGACCTCGAGAAAAAAATTGATCAGAAGATCGTTCTGCTGGAAGCCAAGCGGGCTGAAAACGAAGCGTTTCTAAAGAAGCGCAACGAGGCCATCAGGGAGACACGGCAGGACCTGGTGGATATTTTTTCCAAGATGAAGCCGGATGTGGCCGCCGCCCAGTTCGAGATACTTGATGTCGGGACAGCCGCATCGATACTCAGGCAACTGAACGCGCGCGTATCGAGCACGATTTTGAATGAAATGAAGGTTCCTGTCGCTGCCGCGATAACTGTCAAAATGGCCGAGCCCGTAAGCGGCGCAAAGCTGGATGGCGGGACATGAAAAAGTCCATCCTCTCCATTTTCGTTTTGATTTGGCTGGCCGCCTGTGGCTCGAAGTTTGATGAGTTGGCGGGTGCGCCTGAGCTTTCGCCTGCGGGGTCCGGCCTGATTGATCCCAACTTGGAGAGCATTCCGCAGGTTTACCCGGTTTCGCAGGAATCCGAGTCCACGTGGATCGGGGGTTCGGCTGATTTCTTCCGTGACCGCCGGGCCCATGATGTGGGCGACATCCTGACCGTCGAGATTTCAATCAACGACAAGGCGGCCCTCAGCAACAACTCTAATGTCGAGCGGAAATCCAGCGCCGATGCGGATCTCGGGCTGACCTATGATATCATGGGGGTGGTTAAGGCCGATACCAATGCCGAAGGCGAAGTAAACTCCAACACCAAGTCTTCGGGTCAGGGGACAACGGCAAGATCCGAAAAAATTGAACTCTCGGTTGCCGCCGTTGTCACCGCCGTTCTGCCAAACGGCTATCTGGTGATCAAGGGAACCCAGGAAATCCGGGTAAACTATGAAGGCCGCTTGCTCAGCATTTCCGGAATTGTCCAGCCGAGGAATATTTCCGACGATGGCACGGTTGCCTACGACAAGATCGCCGAGGCGCGCATATCCTACGGCGGCAAGGGAACCCTGACAGACGTGCAGAAACCAGGCTGGGGGCACCGGATCTGGAACAAGATAACACCGTTCTAGAGGGGCAGGGCAGTTCACGTGGCAAATGCTAAGGAAAATAAGGCTGAAGGAGCCAAGGGATCCAAGCCCTCGGCGATGTCGGTCATTATACCGGTCTTGCTGCTCACTCTAATCGCGGGCGGTGGCGGCTTTGCCGTTGCCACGATATTGGGGCCAAACCTGGCGCCGGCGCCACAGGCCGAAGCCGTTGCGCCAAATGGCAGCCATGCGTCGAAGCCTGCAGAAGAGGCAGCTGGCGGCGCGCACGGGGAAAATTCCGGCATCATCCGGCAACTGGCGCCGATCGTCACCAATCTTG
>CADEEO010000208.1 GCA_902826365.1 uncultured Hyphomicrobiales bacterium | reverse complement strand
AGTTGACGTTTCTGATATTGCGAAGAAATACATTGCCGTTGGTGACAGCCGCGAGGCGGCCATGCGCTATTTGAAGGCAATGGGGTTTGAAATGTTTTTTAATCCACAGCAGATAGACGGGAAGGATGTCCTGATTGCAACCCGCTATCCCATGGAAAGACTCCTGGGATATTACTACGCGACTCCTCTCTTCACCGACGCATCACGGGTGTGGGTTCATTTTGACGGGCAGGCGGTTGTGAGTGTCGCGGGGAAAATAGCCTATCGGGCTTTGTGATTGTCACTCGTCATTCCCTCACCCTGAGGTGCCTTGCGCCAGCAAGGCCTCGAAGGGTTGCTGGAAAAGGGCGCTTCGAGGCATCGCAAGAGCGATGCACCTCAGCGTGAGGAAAGGATAAAGACCATTCATGTTTGAGAAACTGAAATCGCTGCTTGCCGGCGAGCAGAAGAAATTTGCCGCCGCTCCGGTGATCCAGCTCCACACCGTGGGCCGCCCGCAATGGACGCCGCGGAACTATGCGGCGTTGGCGAAGGAGGGCTTTGCCGGGAATGCCATCGGCTATCGCTGTGTGCGGATGCTGGCCGAGGCCGCAAGCTCCGTGCCGCTCATTATATATAAGGGCGAAAAGGAGCTGGCCGCCCATCCGCTCAAAGACCTTCTGCTGCGGCCCAATCCGGCGCAATCCGGGCGCGAGCTCATCGAGAATATCCTGTCGTTCCTGCTTGTTGCGGGAAACTCCTATGTTGAAGTCTCAACCCTCGACGGGCGCCCCCGCGAACTCGTGGCGCTGCGCCCCGACCGGGTGAAGGTGGTAGCGGGGGCCAATGGCTGGCCCGAGGCTTATGAATATGCAGTGGGGGGAGCCTCAACGCGGCTTCCCGCCGAGACGGTGCTGCATCTCAAACTGTTCAATCCGCTGGATGACTATTACGGCATGTCGCCGCTGGAGGCGGCCAGCCGCTCCATCGACACCCATAATGCGGCCAGCGCCTGGAACAAGGCGATGCTCGATAATGCGGCAAGGCCCTCAGGTGCATTGGTCTTTTCTGCAAGCGAAAGCGGCCTGACCACCGAGCAGTTCGACAGAATCAAAGATGAGATGGAGAACAAATACCAGGGAGCCGCCAATGCCGGGCGGCCCATGGTGCTGGAGGGCGGCTTCGACTGGAAGGAAATGGGCTTCAGCCCCAAGGACATGGAATTCATCGAGGCGAAGAACGCCAGCGCCCGCGAGGTGGCGCTGGCCTTCGGCGTGCCGCCCATGCTGCTCGGCATTCCCGGCGACAACACGTTTGCCAATTACGCCGAAGCCAACCGCACCTTCTGGCGCCAATCAGTCGTGCCGCTGCTCGGCCGCGTGACCGAGGCGCTGACGAATTTTCTGGGGCCGCAATTCGGCGAGGGGCTGCGCGTGGCTTATGACCTCGACCAGGTGGAAGCGCTCAGCGCCGACCGCGATGCGCTATGGGCGCGGGTGGACAAGGCGAGTTTCCTCACCCCCGCCGAGAAGCGCGCGGCGGTGGGGTATGGAACACCCATCTAATCCGTCATTCCGGCGAAAGCCGGAATCCCGTTGACGTCAAAAAGATTCCGGCTTTCGCCGGAATGACGAACTTTAAGTCAGGAACCTTATCAATGCACATCCGCCGGGAGAAAAGCCGGCTGGGGCAGCCGCTGTCGGCTTGCTCCGGCACGGGCGTGTTCGTGGGCTATGCCAGCCTGTTTGGCGTGAGGGACGCCGCGGGCGACATGGTGATGCCCGGCGCCTTCGCGGCGAGCTTGAAGAAGCGGGGGCCGGCCTACATCCGCATGCTGTTCCAGCATGATCCGGCGGAACCCGTGGGCACCTGGCTTGAGATGCGCGAGAACGAACGCGGGCTTTATGTGCGCGGCCGCCTCGACAAGAATGTTCAGCGCGGCCGCGAACTGATTTCGCTGCTGGAATGCGGCGGGCTTGATGGCCTTTCCATCGGCTTCAAAACGGTGAACGCCGCGCGGCAGAAATTCACCAACACGCGGCAGTTGCTCAACATCGATCTCTGGGAAGTGTCGCTGGTGACTTTCCCCATGCTCGACGGCGCGCGCGTTGCCGCCACCAAGCTTCAGGCATTGATCGCCGCCGCGCAAATTTTTCGACAACCAACCCAACACAAGGAGCAGGAACCGACATGGATGTAAATACTGGACTGGAAACCAAAGTGATTACCGGTGATGCGATGGGCGATTTCCTCGGCGCGTTTGAAGCCTTCAAGGAGGCCAATGACGAGCGCCTCGAACAAATCGAAAAGCGCATGACGGCGGATGCCGTCACCGTCGAAAAGGTCGAGCGCATCAACAAGGCGCTGGATGATCTGACGCTGAAAATGAAACGCCCGCAACTGGGCGGCGGCGAAAAGCCCCAGCCCACTGAGCATAAAAAGGCCTTTGAAGCCTATGTGCGCAAGGGCGAGACCCATGGTCTTTTCGACCTTGAAGCCAAGGCCATGTCCATCGGCTCCAATCCCGATGGCGGCTATCTCGTGCCCGCCGAAACCGAAACGGAAATCGGCCGACTGCTCTCCAATGCCTCGCCCATGCGCGCCAATTCCGATGTGCGCCAGGCCTCGGCGGCCTGCAAGTCCGGATGGACCCGGCCGCCATGGTCC
>CADEEO010000207.1 GCA_902826365.1 uncultured Hyphomicrobiales bacterium | reverse complement strand
CGCCGTCCGCCGGGCCGCGAAGCCTATCCGGGCGACGTGTTCTATCTGCACTCCCGCCTGCTGGAGCGCGCTGCGAAACTGTCCGACGCCAAGGGCGCTGGATCACTCACCGCCTTGCCGGTTATTGAAACCCAGGCCAACGACGTGTCGGCCTATATTCCGACCAACGTGATTTCGATTACCGACGGCCAGATCTTCCTTGAAACGGATTTGTTCTACCAGGGCATCCGCCCGGCGGTGAACGTGGGCCTTTCGGTGTCGCGTGTGGGTTCGGCGGCGCAGATCAAGGCGATGAAGCAGGTCGCCGGCAAGATCAAGGGCGAGCTGGCGCAATACCGCGAAATGGCGGCCTTTGCGCAGTTCGGTTCTGATCTTGATGCCTCCACCCAGCGGCTTCTCAACCGCGGCGCGCGCCTCACCGAATTGCTGAAGCAGCCGCAGTTCTCGCCGCTCAAGACGGAAGAGCAAGTTGTGGCGATTTACGCGGGCGTGAACGGCTATCTCGATACGCTGCCGGTCAACAAGGTGCGTGATTTCGAAGACGGCCTGCTGCGCCTGATGCGCGACAAGCACACGGACATTCTCGACAGCATCCGCACCGAGAAGCAGATTACGGATGCCATGGCTCCCAAGCTCAAGGCCGCCGTTGACGCTTACGCCAAGGCATTCGCATAAGGGGCGGCGATGGCAAGTCTCAAAGACCTCCGGAACCGCATCGCCTCGGTCAAGGCGACCCGCAAGATCACCAAGGCCATGCAGATGGTGGCGGCGGCGAAATTGCGCCGGGCCCAGGAAGCGGCGGTTGCGGCGCGGCCCTATTCGGAGCGCATGGCGGTGGTGCTGGCCAATCTCGCCAGCGCCGTTGCGGGGCGGGATGGCGCTCCGGCGCTGCTGGCCGGCACGGGGAAAGACCAAACGCACCTCCTCGTTATCGCCACGGCGGAACGCGGGCTTTGCGGCGGTTTCAACACCTCGATCGTGCGGCTGGCGCGCGAGCATGCGGAACGGCTTCTGGCGCAGGGCAAGACGGTAAAGATCATGACCGTCGGCAAGAAGGGCAATGACGCGCTGAAGCGCAACTATGGCAAGTACATTGTCGATGCGGTGGATTTCCGCGGGCTCAAGCAACTGGCTTTTTTCAATGCACAGCCGGTGGGCGCCAAGATCATCAGCCTGTTCAACGAAGGCCAGTTTGATGTCTGCACGCTGTTTTTCGCGGAATTCAAATCGGTGATCTCGCAGAAGCCAACCGCCCTGCAGCTTATCCCGGCGGCGGTTGTTGGCGGCAAGGCCCCCGACCTTGGCGGCGCCATTTATGATGCGGAGCCGGATGAGGGCGAAATCCTCGCGGACCTGCTGCCGCGCAATATTTCAGTCCAGGTGTTCCGGGCGCTTCTGGAAAACGCCGCTTCCGAACAGGGCGCGCGGATGAGCGCCATGGACAGCGCCACGCGCAATGCCGGCGACATGATCAACAAGCTGTCGATCAAATACAACCGCCAGCGCCAGGCCCAGATTACCAAAGAACTCATCGAAATCATTTCAGGCGCGGAAGCGCTGTAAGAGCTTAGAGAAGGACCACAGACATGGCGAAGAAAGCCGCAGCAAAAACCTCGGGCCAGCTCGTTGGCCGCGTCACGCAAGTCACCGGCGCCGTCATTGACGTGCAGTTCGAGGGCGACCTGCCGCAGATTTTGAACGCGCTGGAAACCACCAATGGCGGCAACCGCCTGGTGCTCGAAGTGGCGCAGCATCTCGGCGAGAGCACGGTGCGCACCATTGCCATGGACTCAACCGAGGGCCTGGTGCGCGGCCAGGAAGTTTATGACACGGGAACCCCGATCATGGTTCCGGTGGGTGCTGAAACGCTGGGCCGCATCATGAACGTGATCGGCGAGCCAGTTGATGAAGCGGGCCCGATGAAGACCAAGACAAAGCGCGCCATCCACCAGGATGCGCCGGCCTTCGTCGAGCAGTCAACGGAAGCGGAAATCCTTGTCACCGGCATCAAGGTCGTGGATCTCCTCGCGCCTTACGCCAAGGGCGGCAAGATCGGCCTGTTCGGCGGCGCGGGCGTTGGCAAGACAGTTCTGATCATGGAACTCATCAACAATGTTGCCAAGGCGCACGGCGGCTACTCGGTGTTCGCGGGCGTTGGCGAGCGCACCCGCGAAGGCAACGACCTTTACCATGAAATGATCGAATCGGGCGTGAACAAGAAGGGCGGCGGCGAAGGCTCCAAGGCGGCCCTGGTTTACGGTCAGATGAACGAACCGCCGGGCGCGCGCGCCCGTGTGGCCCTTTCCGGCCTCACGGTTGCCGAGCATTTCCGCGACGAAGGCCAGGACGTGCTGTTCTTCGTGGACAACATCTTCCGCTTTACGCAGGCAGGCTCCGAGGTGTCGGCTCTCTTGGGGCGCATCCCATCAGCCGTGGGCTATCAGCCGACGCTGGCCACCGACATGGGCACCATGCAGGAGCGCATCACCACGACGCAGAAGGGTTCGATCACCTCGGTGCAGGCCATTTACGTGCCGGCCGACGATTTGACCGACCCGGCCCCTGCCACATCCTTTGCCCATCTGGACGCAACGACGGTTCTTTCGCGCGGCATTGCCGAGAAGGGCATTTATCCCGCGGTGGATCCTC
>CADEEO010000206.1 GCA_902826365.1 uncultured Hyphomicrobiales bacterium | reverse complement strand
ATGCGGCCTGGAATTTTTGACGCATAGGGAAGGCCAGTTGCCTCGATGATCGGCAGGGCATCCATGTCGGAACGCAAGCCCACCACCGGGCCTTTGCCATGGCGGCCCTTGATCACGCCGACAACCCCGGTGCGGCCAATCCCCGTCACCACATCATCGCAACCGAAGGATTTTAGCTTGTCCGCCACGAAGGCCGAAGTCTTGTGGGTGTCGAACATAAGTTCGGGATTCATGTGCAATTCGTGCCGCCAGGCCGCAATTTCGGGCTGCAGTTCGACGGCACGGTTAAGCAGAGGCATGTGTGTCTTTACGCCTTGGCGTGCATCTCTTCGACATGCTCCCAGTTCACCAGGCTATCGACAAAGGCTTCCAGGTATTTCTGCCGCGCGTTGCGATAGTCGATGTAATAGCTGTGCTCCCACACATCGCAACCCAGGATGGGCTTGGCGCCGTGCATCAATGGGTTTTCGCCATTGGGGGTTTTGGTGATGGCGAGCTTGCCATCCTTCACCGCGATCCAGCACCAGCCGGAGCCGAATTGCGTGAGGCCCGCCTGCACGAAGTCGGTGCGCATCTTGTCATAGCCGCCGAGATCGGAATCGATCGCCTTCGCGAGCTTCGCCGGCAGCTTCTTGCCGCCGCCATTTGGCTTCATCCATTTCCAGAAATGGATGTGGTTGTAGTGCTGGCCCACATTGTTGACGAGGCCCGCGTTTTTCTCGGCAAAAGCCTTCTTGCAGATTTCTTCAATCGAGAGCGAGGCAAGCGGCGAATCCTTCAGCAGATTGTTGCCGTTGGTCACATAGGCCTGGTGGTGCTTGTCATGATGGAACTCAAGGGTTTCCTTCGACATGGAAGGGCCAAGGGCATCATAGGCGTAAGGCAGGGCAGGGAGTTCGAGGGCCATGTTTTTCTCCATTTATTGATGGGTCTTTCTAGTCGTTCGGGCTTGAATAGGCAAGGAAACTGGCTAGGCTTGGGGCAGAGGTGACCCATGCCAAAACCAGCCATCATAAGCTTCAGCGCCAATGCCGGAATGGAGCAATGGCCGGATTTTCCGGAAAGCGAAATCGCCTCCGGCTCCCGGGCCCAGCGCGGCCACACGTGGTTTGAAGACAAGGCGCTTGGCCTGAGTGCGGGGATTTGGGAGGCGCAAGCGAATGTCAGCCATTGGATGGATTATCCCGTCACGGAATTCATGCTGGTGCTCGAAGGCGAAGTGGTCATCGTCGAGGAAACGGGCGAAACCCGCATTGGTTCCGGCGAAAGCTTCATAATCCCCAAGGGCCTGCGCTGCCGCTGGACCCAGCCCGGCAGGGTGAAGAAGTTCTTTGTGATCCTCGAAGACAGCTCGGGCCCGCTGAAGCTGATCAAGCTGAACCCGAAGGTGAAACTCCAGCCTTCAACCCCGCCCTCCCAAGATATTTTGCATTCACCAGTTCCAAAGCAACACGCCCACGAATATTTCGAGGATGCGACAGGCCAGTTCAGCGTTGGAATTTGGGATACAACTGGCTACCACCGCAAACTCCTCGACTTTACGCGGCATGAATTGATGCATCTGCTGGAAGGCTCAGTGACCTTCGCCGACGGCAAGGGCGGAAGCCAAACCTTTAACGCCGGCGACACCTTCTTCGTGCCGCTGGGAACGCCAAATTCCTGGAAATCCGAAGGCTACCTGAGGAAGATCTATTGCATCTTCCAGCCGAACTAACTCCCCCCATCAACTTTGTCATTCCGGCGAACGCCGGAATCCCAGTGACGTTATAAAGATTCCGGCTTTCGCCGGAATGACGGAACCCACTACCCCAGCCGCTTTTCCATGAAGATGCTGAACGGGTCATCACTCGGGTAATCGCCAAAGGCGGCGCAATCCTGATAGCCAATCGCCCGGTAGAGCCCTATCGCCTCCGGTTGCGAAATGCCCGTCTCAAGCCGTGAAATGCTGCGGCCTTCAGCAATCATTTCCGCCTCGATATGCGCCATGATCTTGCGCCCCAGGCCAAGTCCCCGCGACTTCGGATGGACATAAACGCGCTTCACTTCCGCATAATCGTCATAGAGCCAGAACCCGCCGCAGCCCAGGATCACGCCGTCCACCGCCACCGAATAGAACCGCATCTCCGGCTGTGCCATGGTTTCAAGATCAAGTTGGTAATTGCTTTCCGCCGGATAAAGCATGTTCTGATAAGCGTCGAGTTCCTCAATCAGTTGCCGAACCGGGCCTGCCCGCGGATCGACTTTCTGAATGACAATCTCAACCATCACTGAAACGCCTGCAGCCCCGTCTGCGCCCGGCCCAGAATGAGCGCGTGCACGTCGTGGGTGCCCTCATAGGTGTTCACCGTTTCAAGATTCACCATGTGGCGGATCACATGATATTCGTCCGAAATGCCGTTGCCGCCATGCATGTCGCGCGCCGCCCGCGCGATGTCCAGCGCCTTGCCGCAATTGTTGCGCTTGATCAGCGAGATCATCTCGGGCTGGGCGCGATGCTCGTCGCGCAGACGACCGACGCGCAGACCGGCCTGCAGGCCGAGCGCGATCTCGGTCTGCATGTCGGCGAGCTTCTTCTGGATCAGCTGGTTGGCGGCGAGCGGCCGGCCGAACTGCTTGCGGTCCATCACGTAGTCGCGGGCGCGGAACCAGC
>CADEEO010000205.1 GCA_902826365.1 uncultured Hyphomicrobiales bacterium | reverse complement strand
AGCAGCCCTTGGGCGGCAAGGCACAGTTCGGCGGCCAGCGCTTCGGCGAAATGGAGGTGTGGGCCCTCGAGGCTTATGGCGCGGCCTACACGCTGCAGGAAATGCTCACCGTCAAGTCGGATGACGTGGCCGGACGCACAAAGGTTTATGAAGCCATTGTGCGCGGCGACGATGCCTTCGAGTCGGGCATTCCCGAAAGCTTCAACGTGCTGGTCAAGGAAATGCGCTCACTCAGCCTCAATGTGGAATTGCAGAATTCACAACAGTAATCATCAGCGGGCGGGGCGGAAACGCCTCGTCCGCAACACCCGCGTTAAACAAATTTGAACACCCAAAGGAGCAGTGACACATGAACCAAGAGGTCATGAACGTCTTCAGCCCGGCAGTTACGGCGCAGACATTCGATCAAATCCGCATTTCGATCGCTTCACCGGAAAAGATTCTCTCATGGTCTTTCGGTGAAATCAAGAAGCCGGAAACCATCAACTACCGCACGTTCAAACCGGAGCGCGACGGACTTTTCTGCGCGCGCATTTTCGGGCCGGTGAAGGATTACGAATGCCTGTGCGGCAAGTACAAGCGCATGAAGTACAAGGGCATCATCTGCGAAAAGTGCGGCGTGGAAGTCACCCTGTCGAAGGTGCGGCGCGAGCGCATGGGCCATATCGAGCTGGCGGCGCCTGTCGCCCATATCTGGTTCCTGAAGTCGCTGCCGTCGCGCATCGCGCTTCTTCTCGACATGCAATTGAAGGAAGTTGAGCGGGTTCTGTATTTCGAGCAGTACATAGTACTTGAACCAGGCCTGACGCCCTTGAAGCCACGCCAGACCCTGACCGAGAGCGAATATATCAAGGCCCAGGAAGACTATGGCGATGACAGCTTTACCGCTTCGATTGGCGCCGAAGCGGTGCGCGAAATGCTCATGGCGATCCAGCTTGAGCAGTTGCGCGACCAGCTGCGCGAAGAGCTCAAAATTGCCACTGGCGATCTCAAGCCCAAGAAGCTGGCCAAGCGCTTGAAGATCGTGGACTCTTTCATTGAATCCGGAAACCGCCCGGAATGGATGATCCTGACCCAGGTTCCGGTCATTCCGCCGGAGCTTCGGCCATTGGTTCCATTGGATGGCGGCCGTTTTGCCACCTCTGATTTGAACGACCTCTATCGCCGGGTGATCAACCGCAACAACCGCCTGAAGCGCCTGATTGAACTTCGCGCGCCGGACATCATTGTGCGCAACGAAAAGCGCATGCTGCAGGAGTCGGTTGACGCGCTGTTTGACAACGGCCGCCGTGGCCGCGTCATTACCGGCGCCAACAAGCGTCCGCTGAAGTCGCTCGCCGACATGCTGAAAGGCAAGCAGGGCCGCTTCCGCCAGAACCTGCTGGGCAAGCGCGTGGATTATTCCGGCCGCTCGGTTATCGTGGTGGGTCCGGAACTCAAGCTGCATCAGTGCGGCTTGCCGAAGAAGATGGCGCTCGAACTGTTCAAGCCCTTCATCTATTCGCGCCTTGAAGCCAAGGGGCTTTCTTCAACCGTGAAGCAGGCCAAGAAGCTGGTTGAAAAGGAAAAGCCGGAAGTCTGGGATATCCTCGACGAGGTTATCCGCGAACATCCGGTGATGCTGAACCGTGCCCCAACCCTTCACCGTTTGGGCATCCAGGCGTTTGAGCCCGTGCTCATCGAAGGCAAAGCCATTCAGCTTCATCCGCTGGTCTGCACCGCGTTCAACGCCGACTTTGACGGCGACCAGATGGCGGTTCACGTGCCGCTGTCGCTGGAAGCCCAGCTTGAAGCGCGCGTGTTGATGATGTCGACCAACAACGTTCTGCATCCCGCTAACGGACAGCCGATCATCGTGCCGTCACAGGACATCGTGCTTGGCCTCTACTATCTCTCGATCATCCGCAACGGTGAGGCGGGCGAAGGCAAGGCCTTTGGCAACACGGCGGAAATCGACCATGCCCTGGCGGCTGGCGTCATTACGCTGCACACCAAGATCAAGGGCCGTATCAAGGAAGTGGGGCCGGAAGGCAAGGTGATCAACCGCATCATCGACACCACGCCGGGCCGCATGAAGATCGGCGAGCTTTTGCCGCTCTCCACGAACATTTCCTACGACCTCTGCAACAAGCTGATGACCAAGCGCGAAATCTCCAAGATGATCGATGCGGTCTACCGCCACTGCGGCCAGAAGGAATCGGTGGTGTTCTGCGACCGCATCATGTCGCTGGGCTTCTACAACGCCTACAAGGCCGGCATCTCCTTCGGCAAGGATGACATGGTCATTCCCAAGACCAAGGAAAAGCTGGTGAACCAGACGCGTGAACTGGCCAAGGAATATGAGCAGCAGTATATCGATGGCCTCATTACCCAGGGCGAGAAGTACAACAAGGTCGTGGACGCCTGGGCCAAGTGCACCGACAAGGTTGCCGAGGAAATGATGGCCGGCATTCAAACCGTCCAGGTGGATGAGGCGACCGGCCGCGAAAAGCAGGTCAACTCGATCTACATGATGAGCCATTCGGGTGCGCGCGGTTCGCCGGCGCAGATGAAGCAGCTTGCCGGCATGCGCGGCCTGATGGCCAAGCCCTCGGGCGAGATCATCGAAACGCCGATCATCTCGAACTTCAAGGAAGGCCTGTCGGTTCTCGAATACTTCAACT
>CADEEO010000204.1:1735-2760 GCA_902826365.1 uncultured Hyphomicrobiales bacterium | reverse complement strand
GGATAGCTGAAGCCGACATTCTCGAACACAAATCCCTCGCGAATTGGCTTTGGAAAAGGCAGCGGATTTTCCGGCGAGAGAATTTCCGGCCCCACTTCAAAGAACGAGAACAGGTCGTTGAGATAAAGCGCCTGGCTCGCCGTTGTCGAAAAGCTGGCAAGAAGCCCTTCCAGAAGATTGCGCAACCGCCGGAACGAGCCAGCAAGAAACGTAAGATCGCCAACCGAAAATTCGCCCGCCAGCGTGCGCCACGCGATATAGGCATAAGCCAGGTAATAGCCCACGGTGCCGATCGCGGTGAACAAGCCGCCCCAGCTTGCGCGCCGCACCGCCAATCTGCGGTTGGCGGCATAGAATGCAGTGGCAAGCTTCATATAGCGGTCAATCAGGAAGCCATTGAGGCCGAAGATTTTCACTTCCTTGGCGGTTTCAACACTGGCCGCCGTCTGCCTCACATAATCCATCTCGCGCCGCTCCGGGGTGCGGCCGAAATCGAGCGAATAACTCTGCGCGTTGAAATGCGCCTCGCCAAGAAAGGCCGGCACCAGTGCCAGAAGCAGCAGGGCAATCAGCCACGGCGCATAGAACACAAGGCCCGCGGCGAAGCTTGTCACTGTCACAAGATCCTGCGCCTGGCTGAAGAGCTGCCCCATCAGCGTCATCCGCCCGCTGGTCTGGCGGCGCGCCCGGTCAAGTTGGTCCTGAAACTCGGCGTTCTCAAAATCCTCAAGGTCGAGCGTTGCCGCATGCTCCATCAGGCGGATGCTTGAGGCATTGGTCACCCGTTCCGAAAGCAAACTGTCGATGAGCGAGACCACCCGTCCAAGAATGTCAGCCAGCACCGCCAGCGCGAATTCAGCGATGAGTAAAAGGCCAAGCCAGTTGAGCAGCCCGCTATCCCGCCACTGCTGCAATGTCACGGGCTTGCCCTGCATCTGCACCAGCAGCACGACATCATCGATAATCAGCTTGCCCACATAAAGGGTGGCCACCGGAAGAAGCGCCCGGATCAGGCGCAGCACCAA
>CADEEO010000204.1:0-1725 GCA_902826365.1 uncultured Hyphomicrobiales bacterium | reverse complement strand
GGCAGTCGCCCTGCCGCCCTTGTCATACTGTCGCGGCATCTAAATATTCCAACCAGTAGTGCGGGCTACCGGACTCGAACTGGCACTTCCTTTCAAAAAAACTGATTTTAAGCCTCTGAAACGGTGGATTCGAACATCGACTCACATCAATCACTTACGTCCTTTCGACTTTATGCTTGGCAACTTCACATAGTTTCTCGTCAAAAGACATGCACATCAAAATTCGCGCAATTTCCTTCAGCGCTCAAGAGTGGTGTATCGCAACGCCTTCAGTCGCCCAGTGTTCCCGGCTAGGCCTCTTAAACAATGACTTCTCGAATGTATTGATCCCCCCGCCACCTTCGATTTCGAGGTCGTCGATGGTGAGCCCTTCAAGGTTAGCATCCGATTGAGCTTGTATTGCTGATCCACAGCGCCCATATGTTGAATTCTTACCACAATTGATGTGCAGTACTCCTTTTCGGAAGGTCCTTTCTACTCCGAAAGGCGCGCAAAAGTCATGCGCGTTGCCATCCTCGGACCGCACGGTTCCTGGCAACTATATCTAAGGACAATCCCATGACAAAATTCACAATGGCCCCAGCACGTGTTGCGCCCAAAGTTCCGACCCCAACAGTGGACGTCAAAGACAGCGTTATATTGGTTCCAACCGACATTTCTTCGCCTGTAAAGCCATAGGGTTTACGGGGATGAACATGGAACTCTTCGGCCCACTGGCGGCAACCGCTGTGTTAGTTGGAGCAGTCTTTTATCTGTTTCGAATGCTGCAAGCCTCGGATATGGACACTGCCGAAAAATCTGCAATAAATTCCGAGGACAAATAGATGGTCATATCCCGGCGATTGCCAACGTGCACAATTCAGCAAATTTGGAAATTTCCCGTTCAGAACAACAGGAGCAGGTTTGTTGACGGAGGGGTGTCTTTCTTCAAATCCCAGTCAAAGGATAGGGCTAGTTCTCTCAGGCGTACGGTTTCAGGTTATACCAATGTGGAGCTTGTCCGATCACCTCCAAATTCGTGGAATGTGGTTGGCACAGTCACATTGGATGCTTCTTGACGACAGAATATTAGCCAAATCCAGCACAGTGAGGATTTAACATCGGGTGATGAGAACGCGGCATGAAGTAGTGACTTTCGAAAGGCCCTTTAATCTCAAGGGGGTCGATGATGTCCAGCCTCCCGGAGACTATGCTGTTGTGACCCGCGAAGTGGAGATTCAAGGCATGCTCCATAAGGGCTGGCAGCGGGTTGAAACCTCAATACGTTTGCCGTCAATCGGAACTGCGGCACTGCAGGAGCAGTTTATCACCATCAATCCAGACAATCTTGCTTCAGCGCTCGCTTCTGATGCGAAAGTCACTCAATAGGTAACTAGCTTTCTAAGGCGGCGGGGTTTTTGTTTCTCACCCCCTCAGAACGGACCAGACGCGGACTTATGAACGATCAATTACATGTGGCCTTTAGGCAATAGCTAACTAATCGAAAAGACTGGTGCGGGCGGCCGGACTCGAACCGGCACGGAATTTCTTCCAACGGATTTTAAGTCCGTTGCGGCTACCATTACGCCACGCCCGCCAAACCAATCGTCTCAAGCTTTCGCGCCATCCTGTAATGGCGGCGTGAATTGCAGGCCCATGTCCCATGGAAGGTAGATCCAGGTATCCTGGCTCACCTCGGTTACAAAACTGTCAACCAGGGGTCGCCCCAGGGGCTTGGCATAGACC
>CADEEO010000203.1 GCA_902826365.1 uncultured Hyphomicrobiales bacterium | reverse complement strand
CCTCGCCTGGGCCCCGCCGTGCATGTGCAAGACGCGGCCGGTGCTGACCGTATAGGGCGGGTCAATGTTGTTAGCCGCGGCGAGTTGAGCAACGGTCAGGCCATTGGCCCTGGAAATTGAATAGAGGGTCATGCCCTGCTCGACCCGCACGGTACCGCCTTTGGGAATGGAAGTGTTGTTTCTTGTGGATTCGACAGCCATGGGCTCGGAATAGATGGGCTGCTTATAGGCCGGCTTCCTGTACGTGTAATTGTTGTTCGTATAGTTGGGCGATCCGAGCGGAGCGCTGGCCAGCGGGCGGGAGACGATCTTGTCATCGCCGGAAGTTTCATAGGACGGCGCGTAGGTGGTGCGTTTCTTGGGAACCGAGGCCGTATAGACCGGATCGACGTCCGAAGGGTTTTCAGATGACGCGTTATCAGCGAAGCGCTCGACGGAATTTGAGCATGCCGCCAGCATAACCGCCAAGGCCGCTGACGCCAGGATATTGAACTTTGAGAGCCCTTTTGGGGCACTTGAATCGACACGCATACGCGAACTCCACCTACGAACTACCAATCAATAATGGCCCGTTCAGGTTAATGGAGGGTTTATGGTTGAGAGCTATCCCAATAATAATTCTGCATTATTCGACGACAACGGCGGCGCCGACCTCGACCCGGTTGAAGAGATCGATCACTTCGTCATTCATCATGCGAATGCAACCGGAGGAAACGGCATTGCCAATGCTCCAGGGCTGGGTTGTGCCGTGAATGCGGTATTCTGTGTCGCCGATATAAAGGGCCCGGGCGCCCAGGGGATTTTCCGGACCACCCGGCATGAAGGCTGGAATGACATGGCCCTTTTTGGCTTCGCGCTCGATCATCACTTTTGGCGGACGCCAATCGGGCCAGCTTGCCTTGCGGGTTATCACGTCCTCGCCTGACCAGGTAAAGCCTTCGCGGCCCACGCCCACCGGATACATGATTGCCCTGTTGTTGGGCAGCACGTAGTAGAGACGCCGTTCGGCGGTGCGGATCAGGATGGAACCGGCGGCCAGGGGTTCATGAAAATTCACTATTTTGCGCGAGGTTCCCGGGACTTCCTGCGGCGTGTACAGGCTTGCGGTCTGATTGCTGGTCATGCCGCCGTAGATCTTGAACATTCCGGGATCAAATTTTATCTGTCCTGCGTGGACCGACGGGACTATCAAAACGCAGCAGGCGGCCGCAGCCGCCAAAAAACTTTTACGCATACTCACTCACCTACCTCGGCAAACTCATGCCGCAGGTTCGATTGTGCCGAATGAGCGTTAAGACCTGCTTAAATCTCCTCGCCTTGCGAGTGGCCCTTCAGTTTTCGCAGCATCGCCTTGGCGCTGAGATTGCTGGTCGGATGCCGCCATTTTCCTTTCAGCTCGGAAATGGGTTTCAATACGAAAATGCGTTCGGCGATACCGGGATGGGGCAAAACCAGTTTTTCTGTCGATCTTACGAGGCCATTGTAATCAATAATATCCAGATCGAGGGTGCGCGGTCCCCAGCGCGTTTTTCTCCGGCGCCCGGCTTCTTTTTCGATGGCATGGAGTTTCTGCAGCAAGGCCAGGGGTGCTAGATGCGTTTCAATGTGGGCGACAGCATTCACGAAGGGCGGCTGGTTTGGCTTGCCGAAGGGTGCGGTGAGCAGCAGGCGTGACGCTTCCACCAGTTTGAGGCCATCGCTGTTCAACGCCTGCAGGGCGTGCTGTATGCTTTGCTGCGGAGTGCCCCAAGGACCTGATATGTTGCTGCCTAATGCGATGAGGATCATGGTTGCGGAACTTGCGGTTTGCTAGCCCTTGTCACGCATCAGCCGGGATTTTTCACGATTCCAATCGCGGTCCTTGATTGACTCGCGCTTGTCGTGAAGCTTCTTGCCCTTGGCGAGTGCGATATCGATTTTGGCGCGGCCGCGCGGATTGAAAAAAATCTTCAACGGAATGATCGTCAGGCCTTCGCGGGTGATGCCAACGGAGAGTTTTTGAATCTCCTTGGAATGAAGCAAAAGCTTGCGCGGGCGTTTCGGGTCATGATTAAAGCGGTTGGCCTCGCGGTATTCCGGGATGTTTGAATTCAGGAGAAAAAGCTCGCCTTTCTTCATCGCAGCATAGGCTTCGGCCAGATTGGTGCGGCCTTCGCGCAGGGACTTTACTTCGGACCCCTGCAAGGCCAGCCCGGCTTCAAAAGTTTGAAGAATTTCATATTCATACCGGGCGCGGCGGTTGTCGGCCACCACCTTGATGCCAACCTGCTTGCGTGCCGCTTTTGCGCCACCGCTTTTTGACGACATCTCAGTTCAGAAGCCCTGCGTGAACCATGGCATCGCGCACTGTCTTCCTGGTTGATTCAACCACCGGAATCATCGGCAGCCGCGCATCAGGCAGGCAATGGCCCAACAGGCTCACGGCATATTTCACCGGGCCCGGACTGGTTTCAACGAACATGGCATGGTGCAAAGGCATGAGCCGGTCCTGCAGCTTCAAGGCTCCGGCATAGTCTCCCTTCAAGGTAGCGGCCTGGAATTGCGCGCAGAGGCGCGGCGCCACATTTGCGGTCACCGAGATGCAGCCAACACCGCCGTGGGCGTTAAAGGCCAAGGCCGTTCCATCTTCGCCCGAGAGCTGTATGAATTTCTCGCCCGAGGCAATGCGCTGCATGGAAGGCCTGGCCAAATCGGCAGAGGCATCCTTGGTGCCGATGATATTGGGCACATCCTTGGCCAGCCTTGCGAGGGTATCAACGTAAATGCTGGCCACGGTG
>CADEEO010000202.1 GCA_902826365.1 uncultured Hyphomicrobiales bacterium | reverse complement strand
CCTCAAAGTGCAGGAGTTCCGCCATGGCTAGTTCGCAAAGCGGAAATGCATGACGTCGCCGTCGAGGACCACATAGTCCTTGCCCTCAAGGCGAAATTTTCCGGCTTCCTTGGCACCGGCTTCGCCGTTGTTCTTGACGTAGTCCGCATAGCCAATGGTTTCCGACCGGATAAAGCCCTTTTCGAAATCCGTGTGGATGACGCCGGCTGCGGCAGGCGCCTTGGTGCCCTTGGTAATGGTCCAGGCGCGGGCTTCCTTGGGACCGACGGTGAAGTAAGTGACGAGATGCAACAGGTCATAGCCGGCGCGGATCACGCGGTTGAGGCCAGGTTCCTCAAGGCCGACTGCATCCAGATAATCCTTCTGGTCGGCTACGGGCAGAACAGCGATCTCGCTTTCGATCTTGGCGGAAACGACAACTGCGCTGTTGCCCTCCCTGGCCGCAAACTCATTCACGCGTGCAGAAAATTCATTGCCCTTGTCGGCAGAGGCTTCCTCAACATTGCAGACATAAAGCACCGGCTTGGAAGAAAGCAGCCCGAGGCCGCGGAACATCTTCTCTTCGTCGGCGCTGCGTTCAACCAGGCGGGCAGGTTTTCCTTCACGCAACAGCACCAGGGCGCGGTTCATCAGGTCGGCCATTTCCTTGGCTTCTTTGTCGCCCTGCTTGCCCTTTTTCTCGATGGCAACGACGCGCTTTTCGAGGCTGTCCATATCCGCAAGCATCAACTCGGTTTCGATGGTATCGATATCGGCGATCGGATCGATCTTGTTAGAAACATGGGTGATGTCGCCATCCTCAAAGCAGCGCACCACATGGGCGATGGCATCCGTCTCGCGGATATTGGCGAGGAACTGGTTGCCCAGCCCTTCGCCCTTGGAAGCGCCTTTGACGAGACCCGCGATATCCACGAATGTCAGGCGCGTTGGGATAATCTGGGCGCTGTTTGCGATCCTTGCGAGATCATCAAGCCGCGGATCCGGCACGCCCACATCGCCCACATTGGGCTCAATGGTGCAGAACGGATAATTCGCCGCCTGCGCCGCCGAGGTCTGCGTAAGCGCGTTGAAGAGCGTTGATTTTCCCACGTTGGGAAGGCCAACGATGCCGCATTTGAAACCCATGAAACCTATTCCTTTTCCGGCGCTGGAGCGAGCGCCAGATGCACCTTGTTCTGAAATGTTGCCGTATCGCCTTCAACGAGAAGCGGTGCGTAGTCCGCAACCGCATCCAGCAAGGGCGTGAGCCAGGCCTTGTCGGCCTTGGCGAAGTCACTGAGCACATGGGGATGAACCAGCGTCTTGTCACCCGGATGGCCGACCCCCAGTCGCACCCGCGTATAATGCGGGCCGATATGGGCGGTGATCGAATGGATGCCGTTGTGACCGGCCGCCCCATCACCAAGTTTCTCCCGGACTTTGCCGGCCAGTAGATCAATCTCGTCATAGATGACAATGACCTGTTCCGGCTCCATGTTGAGAAAGCGGATCGCTTCGCCCACCGCCTGGCCCGATTCATTCATGTAGGTTGAAGGCTTGAGGACGAGGGTTTTCTGCAGCGCCAGGAGGCCTTCCGAAATCTCGCCGTGGAACTTCTTGCGCCAGGGCGAAAAGCCATGGCGGCGGACGATTTCGTCCACCGCCATGAAGCCGATATTGTGCCTGTTTCCGGCATATTTGGTTCCCGGATTGCCGAGACCCACAAGAAGAAACATGCCCGTCTCCTGTCAGACGAAGATGACTACTTCTTCTTCGGCGCCGGAGCAGCGGCGGCAGGAGCAGCACCCTTGGCAGGCGCTGCGGCTGGAGCCGCGCCCTTGGCGCCGGCAGCCGCTGGAGCCGCACCCTTGGCGCCGGCAGCGGGAGCAGCGGCAGCTGCACCTTCAGTCGGGGCTTTCTGTGAAGTGGCCGGAACATCGACGGGAGCCGCGACTTCCTCAACCACTTCTTCCTTGGCCTGGGCGGCGATCGTGCACAGCGTCACGTCATCGCGCGAAACCGCGGTGACACCTTCCGGCAGTTTGATGTCAGACATGTGGATCGACGCGCCGATCTGCAGGCCGGTCACATCGACGGTGATTTCATCGGGGATGAAATCCGCCGAGCAATAAAGGCTCAAGGTATGCGACACGATGTTGAGCGAACCGCCGGCCTTGATGCCGGGAGAGGCTTCCTGGCCCTTGAAATGCACCGGAATATCAACGGCAATGCGCGAGGCCTTGCCAAGCCGGAGGAAATCCACATGCACGATGAAATCGCGCACCGGCTCGAACTGCACATCGCGCGGGATGGCGCGGATGGTCTTGCCTTCCACTTCGAGGTCGACAAGCGTCGACAGGAAGCGGCCGGTCTGGATATGGGGCTCGAGTTCGCGGTAATTGAGCGAAACCATTTGGGCTCCCTGCTTGTCGCCATAAACGACACCGGGAACGAGACCTTCGCGACGTACTGCGCGGGAGGCCCCCTTGCCTGCCCGGCCACGCTGCGTGGCCTTAAGCTGAACGATCTTGGACATTTATATTCTCCTGAATGAATGAGCCACGGCCCGGGCCTGCCTCCAGGGGTGTCCGCTGCCTGTGCCGTGACCGGCGGGGTATAGATGAGGGGGCAAGGCGTTGCAACCCCGCTCTGGGAGAAGGAGGTTTTGGCCAGGATTCCGGGTGTTTTTACGGCGGTTTGCTTAGGATTTGCGTTTCAGCTCGTGTCGGCCATCGCTGCGCGGAAGGCGAGCCATTGGCATTCGCTGAGCAGTTCATCAACCTCGTGAATTTTCCTCTTCCGGTGGCCGGGCGGATGGCCCGGGCGGATGGGCG
>CADEEO010000201.1 GCA_902826365.1 uncultured Hyphomicrobiales bacterium | reverse complement strand
TTGTCCGAGGGAAGCCCCGCCGAGGGAATGGTGAAATTGGAAAGCTGAATGGTGTCCACCCGCTCGTCGATGAGCCCTGACTCGGTGGTCTTGATTTTCTTGAGGATGGTGTCGCGCAGCAGGCTGGCGCCGGTGCTGGGATTTTCCGGCTTCAGCATCAGCGAGCCGGCGAATTTTCCATTGGACGCAGCAACCTTGCCAAGCGCCAGGTAATTCACCGACATCGACGTGCCGTCGGTGAAGCCATCGGACTTCACCACCCAGCCGCCGGCATATTGCGTGCGCTGCAGCTTCTGGCCATTGGCCGGATTGACCAGCGCGCCATTGCCGGTGACGGCGCAGGATTCATTCTGGCCGGTGATGAGTCCCGCAGTTGCGCCCTGGCAGATGATCTTCAGGGTCGTGTCCACCTGCCTGTCGGCAAGGCCCACGGTGAAATTGTCTTTCTTCGTGGCATCGCGCAACGATGGCATCGAGGCCTTCATGGTGAAATTCACGGTTTCCGCCGCAAGGGCTGAAACCGGGGCGAGCATCATGAACGCGGCCGCGGCAACGAGGGATTTGGTCATGGACATCATCAATCCTTTTCTAAAATGACAATACTACGCCGGACTCACTCTGCGCCGGCGCGCCCCATCCATGGCCGTTATGTTGTCCGATTTGGGCTTTTTGCGCAATGGGCAGGCCGGAAGCCGATAACCATAACAGGGCGTTAACAAACCGCCACTCGGCGCCGGCATCCGCAAAGGCGCTGTGATCTCGAGCAAAGGAGAGCACTTTTATGTCAGGACAAGGGTTGTGATACGAGGCTTCAACCATGCAAAGGCAGGAAAAACCGCCATTGCGAGGGCAGGCCCAAATCGGGGTCTTCGGTCCAGTTACGGCCTGTTCCCTGCTTGCACTTTGCGAGAAGCGAACGGTCAGCCGCCGTCGGCGGCACCAAAAGCAGCAGGGATTCAAACCAGTCCGCGTACTTCGCCGGTTGATCCTGATACTCCTGAAAATGCGCCATGTTGGTCTGGATGAAATGCATCATGCGGCAAATGGATTGCCCTTCGACGCCGCGGTAGTTCCAGAGATCAAACCCAGCCGAACGGCCAAGATTGGCCAGCAGGGTCCAGGCCGTGAGGTTGAAAAATGAATAATGCAGCGGGCGGGTGCGGGAAAGTTCCGCCGCCTGCAAGCCGATCACATCGCATTGCGCGGCCAGGCGGAGGCTTGCGGTGTTGAGCTGCGTTGCCGCTATTCCAAGGTTTCCGGTGAAGATGGACAGGGAAACGAACACCAGGTGTGTCCAGGTGCCAATATTGTTTCCGGACATGATGGCCCTCTGCCCCTGCTCGCTTTGCACGAGATAGACCAGGAAGTTGGTGGCCCACTGCTTGACGACCTCGACTTGCCGTTCTGACAGAGCGCCGTTGACGAGAAGTGTCCGGCTCAGATACGGCAATGTCCACAGATAACGGAAGTCGATCAACCCGAAAAAATTCGCCGTTGCCGGCGAGTCCGGCTGCCATTGCGAATACCGCGCGCTGGGAGTCATTGAAGAGTCGGCGTCGATGAACCAGGCCGCCAGGATTTCCGCCGATCTTCGCAAAAAATCATCCCGTTGGCACAGCACGCCGGACGCCGCCAGAATTGACGCGTGTGAAAAGCATTCCTGCAAGGCTCCGCGGTCATACCGGTGGCTTTCCTTTGACCCGGCAGCGGATGTTTCGGCCGACCGCCCGTCGATGAAAATATTTCTGCCGTCGATGTTGTGCAGGTAGCGCCGGGGGCTGAAATAATCTTTCCGGTTGCCGCTTGGCGGCATTTCGGTCTTGTCGAGTATTGTGCGGATCGGCTTTTCCAGCGCCGCGCATGCGAGGTCCCGCAGGGCCTCAACTTGATTATGCTGGGAAAGTTTCGACCCCGAATGAAGGACGCAATAGTCTTGCCAGCCATTCCCGGCATCGGATTTTTGCATGATGGCGGCATCGAGCTGCTGTGCAAGGCGTTGCACCCCCTCAATGCGCGCGATATACCGGTTGCCCACGCTGGCCTCCACCTTGCCGCTCGCACCAGAGGCAAGACGGTAGACCCATCCGCCAACGAAGAATTTTCCCGGCGCAATGGCTTCAGGCCGCGGCGCCGTTTCCCAGTAGGCCAGCCGCCACTTTTCCCAAGGACCAGGCACGCCGAGGCGGACCAAAAGCTCTGACTTGTTCTGGTTGCCATAGCGCATTTTTTCGTAAAACCGGTCCGGCGCATCCCGGCGAAATGCCATCTGCGGCTCATCATCGGCTTTGGGAAGATCCGCCGTTGCCTTGAGTTGCGCGTTGCCGTTCAGGCGCGCCAGCGGGAGTATGCCGTAAAACGCGTCCTTGTTGCGGGCGACACCTTCCGTGAAGCTATGCCAGGCTTCGGCGGTGAAGTAGCACCAGCCGTCAAGCGGCAATGTCCAAAGGGCGTCCGCCCTGCCCAGCTCAATCGCCCTGTTTCTTGCATCATTCAGGTTGATTGCGGCCAGTGACTTGTGGCGGATGATCCACTCCCGCGACTGCGCAAGCCAGGCGGACTCCGCCTTGCCGTTGCTCCCCCGCGCAAATGGATTGAGCGACTTGGGCATGCCGCTCGCGTCGTAGAACGCGGCTTTGTAGGCTGCCTCATCAAATGGAATGGCGTGGTATTTCTGGCCGCTGGCACGGATGAGCTTGATGTATTTAGCTTCAGCTGCCGGATCAACCAGCCGGTTCAGCACCCACCGTTTGTCGCAGGAGGGCAGATCAGGCTCGTTTTCAAGCGCAAACTTCAGGTTGTCATAGGTCTCGTCCGGGCCGTGGCGGGGTGGAAGCGAATTGCCGATAATCCGGTAGATGACAAAATTGGGATCC
>CADEEO010000200.1 GCA_902826365.1 uncultured Hyphomicrobiales bacterium | reverse complement strand
GCAACTCTGAGCGGCAGAAGCCCTGGCAGAGACGGGCCGCGGCGCAAATCGGGCAGTGGTTCTCGGCCAGCAGGAAGGTTCCATCCTCCAAAGCGGACCATTCCGCCATATAGCCCTCTTCGCTCCGCAATTCGCAGAGCCTGGCGACCTTGGCGCGCAGACCGCGCGCCTTGCGCAGGGCTGCCTGATAGCGCTTGTGCATATCCTTCTCGCGCTGGCTGATCAGGCGATCGATGCCTTCTTCGCCAAAGAGATTGCGGGCCGCGCCGATCAGTTCGACGGTCAGGAAGGCGTGGGTATCCGGAAAACGTGATTGGGCCTTCTCGGTAAGACGCCACATCCGCTTGGGGCGGCCAACGCCCGCCGCCAGCATTTTGCTCGCAACCAGCCCGGCTTGTTGCAGTTCCGTGAGGTGCTTTCGCGCACCGGGAAGGGTCACGGCAAGCTGGCGGGCCAGCGCCTGCGTCGATTGAGACCCGCGCGATTTCAGCATTTGAAGAATGCGGTCTTCGCTCGTGTGCATCGGGCCCCCGCAGGTCTTTTAATATAGAAGCTAATTCGTTTCTATATTAACTCACTTCAAAGCGCAAGGACTGGCAGTTCGAAGAGTTGAAGCCGTCAGGCGGGCGACGCGGCAGCGCTGGCTGAGTCCGCAGTGTCCTTGCCTTCCGCTTTTGTGTTTGCCGCGGGAAGAAGCGAAACCGCATTTGCCGGGCTTTGCACCTGGACACTGTCCGCCGACCCGGACCAGGCCACGCTGATCACGCGGGCATCTTTCACCAGCGGGGATATGCGCCGCAGCACGTAATTGTGCTTGGCCTCGCTTGGGGCCGTCAGGTAGCAGAGGCAGACAAACCCGACATTGGCCATGTCGATCTCGGGCGACTTACCGGGTGCGATCACATCTTCCGGGAGCATTCGGTGTTTCACGCCTCGTGTTTTCAGGAGGGCGGAAAATGAGAGAGTTGCCGCGAAGTTGAGCGGGCCATGGGCGGTGATGAGAAGCACGGAGGCTTCCGCTGGCGCTGCGCTTTCAGCGTCTGACCATATTTCGTCAAGCGTCTCGGAAAACGAATTTGCTATGACTGTCAGGCGCTCGCTGGAGAGCACGCCCCTTATGTGATCATAGTTGGCAAGCATCAGCGCCGGAACCGCCACTTCATCGAGGAAATCGTCGAGCCGGTTTTCCTTGAGAAAAATATCGGCTTGTTCGGCCGCTTCGATGGGGTCGGATGCCAAAAGGCGCTGATAGAACACATGGTCGGGTGTCAGCACCGCCTCGCTGCCCAGCAGGACGTCGAAGAATTTCAGAGACTCGATATTGCGCCCAATCACCAGCAGGCCAACCGTCAATGGCGTTGCGAGAATCAATCCAATCGGCCCCCAAAGCGTGGCCCAGAACGCCGCCGAGGCAACGATGGCAAAGGTCGACAGCCCCGTCATCTTGCCAAAAAAAAGCGGCTCAAGGACTTGGCCGACGGTGATCTCGACCAGCAAAATAATCCCGGCTGCCATAAGGGCCAAGGTCCAGCCTTCGCCGATAGCCGCCGCGATGATAACGGGAAACACGGCTGACATGAATACGCCGACATAGGGGACAAAGCGCATGACGGCGGTGAGCACACCCCACAAGATTGCCCCCGGTATGCCAATGACAGCCAAGGCGCTGCCGATGAACGCGCCGGTCAGGCCATTGATGAGGAGTTGCGTTATGAACAGCGAACTCAAACGCTCACCGGCTTCATCAAGGGCAATGGTTGTCCGGTGGATGTCTCCGGTGCCCGCCAGGCGGACCAGCCGGCTCCGCAGGTCTTCCCGATTGAACAGAATGAGCACCACCATGAGGATGACGATGCCAAGCTGCGTCAGGGGATGGATCAATATCGCCACCGCGGAGATGACTGGATCGAGCGGGCCAAAATTTGGCTCCCGAATTTCAACAAGAATTGGTTTGCTCGACGTAAAACTCGTTAGCGATTGCTGGGGCTGCTGAAGTTCGGTCTGCAGGTCCTTGAGGACATTTGCGGCTTTCTCTATGGTATCGCCGCCCGAGGTGGCAAATTTCAGGCTTCGTGCCTTTTCACGCAGGTTGCTTTCGTACTGCGGAAGATCGCCTGCCAAATTAGTCAGGCTGGTGGCCAGGACGGCCGTCATGGTAAACAACAGTGCAAAAGCGATAAGCACCACGCTGACGATGGCCGCTGATTTGGGAACCCTGATTTTCTGGAGCGCCCTTACGCAGGGGGTGAGAAGCAATGACAGCAGGATTGCAAGGACAATCGGGATGAGGATTTGCTGGCCATAATATAGGATGGCGCAAACAGCCAAGAACATCACCAAGCCATTCACCAAATCCTGGTTTCCCGCTGTCCGTATGACGTTCTCGCTAAAAATTTTAACAGGCAACGGCCTCATTTGGTTTTCCCTGGCCCCCGCAAAGCAGCCGCCGCTTCGCGGTCGTGGATACGACAATTCCCGACGTAAACGGGCCAGACGGGGAATTGTTCCATAACCGATCCCCTGGAGCAGGAATTGCAAGCGACCGCCCGCATGCTAGGGTAGAGCGTTTAGAACTGCCAAAGAGCAAACACCTAATTTTGATGTCCCTCCCGGTAATTGTATTTTTTCTGGTCTATCTCGGAATGGCTCTGGGACGCGTGCCGGGGCTTGCGCTGGATCGCACCGGGATTGCGCTTCTCGGCATCATCTTTCTCATCGGAACGGAAACGATGACACTGGCGCAAGCGGCATCGGCGGTTGATTCCGCCACCATCGCCATCCTCTTTGCACTAGTGATCATCTCGGCCCAGTTCGAGCAATCCGGCTTCTATGACTGAATCGCGCAGCGGATCACGGGAGCTGCGAACAACCCAAA
>CADEEO010000199.1:1622-2879 GCA_902826365.1 uncultured Hyphomicrobiales bacterium | reverse complement strand
CGTCGTCGAGCGTGGCGTCACGGTGGGCGGCATCATTTATGATCCGGTGGGCCGCGACTGCACCTTCGCGCTGAAAGGCGAGGGCGCCTGGGCCAAATCCGAAAGCGGCGTCACCCGCGATATCCGCGTGGCAAAGCCAACAGAGCTTTCCAACATGACCGGAACGACGTCATGGTACATCATGCCGGAACCGCTGCGCAGCCGCGTGGCCGCCAATCTTCCAAAGGTCAAAGCCAGCTTCGGCTACCGCTGCGCGGCTTACGAATACCGCATCGTGGCCGAAGGGCTGGTTGATTTTTCCCTGCACTACAAGCTCATGCCCTGGGACCATGCGGCGGGCGTGCTCATTCATGCGGAAGCCGGCGGCTATTCCGCCCTCCTGGATGGCAGCCCCTATCTGCCGACGGTGTTTGAAGGCGGTGTGATCTCTGCCCCGAATCGTGAATGCTGGCAGATGCTTCACGATGCCTTGCTCTGCTAAGCGGCGATGACGAACGGTGCCGAAAATATTTTCGACCGGGAACTGTATCTCGCACGGCTGACGCGGACCAAGATTAACCGGCCGGACATCCTTTCCAATTCCATTGCCGCCGAACTCGCTGAACGATTGGACCCCATAACCCGCGAATTCAATCACGCCTGCCTCATCGCGGTTGATCCAGAACCCATTGCCGCCGCCATTCGCGCCACGGGCAAAGTTAAAAACCTCGAAATCCTTGAACCCACGGCCTCGGAAATTCTGCCACTCGCGGCCAATGCTTTCGATGCCATATTTGACATCCTCGATCTTCATCTCGTCAACGATGTGCCGGGAACGCTCATCCAGCTTCGCCGCGCCCTTATTCCCGACGGGCTCTTCATGGCTTGTTTGTTTGCTGGCCAAACTCTCAACGAACTGCGCCAATCCTGGCTGGAAGCCGAAGACCTCGTAACCGGCGGCGTCTCGCCCCGCGTTGCTCCCATGATTGATGTCCGCGAAATGGGCGGGCTGTTGCAGCGCGCTGAGCTCGCCCTTCCCGTGGTGGACCTCGACCGCACCATCGTGCGCTACCCCGACGCCATAGCACTCATTCACGAAATCAGGTCACTGGGCCTTTCAAACATCTTGACCGGGCGATCACGGACGCCTGTCACCCGCAATCTCTTGGGCGAAGCCATTTCTATCTATCAGCAGAAGTTTTCCGATGATGACAGCCGCATCCGCGCCACCATCGAAGTGGCCTGGGCCACCGCCTGGTCGCCCCATGAAAGCCAGCA
>CADEEO010000199.1:0-1522 GCA_902826365.1 uncultured Hyphomicrobiales bacterium | reverse complement strand
TCGGCTTCAATCGTGATCTCCCGCCCCTTCATGTGGGGCATGATCTCGGCTTCCTTGTAGTCGGGATCGCGCATGCCGTTCTTCGCAACCTGGATGCCGCCGATGCGGATGCGCAGCTTGTCGCGGATGGCTTTTTCGCCGGCCTTGCCGATGGCCATGACAATGCGGCCCCAATTGGCGTCTTCACCGGCAATGGCGGTTTTCACCAGTGGCGAATTGGCAATCGACATGGCTATCCTGTGAGCCGCCTTGTCGGACTCAGCGCCTGTGATGGTGATTTCGATAAGCTTCTCTGCGCCCTCGCCATCGCGCGCAACCTGCTGCGCCAAATCAAGGCACAAGCCATCGAGCCCCTTGGCGAATCCCTTTAGCCGCGCATCCCCGGCGGATTTCAAACCCTTTGGCGCAGGCCCGGCTTTCCTTGTGGCAAACAAAAGCACCGTGTCGGATGTTGATGTATCGCCGTCAACCGTGATGCAATTGAAACTCTTGGCCACGCTGGCCGAAAGCAAGGGCTGCAGAATGCGCGACGGAATTGCCGCATCGGTGAAGATGAAAACCAGCATGGTGGCCATATCGGGCGCAATCATGCCCGAGCCCTTGGCAATGCCGTTGATGGTCACCGTCTTGCCGTTATATTTTACGGTCGCGGTTGCAACCTTGGCAAACGTATCCGTGGTCATGATGGCGCGCGCCGCATCGTCCCAGCGATCCGCTCTGGCGGCCACGAACAATCCCGGCAATGCGCCGACAATCGGAGCCGGGTTCAACGGCTCGCCGATCACTCCGGTTGAAGCTTGAAAAATTTCGGCCGGTTTGCACTTCAGCTGTTGCGCCGTAGCCTTGGCAACCGCCGTAACCGTCGCAACCCCCGCCTTGCCCGTAAAAGCGTTGGCATTGCCCGCATTGATCACCACGGCCCGCGCCGCACCGCCCTTCAGGCCTTGGGCGCACCAGTCAACCGGAGCCGAACGGGATTTGGAAAGGGTGAAGCAACCGGCAACTGTTGTGCCCGGTGCCAGCGTTGCCAGCAGCACATCGGGGCGGTTCTTGTAGCGGATGCCGGTTTCGGCAATGGCCAGTGTTACGCCGTCAATGGCAGGAAGATGTGGAACCGCACGCGGAGCGAGCGGTGAAACATTGTGCGCCATGCTCCGTCCTTGGATTATTGCTCAGGGACCTGCAGGTCGCCCTTGCCGCCCGTATCGCCTTCGCTTTCGGCTGGCGGTTGGGCCACAACGCCATTCTTGTTGTTGGTCATGGCCCGGCGCTTTTTTTCCACCTCTGTGGCATATTTCTTGAGGTCCTCGTCAAGAACTTCGATCTTTGCGGTTTTGCGCAGCTCATCCATGGTTTCCTGCACCTTCTTGCGCAGGAGAACATTGCGGATCGCCGATTTCACTTGGTCAAAAGGCTGCGCCGCACCCAGTTTGCGGTCTTCAATCTTGATGACGTGCCAGCCAAAATCAGTCTTCACCGGCTGTGAAACTTCGCCGACTTTGAGGGCAAAAGCGGCCTTCGA
>CADEEO010000198.1 GCA_902826365.1 uncultured Hyphomicrobiales bacterium | reverse complement strand
GTGCTCGACACCTGGTTCTCGTCGGCGCTGTGGCCCTTCTCCACGCTGGGCTGGCCGGAAGAAACCTCGATCCTGAAGCGCCATTACAAGACCGATGTGCTGGTCACCGGCTTTGACATCATCTTCTTCTGGGTGGCCCGCATGATGATGATGGGGCTGCATTTCCGCCAGGAGGTGCCGTTCCACACGGTTTACATCCACGCGCTGGTACGCGACGAGAACGGCCAGAAAATGTCGAAGTCCAAGGGCAATGTGATTGACCCGCTGGACCTGATCGATGAATTCGGCGCCGATGCGCTGCGCTTCACTCTGGCCGCCATGGCAGCGCAGGGGCGCGACATCAAGCTCGCCAAATCGCGGGTGGAAGGCTACCGCAATTTCGGCACCAAGCTGTGGAACGCGGCGCGCTTTGCCGAAATGAACGGGGTGAAGCGCGATCCCAATTACGATCCGGTGGCGGCACGTGTCACGGTGAACCGCTGGATTGCCGGCGAGGCTTCGCGCACCCGCAATGCGGTAACCAAGGCCATTGAGGAGCATCGCTATAATGAAGCGGCCGCTGCGCTTTACCAGTTTGTGTGGAATGTTTACTGCGACTGGTATGTGGAGTTGATCAAGCCGATCTTGGGCGGCACCGATGAAGCGGCCAAGAGGGAAACGCAGGCCTCAGCCGCCTGGGTTCTCGACCAGATATTGGTGCTGCTGCATCCCTTCATGCCGTTTGTGACGGAAGAGCTCTGGCAGCAGACAGCGGCGCGCGAGCATTGGCTGATGGAAGCGAACTGGCCAAGCTACAAGGGCCTGGGCGATGCCAAGGCGGATGCGGAAATCGAATGGGTGATCAAGATCATCTCGGAGATCCGCTCGGTGCGCGCCGAAATGAACATTTCCGGCGGCCTGAAGATCCCCTGCGTGCTGGTGGGCGCCAACAAGGATTCGCGCCGGATTTCCTCGGCCTGGGAAAATGAAATCATCCGCCTGGCGAGGCTCTCCTCCATCTCGTTCGAAGACCGGGTGCCAAAGGCCTCGGCGCAGATCGTGCTGGGCGAGGCAACAGTGGCCTTGCCGCTGGAAGGCGTCATCGATTTCGCCACGGAAACGGCGCGGCTGAAGAAGGAGCTTGAGCGGATCGAGAAGGAGTCAACCGCGATTGCCGGCCGGCTGGGCAACCCCGGCTTCGTCGCCAAGGCGCCAGAAGACGTGCTGGCCGAAACGCGGGAGCGCAAGGCGGAGCTTGATGTGCAGAAGACGAAGACGGCTGAAGCGTTGAAGAGGCTGGGATAATCTCCCAACACTGTCATCCCGTCGAAAGACAGGACCCAGGAACGCCGGACATTGCTAAGGTGTTTCGCACTCTTCAGGAAACAGATCGTGCCAGTCCGGATTGGATGCTTCGATCAATTCAAGTTTCCAGCCGCGCTTCCATTCCTTCAACTGCTTTTCGCGCTTGATAACCTCTTCCATGCCATTGAAGTTTTGAAACCAGACTAAGGTTTTCAAATTGTACTTCTGGCTGAAACCCGGAATTTTTCCATCCTTATGCTGGGAAATGCGGTTGCAGAGATCGCTTGTGACGCCAATGTAGAGTGTTCCGTTTTTGCGACTGGCTAGAATGTAAACTACGGGGTTTTTCTTTTCGCGCAATCTCCTTCCCCTCCTTTGTCATCCCGGCGAACGCCGGGCCTCAGATAAAGTTGCACTGTTACGAAAAACTGCAAACATCAAGGTGGCTGCTCTGGGTCCCGACTTTCGTCGGGATGACAAAGTTAATTGGGACGCGCCCTAGTCTAGCGGACGTATCACGCCGTTCTCGATTTTGAAGAGGCCGGAGTGGCGGAGGAAGTTCTCCAGGGTGCGGTGGCCTTTCTTGTAGTTCGGCATTTTTACGGAGAGTTCGGTTCCGAAGACGCGCGGAGTTACCGCTTTGCCGTTGGCGCTGAGCTTTCGGTAGATGTCCAGCAGCATCGCCGTGTCGATGGCCGGGGCAGATGCAAGTTTCTTTGCAGGTGCGGATGATGGCTTGGGGGCAGGAGCCCTTTTCGGCGCGGCGGCGGGGATGATTGTAAACTTGTCGAAGGCGGATTGCAGGGGCTTTGTCGCCTTGCTTTCGCCGAGGCCATCAATGCCTTTGCCCTGTTCGCGGATGTGGATGGCAAGCTGCATGAAGTCCGCGTCGCTTGAGGCGATCACCGCGTGATCGAATAGGCCACGGTGCAAGAGCGATACCACGTCGATGGTCAAAGCGAAGTCGCTGGCGTTTTCCTTGGCAGCGCCGGGCGACGTCTGCATGGGGACGATATGATGATCCTTCATGGCCTTGTCCCATCTCTTGAGGCCTGCCGCGCCGCCGTAGCAGCGGGCAATGGTGAGTTTGCCCAGTTCTCCACATCTTCTGAGATAGTCCTGGACATATTTGGCGGACGCATTTTCGGCGTCGATGAACAGTGCTACTCTGGGCTTTGCCGTCATTGATGAAATCCTGTTTCAGGGCCAGTGTGGATGCAACTATGAAGCAATACAGCGCGATTTCAATCCTCTCGGACCATGTCGAAACACCGCTGGGAACCATGCTGCTGCTGGCGCGGGATGGGGCGATGATCGGGATTGAGTTTGACGACCAGCCGGAGCGGGTGGCGCGGGATTTGCGGCTGCGTTATGGCTCGTCGGAGCGCTTTCCGGCGGATAATCCCAATGGGTTTTCGGACCGGATTCGCGCCTATTTCGCCGGCGACATGAAAGCCATAGAAGGAATTCCCACCGACGGCGGCGGCACGGAATTCCAGCGCAAGGTTTGGGACGAGCTCAAGCGCATTCCCTGCGGCGTCACCATTTCCTATGGGACGCTGGCCAAGCGCCTGGGCGATCCAAACCTCATGCGG
>CADEEO010000197.1 GCA_902826365.1 uncultured Hyphomicrobiales bacterium | reverse complement strand
GTTGACGACTGCAACGCAGGAACCGCCAACAGCAGACAGACGACTAACCGGGAAAAACTATTGCGCATGGGTTGGCCACGTGATTGTCTTTCGTTCACTTACAGTATCTCGGGAAGGTCGGAATGTCTCCAGAAATACGTTCTCCAAAAGCGGAATGCTGGATGAAAGTGGTCTGACATTATTTATTAAAACCGGACTTTCCAGCACTCCATTGCACGCCTACATTCATGCGCCATGAGCTGCAAGCTATCCGTGAACGTCAATGCCATTGCCTATCTGCGCAACCGGCGGAATCTGCCCTGGCCGAGCCTTGAGGGGCTGGGGCGCATTGCCTTGCAGGCCGGGGCGGCGGGGCTCACCATTCATCCGCGCCCGGATGAGCGCCATATCCGCCATGCGGATGTGCCGGTCTTGCGCGAGCTGATCCGCAAGGAATTTCCCACCCGCGAATACAATATCGAGGGTTATCCCGACGAGCGTTTTCTCAAGCTTGTCGAGGCAAACGGGCCGGACCAGGTGACGCTGGTTCCCGATGATCCGGCCCAGGGCACGTCCGACCATGGCTGGGATGTCGCAAAGCACCAATCGCTTCTCAAGGATGTGATCGCGCGGCTTCATGCCGGCAGAATGCGCGTGTCGCTGTTTGTCGATGCCGATCCGAAGCTGGCAGAGCAGGCGAAGGCGGTGGGGGCAGACCGCATCGAGATCTACACGGGGCCTTATGGCGGTGCGTTTGACGCCGCCGCACGCAAACGCGAATTCGACAAGGTCATTGTCGCCGGAAAGGTGGCGGAATTCGCCGGGCTTGGCCTCAACGCCGGCCATGACCTGACGCGGGAAAACCTGCCGGCCCTTGTGGCGGCGTTGCCAAACCTTGCGGAAGTGTCCATCGGCCATGCCATCATCGCCGATGCGCTGACCTTCGGCATGGCGGAGACGGTGCGCTTGTTCCGGGAGGCCATCGGGGATGTTCCGATTGCGAAAGTCAGAACCGCCTAGGCCAGCGCCAGCGGCGCGTTGGCGCTGCCGATTTTCAGTTCCACGGTGACGAAACTCAGGGGCGCAGACCCGGTGTTTTCAAGATCGTGGATCATGGATTCGCCTGGCCCGAAAGTATAGTGTCGCGTGTCGCCCACCTTGTAGCTGGTTTCCGAACTGCGGCCATCGCTGAAATGGGATTTGGCGCTGCCTTCCGAGGTGGCGGTCCAGAAGTAATTCAGCACGTGGCAATGATAGGGCAGGCGCTCACCGGGCTTCAGCGAAATCACCCAGACGCGGACCGCATCGGTTTCCGACACCAGCGTGTGGCCAACGCGCCCGTTGCGCGGAGCTTTTTCCAGTTCGGCGCCGCGCCAGCTTTCACTCATTGGCAATCTCCGCGTAGAGGACGACAAGGGTGACGCAGTCCAGCGGCATGACCGGGTTTGTATAGATCATGCGGGTGTGCAGCCCGCGCAGGGCGAAAACCGAATTGATCAAATCGGAAGCGCCGTTCAGGCATTTCGGATGTTCGCCGAAGCCTTCGGCCACATTCATGGTGCCCTCGAGCCGGACAATACGCGCTATCCTTGAAAGGTCGCCCGCCGCATCGCGCAACTGGGCAATGGCATTGAGGCAGGAGAGCTGGCAGCACTTGTAGCCATCTTCGCCGGAAAGTTCCCGGCCGATCTTTCCGGTATAGGCCAATTTGCCATCGCGCCAGGGCAGGTTGCCCGAGGTCATGATGAGGTTCCCGGTGATGGCCCAGGGCACATAATTGGCCACCGCGGCGGCGGGCGGCGGCAGGACGAGGCCCAGTTCCTCCAGGCGCTGTTCGGGCGTTGCCGATGACATCATGGTCTTCCCCATTGGGCTATTGCGGCTCTTACTATGCTGCGATTTCGCCTATCGGTACAGGCCCATGCCCACACATAGGCCCCATGCTTATTGAGGCTTGCCTTAACCCCGCCAGACCGCTAATTCCCGCGCTGTTATTCAAACAGGGACCTTTCACATGCGCGTTTATTATGACCGGGATGCCGACGTTAACCTCATCAAGGGCAAGAAAGTCGTCATCGTCGGCTATGGCAGCCAGGGCCGGGCGCATGCGCTGAACCTCAAGGATTCAGGGGCCAAGAACCTGGCGGTGGCGCTGAAGGCCGGTTCGCCCACGATCAAGAAAGCGGAGGCCGATGGCCTCAAGGTGATGACCGTGGCGGAGGCCGCCAAGTGGGGCGACCTTTTGATGATGGCAACGCCCGACGAGCTTCAGGCCGACATCTACAAGGCCGACATTGCCCCCAACATCAGGGATGGCGCGGCAATTGCTTTTGCCCATGGCCTCAACGTGCATTTCAATTTGATCGAGCCGAAGAAGACCATCGACGTGATCATGATCGCGCCAAAGGGCCCGGGCCACACGGTGCGCGGCGAATACCAGAAGGGCGGCGGCGTGCCTTGCCTCATCGCCATCAACCAGGATGCGTCGGGCAATGCCCATGACATCGCGCTCTCCTATGCCTCAGGCGTGGGCGGCGGGCGCTCCGGCATTATCGAAACCACCTTCAAGGAAGAATGCGAAACCGATTTGTTCGGCGAGCAAGTTGTTCTCTGTGGCGGCTTGATCGAATTGATCCGTGCCGGATTTGAAACGCTGGTGGAAGCGGGCTACGCGCCGGAGATGGCGTACTTCGAGTGCCTGCACGAAGTGAAGCTGATCGTCGACCTCATCTATGAGGGCGGCATCGCCAACATGAACTATTCGATCTCCAACACCGCCGAGTGGGGCGAATACGTCTCGGGCCCGCGCATCATCACCAGCGAAACCAAGGCCGAGATGAAGCGTATCCTGGCCGATATCCAGACCGGCAAGTTCACCTCCGAGTGGATGCAGGAATACCGCGCCGGCGCGGCCCGCTTCAAGGCCATCCGCCGCAACAACGACAGCCACTCCATCGAAGCCG
>CADEEO010000196.1 GCA_902826365.1 uncultured Hyphomicrobiales bacterium | reverse complement strand
GAAGGTGTCCATGCAGGACAGCCACGAATGCGGCTGCCGTCTCTCCTCATTGCCGATGGGCAGTATCTTGCCTTCCTGCGTTTGGGTTTGAACGGCACCTGGCCCGGCGTTTTTCTTGTCCACCTCACGCCGGTTTTCGCCTATGTTTTCATCGTGCTGAAAGGGCCTTACCGGGCCTTTGATCCGCGCTACCGCGCCGTGTCGCTTGGCCTCAATGCTGATCCCTTGCGCTTCTGGTCGGGGGTGAAGCTGGGCATGATGAAACCGGCCCTTGCCGCTTCCGCGGCAGTGGGCATCGGCGTCAGCATTGCGCAATATGTGCCCACCCAGCTTATTGCCTCGGGGCGCCTGACAACGCTGCCCGTTGAAGCGGTAACGCTGGCCAGCGGCCGCAGCCGCCCGCTGATGGCGGTTTTTGCGCTCATGTTGGCGATCGTTCCGGCGTTTGCCTTTCTCGTGGCGGCGCGCTTTGGCCGGAAGCCCCTATGACCCTGCTGCTTGAAAACATCAGCCTCACCATCGGCGACGTGCTGCTCGTCAAGAGCTTCACGATCACCATCGAGGCCGGTGAAATCGTCACCCTGATGGGTCCCAGCGGCAGCGGAAAATCATCGCTGCTCGCCTATATCGCCGGCGACCTGACGCACCCCATGTATGGCAACGGGCATGTGACGCTGGATGGCACTGACCTGATCTATGTGCCAGCGGAGCGGCGGCAGGTGGGCCGCCTGTTCCAGGACGACCTGCTGTTTCCGCATCTCACGGTTGGCGAAAATCTTCTGTTCGGGGTTGGCCGGGGCAGCTTGAAAAAGCGCCAGCACCTGGTGGCGGAGGCGCTGGCGAGCGCCCAGCTTGACGGGCTTGAGAACCGCATGCCCGACACGCTGTCCAACGGCCAAAAATCCCGCGTGGCGCTTTTCCGCGCGTTGATGGCCAAGCCCCAGGCCATGCTGCTGGATGAGCCCTTCTCCAAGCTTGACGCGGAGCTCCGGCACACCATCCGCAACTATGTCTTCGCCCATTTGCGCGAGCGCAACATTCCCACCCTGCTGGTCACCCACGACCGCGAGGACGCGCCGGCGGGCGGGCGCATTTTCCGCATCAACAGCAAGGGGGAACTGCTCCTTGCTTGACCGCTACGCAATGAGGCTGGCAAAGCCCGCCATTGACCGGGCAGCGCTGGCGATCAAGAACCGGGGCTATAGCGCTGATCAGGTGACCTTCACGGGCTTCGGGCTTGGCGTCTTTGCAGCGCTGTGCATCGCGCTTGGATTTTACACCTTCGCCATCCTGCCCTTGCTGGCCAGCCGGGCCCTTGACGGCCTTGACGGCGCCGTGGCGCGGGCCGGTGTTGCCACGGACCGCGGGGCCTTTCTCGACATTGGCCTGGACTTTGTTTTCTACGGGCTCATTCCCCTGGCTTTTGGCGTTGCACAGCCGGAGGCCAATGCGCTGGCTGCGGCGACGCTGCTGGCCGCCTTCGTCGGCACGGCCTCAAGCTTTCTGGCCTATGCCATTATCGCCGAGAAGCGCGGCCTGAAGAGCACCGATTATCCCAGCAAATCCTTCTACTATCTCGGCGGGTTGACGGAGGGGACGGAAACGATTGCCTGCTTCGTGGCCATGTGCCTGTGGCCGCAGCACTTCGCGGCGCTGGCCTATTTTTATGCAGCGCTTTGCCTGATCACCACGATCACGCGCCTGCTCGCGGGCTGGCAGGCCTTCGCCGCGCCAAAAGATTAACGGCTGTTAAGAAAAAACTTTGCTTCAGCCCAAATTTTTTCTTGATTGCAACACACGAATCCACCATATGCGTTTTGCCCAAAGTCGCACGTGCCCCAAGGAATTCCCCAAAGCAACGACGGTGCGGGCTTTTTGGTCTCGATTGGCCCTCCAAAGGCTGATGTTACTGAGAGGCACCACTATCATTGCCCGCAGTGCGATTGGGTATCCCGATCAAGCCAAGGCGAAAAGTCAGTAGGCGGTCAGTCAACTCACGTCTCCATCGCGTGGGTTTACGAAGCGCCCTGATGCCGCAACTTTTTTGGGAGATACGCACATGGCCGCAACTGCCCGCATCCTGGACTTCCTCCGCGACCGACGACCAGAAGGCCCCTGCCTCGTGGTTGACCTCGAGGTCATCGCCGGCAATTACAAAGCCTTTACGCGGGCCATGCCGGACACGCGCATTTTTTATGCCGTCAAGGCAAATCCGGCCCCGGAAGTGCTGAAGCTTCTGGCGGGCCTTGGCTCCTGCTTTGATACGGCAAGCGTTGCTGAAATCGAGATGGCGTTGGCGGCCGGCGCCACGCCGGAGCGGATTTCCTTTGGCAACACCATCAAGAAAGAGCGCGACATTGCCCGGGCGCATCAGCTTGGCATTTCGATGTTCGCGGTCGATTGCGTTGAGGAAGTTGAAAAAGTTTCGCGTGCCGCACCGGCAGCGCGGGTGTTCTGCCGCATCCTCACCGATGGCGCAGGGGCCGAATGGCCGCTGAGCCGCAAGTTCGGCTGCGACCCCGACATGGCAACCGAAGTGTTGCTGCATGCCCATGCGCTGGGCCTCAAGGCCTATGGCATTTCCTTCCATGTGGGCTCGCAGCAGACCCGCCTTGGGGCATGGGACTCGGCCTTGGCCGAAGCCAAGAGCATTTTCGACAGCCTTGCGGGCCATGGCATTACGCTCTCCATGGTCAACCTTGGCGGCGGTTTCCCGACCAAGTATTTGAAGCCGGTTCCGGGCACGGCCACCTATGCCAATGCCATTCATGAGGGCCTTGCCAAGCATTTCGGCAATGCCATTCCTGAAACCATCATCGAGCCGGGCCGCGGCATGGTGGGAAATGCCGGCGTGATCAAGACCGAAGTGGTTCTGATTTCGAAGAAGCATGCCAATGACAACCAGCGCTGGGTCTATCTCGACATCGGCAAGTTCGGCGGCCTCGCCGAGACGATGGACG
>CADEEO010000195.1 GCA_902826365.1 uncultured Hyphomicrobiales bacterium | reverse complement strand
GTTTTCAATCCCGCCTGCGAAGCGCCAAGCGTGGCGCGCAAGCCGGCACCCCCGGCGCCGACGACGACCACATCAAAGCTGTGGTCGGTTATGGGATAGGAATTCCTGGTGGCCATCAGCTTCCAAAACTCATTCTTAAAATCGCATAAAGTGCCGCCACACCGGCAGCCGCCGTGAACAGTGTATTGAGCAGAAGGCTGGCGCGAAGCATGCGCTCGTCATGCACATAATCCTCAAGCACCATTTCCATGCCAAGCCGCATGTGCCAGAGGATGGAAGCAAATGACAGGATGAGCAGGATCGCATTAAGGGGATTCTGCACGCTGGCTACCACATCGGCCCGCGAAGCGCCGAGATGCGAGATGATGAACCACAGCAGAAACAAAACCAGCGGCACATTGGCAATGGATGTCCACCACATCTGCCGGAAATGCCTTGTCCCGGATTTATCCGGAGTCATGCCATCACTCCATAGCCGATAACCCAAAGCAGAAGCGTGAGCACAATGGAGCCCGCCAGATTGGCCCGCGCCAGCCATTCAATGAAGTGGAGGTCAAAGCCCCGCCCCGTATCCCACAGCAAATGCCGAAGCCCGCCCAGCGCATGGTGGATCAGCGCCCAGGTGAAACCAAACAGCAGCAGCCTGCCAAACCAGTGGCCAAAAAATCCCTGCACGGCATCAAAACAGGCGTCCGAAACGGCCGCCGCCATTAGCCACCCCACCAGCAGCACAATCCCGAAATAAAGCCCCACGCCGGTAATGCGGTGCACAATCGACATCATCATGGTGAGCATGGGCCGGTAGATTTGCAGATGCGGCGACAGGGGACGCGCCGCAGACTTGTCGTTTGCCATTCAATCGCCTCGAAATCCTGCATTTCTTTTAGCTTGTGCGCCGCAACATGGCAAATGGGCAAAAAGTCTTATAGAAACCGCTGATGTCGCTTTTCTTCCGCCGCCTGCGCTTCCTTCTGGCGCTCCTTTTCATATGTCTTGTGACGGCCTATAGCCTCTCCCGGCTCGGCTATTTTGAATGGCCCCGGGACTATGATCCCCTGGCCCTGCCGGATCTCGACGCCGCGCCAAATTTTTTGACGCCCTTCAAACTGAAACTCGTCGATTCCGCCGCGGAAAATTGCCGCGCCGCTTTCGCCCGCGCCGGAAAAGTAGTGACAATCGAGCCAGCGCAAATCGCTTCGGCGCTCTGCAGCAGGGAAGACACCATAAAACTCGGCAGTCTCTCAACGGCAACGTTGCGCGTCGAAGAAACCCGCTGCGCCATCGCCGCCCGCCTTTTCATGTGGGAGCATAATGTCGTGCAGCCCGCGGCGCGCAAGTTTTTCAATGAGCCGGTCGCCGAAATCCTCCATTTCGGCTCCTATTCCTGCCGCACCATCCGCGGCTCATCCGCCGCGAGCGAACACGCCACCGCCAATGCCTTCGATATTTCGGGCTTTCGTCTGCGCAGCGGAAAACGCGTCACCCTCAGGCAGCAGTGGCAGGGCAGCCAGCCGCCGGCGGAATTCCTGCGCGAGGTGCGCGACGGAGCCTGTGATTATTTCAATGTGGTCCTCAGCCCCGATTACAACGCCGACCATCACGATCATCTGCACGTCGACATGGGCTGGTACCGCACCTGCCGTTAAATTGTTTTCCTTCTCCCCGGCGGGGAGAGGAAAAACAAAGGCCATAGCTGCCTACAAAGTTGATTGCACTTTAGGAGCGGCTCAGATCACAATAACCTTCGTCCCGATCTGCACGCTCTCATAGAGCTCGGATACTTCCTCATTCAGCATGCGGATGCAGCCCGAGGACGCCGCCGTGCCGATGCTCTGCGGCTCATTGGTGCCATGAATGCGGAACAGCGTGTCACGGCCCCCGTTGAACAAGTAGATCGCCCGTGCGCCCAGCGGGTTTTCCCGCCCGCCGGGCATGCCATTGCGCCATTTTTCCAAATCCGGCCGCCGCCTGATCATCGAGGCCGGCGGCGTCCAGGTCGGCCACTCCACCTTGCGCCCCACCTTGGCGATGCCCGCCCAGTCGAAGCCTTCTTTGCCCACCGCCACGCCATAGCGGATGGCGGTTTCCCGTCCGATAATGTGATAGAGCGCCATTTCCTCGGTGTTGACGATCACCGTGCCGCGCTTTTCAGGCGTTGTGAATTCAACCACCTCGGCCCCGCGATAGGGAATGGCCTTTTTCTTAACCGCCGCAAAGGCCGGGCCTGGCATCATCGCCGCCACGCCGAATATGAAGTTCCGCCGATTCATTCAAAATCCCGTTCCTGAAGGGTTTCTAGCTCTGGACTATGGGCAGGATTGTGGCAGGCTGTCGGACATGGCAAACTTCGACTGGCACAAGGACAAGATCACGCGGGCGACCCCCATCACTCCGTCCTACCGGAATACCCAGAACGTCCGGCGCTTCTTCAAGGCGGAATGCGGCGGCCATTTCAAGTTTGACCGCTCCTTCATGGCCTGGCTCAAGGACGGCAAGCCCAAGACCATGGGCCACGCAGTTGATGAGTGGGCCCGAAGTAAAAAGAAATAAGAATAAATCCCCTTGACAGATATATTCCTAATATGCCATTTATGTTCCTGTCCATTCCGGAAGGGGTCTCGGTCGCGACGGTGATCAGTGATGGGGTGGATGCGGCGCCTGCGGGCGGGGTGAGACGAACATCCTGCACTCGGGAGCTCCGGGCTAGGCCCTTGGGCATTACGACCCAATGCGCCTTAAATGGCTAAACAACCCTGGCGGCAAACAAGGAAACCGTACGATCCAGGGCTCTGCAAGTTCAAACCCGGGGCAAAAATCGCCGCAAAAGCGTGGGCGCGGTTTGCGTCAACCGCCGGACTGCACGACCGGCATTTTCACGTAGGCTGCGCTCACGCAACCCTTCGCTTCTCACCTGCCCCGGAAACGGCATAACCGTTTTCATCAAGGGCGAAGCCGTGCCCAACGCTCATTGAAAAGTGAAAATTC
>CADEEO010000194.1 GCA_902826365.1 uncultured Hyphomicrobiales bacterium | reverse complement strand
TGGATGAGCGACGCCATGAAGATGCTGCCGCTGCCGGTGGAGAAGCGGGTGACGCTGGCGCTCGATGCGCTGAAGAAAATTTATCCCGATCTTCCATTGGAAAAACACATCATCGGCGACCCCATCACGGTGTCATGGGAGTCGGACCCAAACTTCATGGGGGCCTTCAAAGGGGCGCTGCCCGGCCACTACCGCTATAACCATCGGATGTATTGCCACTTCATGCAGGAGAGAATGCCGCCGGCGGAACGCGGCATCTTCATCGCGGGCGATGACGTGTCGTGGACGCCGGGCTGGGTTGAAGGGGCGGTGCAAACGGCGCTCAACGCGGTGTGGGGCATCATGCATCACCTGGGCGGCGAAAGCCCCGCGAATAATCCAGGGCCCGGCGATAAATTTGAATCGCTGAAGCCGCTGGAACTTCCGGATTAGAAAACAGTCATTGTTGACTGAAGTGGAGTCATCTGAATTCCTTCTCCCCAGCGGGGAGAAGGCGGGGCCCAAGCGAAGCTTGGGAGGATGAGGGGGAACAGGTGATGCAATTGAAAGACCTGCTCCCCCTCACCTTCCCATCCTGCCTTGCTTCGCAACGCACGATGGGCCCCTTCCTCTCCCCCAAGGGGCGAGGAAAAAAGCCATTAATGCACGCAGGTATGAACGGGAATTGAAAATTTACTGGCAGGATCCGGCGCAGGCTACGGGTGCATCGGTTGTTGCTTGCGCGGTGGTGAAGCCAACCATGCCGCCGGCGGCGAGCGTCAACAACACAAGGCCCACAAAAATACGACGCAGAAATTTCGTATCGGCCTGAACGGAATTATTCAAAATAGTTCCCCACCAAAACGCGACTCACTCGGCACGTGAATCACTCTTACCATATCGGCCCGTCATAAGCTTTAAAATTTGGTGAGGCAATGGTTAACGGGGTGGTTCGAATCAAGATTTCCGGATATCAACGAATCTTCCGGCCAAAGCCGCCGCGGCAGCCATCTGCGGGCTGACGAGGTGGGTGCGGCCACGGTAGCCCTGGCGTCCTTCAAAGTTGCGGTTGGACGTGGAGGCGCAGCGTTGGCCGGGCTTCAGCTGATCCGGATTCATGCCCAGGCACATGGAGCAACCGGGTTCGCGCCACTCAAAGCCCGCCGCCTTGAAAATCTTGTCCAAGCCCTCGGCTTCGGCCTGTTCCTTCACCAGTCCGGAGCCCGGAACGATCATGGCGTAGGCCAGATTCCCCGCTATTTTCTTGTCTTTTACGATCTTTGCCACGTTGCGCAGGTCTTCGATGCGGCCATTGGTGCAGGAGCCGATCCAGACCACGTCGAGCGGGATATCGGTCATCTTCTGGCCGGGCTTGAGGCCCATGTATTCGAGCGCCCGCCATTTCGACTGGCGCTTGCCTTCGTCGGGGATGTCATCGGGGTTCGGTATGGCCCCGGCAACCGACATCACGTCCTCGGGCGAGGTGCCCCAGGAGACGATGGGCGGCAAGGAGGCGGCATCAAGCTTTACGATGCGGTCGAAGTGGGCCCCATCGTCCGTGCGCAGACTATCCCAGTAGGCCCGGGCCTTGTCCCAGGCCTCGCCCTTGGGGGCCTTGGGGCGGCCATGGAGATAGTCATAGGCCTTCTGGTCAGGGGCAATCATGCCGGCGCGGGCCCCGCCCTCGATGGTCATGTTGCAGACGGTCATGCGGCCTTCCATGCTGAGATCGCGGATGGCTTCGCCGGCGAATTCGATGACCGAACCGGTGCCGCCGGCGGTGCCGATTTCGCCGATGATGGCGAGAATGATGTCCTTGGCGGTGGCGCTGGCGGCGAGCTTGCCGGTCACATCCACCAGCATGTTCTTGGCCTTTTTCTGGATGAGCGTCTGGGTGGCCAGCACATGCTCGACTTCCGAGGTGCCGATGCCGTGGGCCAGCGCGCCGAACGCGCCATGGGTTGAGGTATGGCTGTCGCCGCAGACGATGGTAGTGCCGGGCAGGGTGAAGCCCTGTTCAGGCCCTACCACGTGGACGATGCCCTGGCGCTTGTCGCGCTCATGAAAATATTCGACGCCGAAATCCCTGGCGTTCTGGGCCAGGGTTTCAACCTGGATGCGGCTTTCTTCCTCGGCGATGCCCTTGCTGCGATCGGTGGTGGGCACATTGTGATCGACAACAGCGAGGGTGCGCTCGGGATGGCGCACAGTGCGGCCGGTCAGGCGCAGGCCTTCGAAGGCCTGGGGGGAAGTCACTTCATGGACGAGATGCCGGTCGATATAGAGCAGGCAGGTGCCGTCATCGGCCTCGTGGACCAGATGATCATCCCAGATCTTGTCATAAAGTGTGCGCGGCTTGGCCATTTGCAGTCCCGAAATGAAGGTTATGGCTGCTATTTAGTCCCTGCCGCTGACATGTCAAATGCCCGTTCCTGCATGGGGCCTTGCGGAGGCAGCGGGGTGGGTCCGGCGGCTTGAAAAAGGTGCTTCGCTCTGATAGCCCCGATGGATCATGGGAGTTGCCACTCTTTCGATTGGAGATGCCAGGCTTGTGGCGGATGTCACAGGCGCGGGTGCTTGCGTCATCATGCTCCATGCCGGTGTGGCGGATCGGCGGATGTGGCGCAGCACCTGTAAGGCGCTGTCGGGCAAGCTCAAATGCATTGCTTACGACCGGAGAGGCTTTGGCGACTCAACTTCGCCAGATAAAGCTTTCCGGAGTACCCATGCCCTTGACATGGTGATCCGGCATTCCGGCTACGGGCGTGCCCACCTCATCGGAAGTTCGCAAGGCGGGCGCATCGCCATCGACTATGCGCTGGCCAGGCCGGAAAATGTGCTGTCACTCGTGCTTGTTGCGCCGGCACTTACGGGCGCGTTTAGTTTTTCGCCTTATGCTCCAGCGATTCAACACTTGATGGATGAACTGGACGAGGCCGAGGAGAAAGCAGACTTCGAAAAGATGAATGCCATTGAGGCGCATCTGTGGCTTGACGGCCCGCTGAGTTCTGAAAACAGGGTCACTGGACCGGCCCGCGACCTGTTTCTCGAC
>CADEEO010000193.1 GCA_902826365.1 uncultured Hyphomicrobiales bacterium | reverse complement strand
AGTAGCGCGCGATGTTGTAAACAAAGCTGTCATAATTATCGACGATCAGGATCATGGCGCGAAAGCCTCCATGATGCGGCTGATCTTGGTCAGCGTTTCTTCATATTCCGCCGCCGGCTCTGAACGCGCCGTGATTCCACCGCCCCCCTGGAACCGCGCCGTGCCTTGTGAAAACATCGCGGTGCGGATGGCGATGTTCAGATCCACCTGCCCGTTGAAGCCGAAATAGCCAATGGAGCCGCAATAGACTCCGCGCCCCTGCCCCTCGATTTCCGCAATCACTTCCATCGCGCGAATTTTCGGCGCACCGGTGATGGAGCCTCCAGGGAAAACCGCCGCAATGAGATCACCCACCGTTTTATCCGGCTTCAATTCACCCGTTACAACGGAGGTCAGATGATGCACCGAGGCATAGCTTTCCAAACCGCAAAGCACCGGCACCCGTACGCTGCCCGGAGCACAAACGCGGCTCAGGTCATTGCGCAGCAGATCGACGATCATTACATTCTCGGCTCGGTCCTTCCGGCTCGACGAAAGTTCCGCCACGAGCGCCGCGTCAAGGGCTGGATTGGGATCGCGCCGCCGCGTGCCCTTGATCGGCCGCGCCTCAACCGTCGTGCCGTCAAAACTCAACAGCCGCTCCGGCGAACTCGAAGCAATCTGCACATCGCCATAATCCAGGTAGGCCGAGAAAGTTGCGGGGTTTGAGGAACGCAGGCGCTTGTAAAACGCCAGAGCATCAAAGCCCTCAGGAATTGCCGCACTGAAACATTGCGAAATATTGGCCTGAAAAATATCCCCCGCCAGAATATATTCAATCGTCTTCGCCACAGCGGCTTCATAGGATCCGCGGGTAAAATTGGAAGACCAGTTCTCAATGACTGAAGAGCCCAGCCCTTGCGCCTTGCGCTTCAGCAGGTCTTCAAATTCATCGGCAGGCGGTTCACCCGCCGTTGAAATGATCCACGCCCGCTCCTGCAAATGGTCAAAGGCAATGCCCACATCATAGACATGCAGCATGAGTTCCGGGCACAGCGCGGGAAATTCAGGCAGGCGCGTATGAGGCTCAAGGCTGCGGCCAAAATCATAGCCGATATAGCCAGCAAGCCCCCCCTGGAACGGCGGCAGCCCCGCCAGTTTCGGCAGGCGGTTGCCGCTGAGTATTTTATCCAAGAGAGCAAGTGGCGCTTCCTCTTGTGGAATTCCGTCCAACGATGTCTGGCCCCTTTCGACCTTCAGGGTAGAAGAGGGATTGCAGGCCAGAAACGAATAGCGCCCCAGTTTTTCCTGCCGCATGGTACTTTCAAACAGGGTGAGATAGGCCTGTCCCCGCAAGCGTTGGGCGAGCTGGATGGGCTCCCAGTAAACGATCTCGCGGGCATGAACCTGTGTCGGCTGGACGGACGTATGCTTCATGGCAGCCGTGATATAAGACTGGCAGGCCCTCCCGTCCAAGACTATTCCAGAGCCATGAATCCCGATTCCCACCCCATTGCCGATGTGCTGTTGCCGCTGGCCCTGGAAGGCCCCTATTCCTACCGGATTCCCGCTGGAATGGCGCTGGAGGAAGGCTGCTATGTCGCCGTGCCCCTCGGTCCCCGCAGCCTGATCGGTGTTGTTTGGTCTCTGAAAGCCCATGCGCCGGAAGGCACCAAGCTCCGCGACGTGATCGGCCGTTTCGACATGCCCGCCATGGGCGAAATCCATCGCAAATTCGTGGATTGGCTGGCGGACTATTACGTCGAGCCCAAGGGCAATGTGCTGCGCATGGTGCTGCGCTGCCCCGGCGCCTTTGAGGAAGCAAAGGGGCAGGTCGCTTACCGCACTACCGGCCAAAAAATCCGCCGCATGACACCGCAGCGCCAGCGCGTGCTTGATGTGGCCAGCGAAGGCTTCGCCATGCGCCTCTCGGAATTGGCCAAGGCCGCGGGCGTCGGCACCTCCGTTGTAAAATCCATGGCCAAGGAAGGCGCACTGGAAGTCGTGGCCCTTCCCGCCCACAAGGCCTTTCAGCCGCCCGACCTCAATGCCGGCGGCCTAACCCTGTCCAAACAGCAGCAGCTTGCTGCCCAGGAACTGCGCGCCGTCGTCACCTCGCGCAGCGCCAAGGTCATGCTCTTTGATGGCGTCACCGGTTCCGGCAAGACCGAAGTTTATTTCGAAGCCATGGCGGCGGCCCTTGCCGCCGGCGGACAAGTTCTTTTGCTGCTGCCCGAAATTGCCCTCACCGCCGGATTCATCACCCGCGTCGAAACCCGCTTCGCCTGCGAACCGGCCCAATGGCATTCCGACCTGCGGCCAAGGGAACGCGAGCGCGTCTGGCGCGGCGTGGCAAGCGGCGAAGCAAAAATTGTCGTCGGCGCCCGCTCCGCTCTTTTCCTGCCGTGGAAAAAACTGGGGCTCATCGTTGTCGATGAAGAGCACGAAAGCGCCTACAAGCAGGATGACGGCGTCACCTACCACGCCCGCGACATGGCCGTGCTCTATGGTGCAATCGGAAAATTTCCGGTCATCCTCTCCTCTGCCACGCCCTCGCTTGAATCCATCGTCAACGCCGACCGCGGCCGCTACGGCCATGTGAAACTGAACGACCGGCATGGCCGCCCGGAACTCCCCGAAATTGATCTCGTCGACATGCGCAAAACCCCGCTTGAAACCGGCGCCTGGCTTTCAACACCTCTCATTGAAAATATCACCGCCACCTTGGCGGCGGGCGATCAGGCCCTGCTTTTTCTCAACCGCCGCGGCTATGCCCCCGTCACCGTCTGCCGCGCCTGCGGCCACCGCATGGACTGCCCCAATTGCGCCGCCTCGCTGGTGGAGCACCGCTTTCGCCGCCAGCTCATGTGCCACCACTGCGGCCATCTCGAACCCACGCCCAAGGCCTGTCCGCAATGCGGCGTCGAAGACAAGCTCGTGCCCTGCGGCCCCGGTATCGAACGCCTTGCCGAAGAAGCAGTTCAGCGCTTTCCCGAGCACGTGTTGCGCGCGCTCCGCTGCAACCGCTAGTTCGGCGGCGGCCTCAACGTCGTCGAA
>CADEEO010000192.1 GCA_902826365.1 uncultured Hyphomicrobiales bacterium | reverse complement strand
CCGAAGAATTGGGTTGAGCCCGACTGCGCGGTGTTGTCGACCTGCCGCGATCCTACCTTCGTAATCTTGCCGCCGACTTTTGCGTCCAGGTCATACACCTTCAGGGTTTAGCTCGGGCTTTTGGCCGTGAGCTTCACCGTGGCGCCGCCGCTGGCAAAGCCCGCAAGGCCGCCTTCGCCTTTTCCGGAAATCCGGTAGCTCTCGGGCGCCTTGATATCAGAAAGGGTGACGGCGCCCGTGAACGAGGCCTTCACCGGGCCGATCTTCAAAACCACCTTGGCGCTCATCTGCGTGGGGGACGATGCCACGATGCTCTCGCAGCCCGGAATGCATTGCTGCAGCACCTTGGGATCGTTGAGGCCTTTCCACACCGCTTCGCGGGGCGCGTCGATGACCTGGCTGCCTGACATTTTCATTTTACGAATTCCCTCACTGCTTTACGCCGCCTTCAACCATTTGCGCGGATCATGCGCCGGGCCCGCCCGCTTGCCAAGAGCCTCCGCCAGATCGCCGAGCGAATTGAGGCTGTGCACCGGGCGGAACTCATCCACATAAGGCATCATGGCGCGAATACCGGAGGCCTTTGCTTCGAACCGGTCAAAGCGCAGCAGCGGATTGAGCCAGACGATGTGCTTGGCGCTGCGGCGCAGGCGCTGCATCTCCTTGGACAGTTGCGCCGTATCGTCACGCTCCAGACCATCGGTCATCAGCAACACATCCGCCCCCTGGGTAAGCACCCGCCGCGCCCATTTGTAATTGAACTCCTTGAGCGTGGCCCCGATCCGCGTGCCGCCAGACCAATCCTTCACCGCTGTCGAAACCTTGGCGATGGATTCATCCGCATCGAGATGCTGCAACTCGCGCGTGATGTTGGTGAGCCGCGTGCCGAAGAGGAATACGGTGACATCCGTCCGGTCATTCACCAGCCCATGCAGGAAATGCAGGAACATGCGGCTGTAGCTTGAGCACGAGCCGGAAATATCGCAGAGCACGACCAGTGGCCGCTGGCGGATTTTGCGGTCGCGCCGCGCCAGGTCGATCATGTGGCCGCCCGAGCGCAGGGACTGCCGTAAAGTGCGCCGCATATCAATGTACTCCCCGGCAAAGTCCGGCTGGAAGCGCCGGGTGAGGAACTCGCGCCGCTGCAGGCGCAGACGCGCGATGGCCTCTTTGGCCTGAATCTGCTCGGCCAGCGTCATCTGCTCGAAATCCTTGGCGCGCAGGATCTCGTCGGCGGACGCCGTGAATGTCGCGTCAAGTTCCAGCACCTCAGGCTTTTCCCTCAGGGAATTGTTCTGGTCGAACATGGCTTCCGCCAGCCGGCGGAAACCCGGGTCCTTCGGCTTTTCGCCGGCGGCGCGGGCCAGTTCAGGAAACATGAGCTGCATGAGCTGTTCCAGCATCTTGGGCTTCTTCCAGAACACATGGAAAGCCTGGTCGAAAACCTCCTTGTGCTCGCGACGCTTCACCAGAATGGCATGGAGCGTCCAGTAGAATTCGTCGCGGGTGCGGAGCGACCCGCTGAGTGCCGCGTCCAGCGCATCGATAACCGAAGCAGGGCCAACGGGAAGACCTGCGCCGCGCAGCACGCGGGCAAAATGCATGATGTTGGCGGCGAGTTTTCCGGAAGGCGCTTCGCCCATCACGGCACGCGGTTGGCCGCGGTGGTGCGGATCTCATCCTTGATCTGGTCGAGAATGCGCTTGGCTTCCGAGCCTTCCATGCGCATGATGTCATCCTGGTATTTGAGCAGAACGCCCAGCGTGTCGTTCACCGTTTGCGGATCAAGGGTGACACTGTCGAGTTCATGCAGCGCCGACACCCAGTCCAGCGTTTCCGCAACACCGGGAGACTTGAACAAATCGCCGCCGCGCAGCGCCTGCACAAAAGCCACAACCTCGCGCGCGAGGGAGGCCGATGCTTCGGGGCGCTTGGTCTTGACGATTTCTAGTTCGCGGGCAGCATCCGGATAGCCAACCCAGTGATAAAGGCAGCGCCGCTTCAGCGCGTCGTGCACTTCGCGGGTGCGGTTGGAGGTGATGATCACGATGGGAGGCTCCGCGGCCTTGATCGTGCCCAGTTCCGGAATGGTAATCTGGTAATCCGACAGAACCTCCAACAGGAACGCCTCGAAGGCTTCGTCCGTCCGGTCCAACTCGTCGATAAGCAATACGGGTGCGCCACCATCGCTCGCCTCAAGGGCCTGGAGCAGGGCGCGCTTGATCAGGAATCGTTCCGCAAAAATATCCTGCCCCATGCGCTTGCGGTCCAGCTCGCCGGAGGCTTCCGCCAAGCGAATTTCGATCATCTGCGCCGCATAGTTCCACTCATAAACGGCAGAACTGATGTCGAGGCCTTCATAGCATTGCAGGCGGATGAGCGTGCGCCCCAGGCCTTCCGCCAGAACCTTGGCGATTTCGGTTTTCCCGACACCCGCTTCGCCTTCAAGGAACAAGGGCCGTCCCATCTTGAGCGCAAGAAACACCACCGTCGCCAGGTCCCGCCCGGCCACATAGCCATTGGCTTTCAGCAAAACAGCCGTTTCATCGATGGATTTGGGAAGTGCCGCCATCAGTCCTCAAATAATATCCGGTCAAGTCAGTTAAAAAGATAGATGACAGATGCGAGCAGTGCACTAGATAAGTACAGCCAAGTTGAAGCGCGAACGAAATAAAATCCAAACGATGAATCGAAACGGTCGCGACTTGGGCCAAATCTTGTGGTGTTCCATTCCCGGAAATAGGCGAATAGAGATGATCGATATTGGGTAAACGCAACGATATCCGCGATTGCCCCAACAATCAGGCAAATGACAGCCGCTATTCCAAGGTTAACTATCAAATCGGGATTAAATTCCAAACTGATATTCTAACAAAAAAGACCCGCAAGGACAGTCCCTGCGGGTCCCACCCTAGTATGGGCATTTTACTTCGCCGCTTCAACCGCCCGGCGCGCCAGAACCCCGATCAGATGGGCCCGGTATTCGGCGGAGGCGTGCATGTCGGCGTTCAGGCCCTTGGCCTTGGCTGAAATTCCGGACAGGGCCGAAACCGCAAAGCTCTTGGAAAGCGCCGCTTCCATTTCCGGCACCCGGAACACCTTAGGACCGGCCCC
>CADEEO010000191.1 GCA_902826365.1 uncultured Hyphomicrobiales bacterium | reverse complement strand
AAATTCCCGGAGATTCCATGATGACCAGCCCGAAAAAGGCCAAGGCCAAACCACGCAAGGCATTCAGTGATTGGGACAAGCCCCGCATCACCGGCCTTCTCGTCCTCGCCGATGGCCCCGTCATCGAGGGCCAGGGCTTTGGCGCCGAAGGCGAGGCCGTGGGCGAGGTCTGCTTCAACACCGCCATGACCGGCTATCAGGAAGTCCTAACCGACCCCTCCTATGCCGGCCAGATCGTCACCTTCACCTTCCCCCACATCGGCAATGTAGGCACCAATGATGACGATCTTGAAACCACCAACCTGGCGGCCTCCGCCGCAGTCAAGGGCTGCGTGGTCAAGGCCCCCGTCACCGACCCCGCCAACTACCGCTCCCACAAGCATTTCGACAAATGGCTGAAGACCAGAGGCATCATCGGCCTGTCGGGCGTCGATACCCGCGAACTCACCAATCTCATCCGCGAGCACGGCATGCCCAATGGTGTCGTCGCTCACAATGCCAAGGGCAAGTTCGACGTGAAGAAACTGCTCGCCATGGCCAAGGCCTGGGGCGGCCTCGAAGGCCTCGATCTCGCCAAGGATGTCTCGCTGACCCAGCGCATGGAGTGGGACGAGAAGCAATGGGACTGGACCACTGGCTACACCAATGCGGTTGGCGGCACCTATAAGGTCGTCGCCATCGACTACGGCCTCAAGCGCAATATCCTGCGCTGCCTGACGAGCGTGGGCTGCGATGTCACCGTCGTTCCCGCCAACGCGAGTGCCCAAGATATTCTCGCCATGAATCCCGATGGCATCTTCCTGTCCAACGGCCCCGGCGATCCCGCCGCCACAGGCGAATACGCCGTGCCCGAAATCCAGAAGCTCATTGCCAGCGGCAAGCCCATCTTCGGCATCTGCCTCGGCCATCAGATGCTGGGTCTCGCCCTTGGCGCCAAGACCAAAAAGATGCACCAGGGCCACCACGGCGCCAATCACCCCGTGCAGGACTTCACCACCGGTAAGGTCGAGATCACCAGCATGAACCACGGCTTCACCGTCGACCGCGATACCCTGCCCGCCGGCGTTACCGAAACCCACGTCTCACTCTTCGATGGCTCCAACGCCGGCCTGGCGCTAGATGGCCATCCCGTCTTCTCCGTGCAGTACCACCCCGAAGCTTCCCCCGGCCCCCAGGACAGCCACTACCTGTTCACCCGTTTTGTCGGCGAAATGGAAAAAGCTAAATTATCGAAGTAACTTGCAGATAACTGGAGCTACCAGAGATGCAGTTTTTCAAACGCGCCGCACTGCTCCTATCTGGTCTTGCAGCCAGTATGACAGCCAACAAGCCCAGCCAAGCACAGGATGCAAGCTGGATTACATTCTATCGTGAAGATGCTCCCAGCGGTTGGATCATTACAGTCGACCAGACAACAACTTCAGGCCAAAGAGGCGAACTCAAGCATTGCGCACGACTGACCTATACTTTTAGTCCCAGTCAACTCGCAAAAAATGGGTTTCCCAAAGTAGAGCCGAGCCAACGCTACTATGAACTAGAGGACCGTATTTGCGCGCAACTAACCAACATTGATTGCAAAACAGTGGATACAAAAGTCGGCCAAGGAAAGCGACACGTCTGGTTTTGTGCAAGCGAAGACACTCTGTCAATGGGGGCCACCAAAGAGGCCAAACAGTTCTCGGAGTTTCAAACCGTCGTTTCGCCCGCATCGTTTGCCGAATTGTTGGGTCTTCATCCTACTGGAATTGAGGCCGGCATCGCGCAGGATGAATTGGTCTTGGAATCTTTGAGAAAGAATGGCGATATTTTTGAACGTCAGCGAGAAATTAGATTCTGGTTTTACGATGTTACCTCCTCAACTCAAAAAAGTGTTGTCGATCAGTTGGAGCGCCAAGGTTATCGTATTGAGGAAACTGCAGATGACAAAATCGTATTTTCGCGCGTTGGCAAGATTGACCTCCAAGAAATCAACGATGAAACCCGCAGACTACACGGCCTTTGTGCCGAATTCGCCTGCAGTTATGATGGCTGGGAAACTAAAGTCATAAGGGACTAAGGGCCCACTATGTTTTGATCTATTCGCCAGCAAAAGGAGTAATTACCCCTTTCCGGGCGCTGAAATTCAGCCAAACGCCCGGTTTATGCTTTCAACCTCCTCAACCAACGGAATGAGCGCAGCTGCCGCCCGACAAGGCCTGCACCGTTGTAACGGGCCATAATGTCCGTTATTTCGTGGCCTTCGGCTTGGCGGGCGTCATTGTGGCCTTCGCTGCCCTTTTGTTCATTTACAACTAACAATGGAACAAAGCGGGGCGGTGGTCGTTGCATGGTGACCAACTGGACGGAAACCCATGGAAAACACATATCTTAACAACCGGATTCTATTGGCAATGGCCCTGCTGATCATGACTGCAACGATTACGGTCACCTCAACGCTCGCCTGATCTATTTTGCCATTGAAACCTTAGCCGCTCTGGCACATACGCTTGCATTTCACCAGTCAGGAATGCAGCTCCCTCATGTCCTTCACCAAGCTCGACGATCTCGGACGGAAACTTGAAGCCCTTGAGCATGCCCAGTCCATGCTCAGCGTCGATGAAGCAGTGCAGATGCCGTCGGGCGGCGGCGAAAAGCGCGCCGAAGCCATGTCCATGCTCGCCGGCATGCATCATGAAATGGCGTCAGCACCCGACATTGCCGAGTGGATCGCCGATGCGCGCATGGAAGATCTGAACCCCACGCAAATAACTGCTGTCAATGAATTCGAGCGCAGTTACATCAATCTCACCTGCCTCTCGTCGGATTTTGTCCGCCGCCAGGTGTCGGCCCGGGTGCGCTCCGAGCAACTCTGGCGCGCACTTCGCTCCAGCGGGAACTGGAAAGATTTTCTCCCCGCCTTTGAAGGCATCGTCAATCTGGCCCGCGAGGAAGCCCAGCTTCGCGCAGGCAGGCTCAAACTCGCGCCCTATGATGCGCTGATCGAACAGTTCGATCCCGGCAGTCGCGCCGCCGACATCACGCCGGTTTTCACCGAACTCAAAGCCTTCCTGAAAAAATTCATCCCCGAAGCCCTCGCCGCCCAGGAAGAACGCCGCGCCAGGCATCCCGCCAAGCCTTTCAACGCTCCCTTCCCCATCGAGAAGCAGAGGGCGCTGGGCGAAGCCATGATGAAAG
>CADEEO010000190.1 GCA_902826365.1 uncultured Hyphomicrobiales bacterium | reverse complement strand
ATGGCGGTTGAGTTTCGCGTCGTAGTAGGGATCACTGAAGACCAGGCTTTCAGTGATGTCGCACAGCGCCACGTTGTCGGCAAAGAGGGCGAGATCAGCCTTGCGCAGCATGGTATCGAGGCACAGGTCGGAACCGCGAAACAGGGTGCGCGCCAGGAAAAGCCCGAGGTCCTTGGCGATCTTCGGCAATTCCTGCCCGGCAATGAGGGCGCGGCGCAAAATGATATGGGGCGAGAGGAACTCCATGACGATGATCGCCTGGCCCGCATCGAAATGGAAAATTTCCGGCACCATGCCGGGATCGCGCTCAGCCTGCCTGGACAGGGCGTGATACTCGAAGAAGGAACGCTTCAGCGGCAGGGGCCAGCTATCGCCCACGAGGCGGACGTAGGGTAGCGCCTGCTTGACGACCACGGCGCCCTTGGGGCCTTCGACGATGAAGACCAGATTGAGATTGCCGTCGCCGACTTCGCGCACTTTCCAGGCCTTGGCATCTGCGCCAATGCGGTCCGTCACGGCGGCAAGACCACCCAACCGTGCGGGCAGCGTTTCGGGGCTCAAGGCGATAAAATCTTTGTATGAGTTCATTTTTTCTGACATTTGGCTGAAGAACGGGGCTAGGTTTTGCACAATGCCCGGGCAAATGTAAATGACGCCGGGCATATCGTTTGAGGAATGGAACCCGCATATGAAAACGCCGGCCGGCCTGACGGACAATTTGCGCGGCATCCTGCTTCTGGTCGCCTCGGTCACCTGTTTTGGCGTGGTCGACGGCATCAGCAAAATGCTCATCGAAACCCAGTCCTTCGGCCAGGTTGTTCTGGCGCGCTATGTGCTGTCGCTGCCTATCCTGCTGCTGGCCACCGCTCCGGGCGAGTGGAAAAACCTGTTTCACACCAAGATGGTGTTCCTGCAGATTGTCCGGGGCATTGTTCCGGTGGTCATCGGCGGGTCGATGGTGATCGCCGTTTGGTACCTGCCGCTTGCCGAAGCCACGGTCATCCTTTTTGCGGGGCCGTTTCTGGTGCTGGCACTTTCGGGCTGGCTGCTCGGCGAGAGAGTGGGGGCGGCGAGCTGGGTGGGCGTGGTTGTGGGCTTCATCGCCGTTCTGATCGTTGCCCGGCCGGGATTTTCCGAGCTTTCGCAATACACGATATTTCCGGCCATTGCCGCGGTGTTCTATGCGGGATTTCAACTGCTGACACGCCACTTGGGCGCTGCGGGCGAACCGCCGACGACGACTCTTGCCTGGACCCTGCTCATCGGAATCATCGTCGGGGTGCCCTTGGCGCTCACGAGCTGGATGCCGCAAACGATGGAGACATGGGCCCTGAGTTTTGCCCTCGGCGTCATTTTCGGCCTCGCGCAATTGCTGATGGCAAAGGCCTTTTCGCTCGCACCGGCAAACCTGTTGACGCCTTTTACTTATTTCCAGATTCTGTCAGCTCTGGTCTTCGGCTTTCTGGTTTTCGGCGACATCCCGGACATGTGGACCTTCGTCGGCATCGCCCTGATCGTCGGCGCGGGGCTTTATGTGTTCGGGCGGAGCGCGCCTAAAGCCCGCTGAATTACCACGTGCTTCAAAGCACGTCGGATTCGTCTTGCAGCAGCACGCGGCGGGTGTTGGAGCGGCGCATTTTCTGGGCGAGGTCGCGGCCGAGGAGCTCGTAGATGATGCCGGCAATCCGGCTATCCTGGTTGGTGACCTTGGCCATGCGCTGCTTCGAGAAGGCGAGAACCCGGCTCGGCTCGTCAATCACCACGGTGGCGGTTGCAAGGTTGCCGGTGAGATAGGCGATCTCGCCGATGAACGAGCCTTTTTCCAGGTAGGTTTCGAAGGAGCCATTCACCTCGACGCTGGCGCGGCCGGAACAGAGGAAAAACAGCGAGTCCACCGCATGGTCCTGCTTGGTCAGCGTTTCGCCGGGCTGGGCGTCGCGCCAGTCGGCGGCCTTGAGCAGCCTGGCGATCTGCGCGTCGTCGAGGCCCGCAAACGACTGGCGCAGCATCGGCGCATCCTTCTCCGGCAGCGTGAGGCTGGCGCGCTCGCGCACCAGCAGGAAAATCATGACGAGATTGATGGCGACGAAAATGAGGTCCCAGCCAATGCCGGCCATCGTATCGCTGCCAGTCAAGCGGAAATAGGCGATTTGCAGAAACAGGCCCACGACGGCGACAATGCGCAGCCAGAAAATCCTGGTCATCACATAGGACAGTGCAATGACGGCAAAGGCCAGCGTGCCGGTCAGGTCAGTCAGGGAAAAAAGTTCCAGCATAAGGCGCTCAATTCTGGTTCGGTGGCCAAGTTCGCTTTTTAGCTTGTGGCTTGTCAAGCCAAGAGACGGGGGGCTAGAAGTGTTTGAATTCAAGGGAGACTGCAATGGCGAAAACGCCGAAACTGAACAAACCCGCAAAAAAGACAATAGCACGGAAAAAAGCCAAAAAAGTGATAGCACTTTTTCCCGAGGCCGCCTTTGGGCCGGCGCTGAATTCGGTGGGGATAGGACAGGCGCTGAAGAAGCTCGGCCACAAGGTGGTGTTCCTGTCGGACCCTGGCTTTCTCGACGTTTACAAGGGCTATGGCTTCGAGGCCCATGCGGTTAACCTGTCGGCGCCCATGCCACCCGAGGAGATGGCCAAGTTCTGGGTGGATTTCATCAACGGCCACATCCCGAATTTCCGCAAGAGCCCTTACGACCAGATCGATAATTATGTGAAGGGCTGCTGGGAAATGATCGTCGAGACGGCGAAATGGGCCGAGAAGGATTTGCCCGGGGTTCTCGCCGAGGTGAAGCCCGATGTCATCTGCGTGGACAATGTCATCCTGTTCCCGGCGATCAAGCGCTACGGCCGCGACAACAAGAAGCCCTGGGTGCGGGTCATTTCATGCTCGGAAAACGAGATCGAGGATCCGGATATTCCGCCGCACCTTTCAGGCTGCGGCGAGAAGGACAGACGCGGCTTTGCGAAATACCGCAAGCATTTCAACGCCACGATCAAGCCGATCCATGAGGCGTTCAATACCTTCCTGAAATCGGTGGGCGAGAAGAAATATCCGCTGGGGCAATTCTTCGAGGCCAGCCCGCACATGAACATCCTGCTTTATCCGACGGCGGCAAAATTCAAGCGGCGGCACAAGCTTTCGCCCAAGCAGTTCCAGTATCTCGAAGGCTGCGTGCGGAAAGACGCGCCCTACAAGGTGCCGCAATTCCAGGCGAACAACGACAAGCCCCTGCTATATGTGAGCTATGGTTCGCTGGGCTCGGGTGATACCGAATTGC
>CADEEO010000189.1 GCA_902826365.1 uncultured Hyphomicrobiales bacterium | reverse complement strand
GGCGAAATTCTGGGCATCGCCGGCCTTGTGGGCGCGGGACGCACCGAAACGGCGCGCGCCATTTTCGGCGCCGATGTGATCGACAGCGGCAAGATTATCGTGAATGGGCGGGAAGCCAAAATCAGTTCGCCCCACGATGCCATCAATCTCGGCATAGGCCTCGTGCCCGAGGACCGCAAGCAGCAGGCCCTGTTCCTGGCGCTTGCCATCCGCACCAATCTTTCCATCGCTTCGCACGACCGCATATCCTCCTTCCGCTATTTCATAAGCAGCAGCAAGGAAGAGGCCCTCGTAGACGAATACAGGAAGCTGCTCAACATCCGCATGGCCTCGGGCGACCAGCTGGTCGGCAACCTTTCGGGGGGAAACCAGCAGAAGGTGGTGTTGGCCCGCTGGCTGGCGCTGCGGCCCAAGGTGCTGATCGTCGATGAACCAACGCGCGGCATTGATGTTGGCGCCAAGGTGGAAGTGCACAACCTGCTGTTCCAGATGGCGGCGGCAGGCATTGCCATCATCGTCATTTCCTCGGAACTGCCGGAAATATTGTCGCTTACCGACCGGATCGTCACCATGCGCGAAGGCCGCGTGACGGGAGAAATCCTCCGGGCCGACGCCGACCAGGAAAAACTGATGACCCTGATGGCCTTGAGTTCGGACAAGGCAGCATGAGCGTGGTGGAGAGATAGATGGCCGAGGCAACCCTCAAAGAAAACGACAAGGCCTTTGACGCCTTCTCCTTCCTGGCGCGTTTTGCGCCGCTGATTTTCCTGCTTTTGCTGATGGCGATTTTCGCCATCATGGAGCCGCGCTTCCTTTCGTCGATCAATCTCTTCAACGTCATGCGCCAGGTCTCCATCACCGGCCTTCTCGCCATCGGCATGACCTTCGTGATTCTCACCGCCGGCATCGATCTTTCTGTAGGCTCGCTGCTGGCCTTCGCCGGATTGGTGGCGGCAGCCGTGGCCAAGGGCGGCATGCAGGACCGCTTCACCGTGGGCGATGCGGCCATAGGCTATGGCTGGCCGCTGGCCGCACTTTCGGCAATTCTTGTGGGGTTGGCCTGCGGTTATCTGCAAGGTATAGCCATCACCAAGCTCAAGGTTCCCGCTTTCGTTGTGACCCTCGGCGGCATGTCGGTGTTCCGTGGCGCAGCGTTGCTTTTTGCAGCGGGCGGGCCGATCTCCGGTTTCCAGCCCGAATTCACCTGGTGGGGCCAGGGCCGCATTTTCACCGTGCCCGTGCCGGTCATCATCTTCCTGGTGTCGGCGGTGCTGGCCCACATTGTTCTCCACTACACGCGCTATGGCCGGAGGGTTTATGCGGTGGGCGGCAATCCCGAAGCGGCGCGCCTCGCCGGCCTCAACGTCAACCGCATCATCTGCAGCGTTTATGTCATCATGGGCTTCTTTGCAGGCCTCGGTTCATTTGTTCTGGCAGCGCGGCTCAATTCCGCCGAGGCCGTGGCCGGCACCGGCTATGAACTCACCGTCATCGCCTCCGTGGTGATCGGCGGCACCAGCCTGTTCGGCGGCTCCGGCTCGATATTCGGCACGGTGATCGGCGCGCTGCTCATCGGCGTGCTCCTCAACGGCCTCGTGTTGATGAACGTCTCGTCCTACATCCAGCAGATCATCATTGGCGTCATCATCGTGCTCGCCGTGGCCTTCGACACCTTCGCCAAATCCCGCCGCAGGAAAGCATAGCGGCTTCAACTTCCAAACATAAGCTGATAGGGTGACATCATGTTTTCACCCCATTATCCGGATTAAAATGACTGAAAAGGAAGTAGATGTACTGGTCGTTGGCGCCGGGCCGACAGGGCTGATGCTCGCCAACCAGCTTGTCAGGCGGGGTATCCGTGTGCAGATCATTGACCGGCACGCCGGACCCTCGCTGCAAACCCGGGCCTTGGGCGTGCAGGCCCGCACCCTGGAAATTTATGCCAAGCTCGGCATCGTCGACCGCGCCATTGAACTCGGCAAACCGGCCTCGGGCGCGGTTCTTTGGGCCCAGGGGCAGAGGATGGGCCGGATCCCCCTCTCCGATAGGGGGCAGGACGCAACGCCATATCCCTACATCCTCATTCTCGGCCAGGACGACAATGAGAAGATCATGGGGGAGAATCTCCGCCAGCTGGGCCTGACCGTTCGCTGGAACACCGAACTTGTTGGTCTTGACCAGAATGCGGACGGAGTGACCGCAACACTCAAGCTGGCCGGTGGGGCAAGCCAGTCGCTGCGCGTCCCCTGGGTTGCCGGCTGCAATGGCGCGCGCAGCGCCGTGCGCGAACTGAGCGGCATCACCTTTCCGGGCGCCCCTTACGAGCACGTGTTTTTTGTGGCCGACGTAGAGATGACCGGCCGCATGGCTTCCGAAGAGGTCAATGCCTATCTCTTGCGCGAGGGATTTCATCTGCTGTTTCCCATGCGCGGGAAAGATCATTGGCGCATCGTGGGAATTCTGCCGGAGGAACTCCGCGGCAAGGACGATGTCGCCTTCGAAGCGGTCATCCCTTTCCTGCGCAAGGAAGCGGGTGCCGAACTTGATTTCAAGGCCTGCACCTGGTTCTCCACCTACCGCATCCATCACCGGAGCGCTGCCCAGTTCCGCGACCGCCGCTGCTTCCTGCTCGGCGACGCGGCCCACATTCACAGCCCGGTAGGCGCGCAGGGCATGAATACCGGCCTGCAAGATGCCTATAACCTCGGGTGGAAACTGGCGCTGGTTGTCAAAGGGCAAGCAAGCGAAGCCCTGCTTGGAACTTATGAAGACGAGCGCATTCCCGTGGCGCGGCGCCTGCTCAACACAACCGACCGGGCTTTCAAGCTGATCGTGGCAGACAGCTGGCTAGCCGGACTGTTCCGCACCAAGATTCTGGCGCGGATCGCCGCCTTTGCCTTGAGCCGCAAGGCCATTCAGGACGTAGCCTTCCGCACTGTCTCGCAGATCGGAATAAGCTACCGGAAAAGCCCGCTGTCGAAATCACTCCAGCCCCTGCCTGCCGCAGCGCCCCAGGCGGGCGACCGTTTTCCATGGCTGCGGCTCCAGTTAAAAGCCGGCGGGCCGGTGGAAGACCTGTACCGGAAACTCGACGACACAAAATTCAACCTGATCGTTATTGGCCAGCTTCTTGAAAAGGCCCCTGACCTTGGCGGCCTGCTGAACGTGTACGGCATACCCTCAGTGCCCGGCAACTCAGCCGAACTGGCACGGCTGCATGTGCCCCTGCCCTCGTTCTATCTCGTGAGACCCGATGGCCATGTCGGGCTCTGCGGAAGGCAGTTGGACCCCGTGGCA
>CADEEO010000188.1 GCA_902826365.1 uncultured Hyphomicrobiales bacterium | reverse complement strand
ACGGTGGGCTACACGGTCCGGCTCGACCGCAAGGTAACGGCTAAAACCCGCATCGAGGTTGTCACCGAAGGCATTCTGACGCGGCGCCTGCAGCAGGATCCGGAATTGAAGGATACGGGACTCATCATTTTCGACGAGTTCCATGAACGCAGCCTGGATGGCGATCTGGGGCTCGCTCTAACCTTGGACATGCGCGAGGGATTGCGGGAGGATTTGCGGCTTCTCATCATGTCGGCCACGCTCGATGCGGCGAAGCTCTCCGAACACTTGCAAGGGGCGCCCGTAGTCCGGGCAAGTGGCCGGATGTTTCCGGTGGAAACGCGCTATCTCGGCAAGACGATGCGGCAAACAATTTCCGCCGATGCTTGCAAGGCCGCGCAGCAGGCGCTTGTTGAAACGCGGGAAAGCATTCTTGTTTTCCTTCCCGGTGAAGCCGAAATCCGCCGCACGGAAGAGATGCTGAATGCGGCAAATCTTCCCGCGACGGTTTTCGTGCGGCCGCTTTATGGGGCGATGGGCTTTGCCGAGCAGGATGCGGCGCTCAATCCGGCGCCGGAGGGACTACGGAAAATCGTGCTGGCCACGACCATTGCGGAAACAAGCCTGACCATCGAAGGCATCGGCACGGTGATTGACACGGGGTTCAAGCGCAGTCCGCGCTTTGATCCGGCCAGCGGCATGACAAGCCTCGAAACAGTACGGGTGAGCCTTGCTTCGGCGGATCAGCGCCGGGGTCGTGCGGGCCGTTTGGGTCCCGGTGTTTGCTACAGGCTGTGGTCGGAAGCTGAAACGCGGGCCCTCGCGGCCCATGATCAGCCGGAAATTCTGGTGAGCGATTTGACGCCGCTGGTGCTTGAACTCGCCGCCTGGGGTGTGAATGCGCCCTCCTCCCTGTCGTGGCTCGATCCACCGCCCGCTGCCGCCTTTGCGCAGGCGCAAGACCTGCTCAAGCGGTTGGAGGCTTTGGATGGGGATGGACGGATCACGGCCATGGGCAAGGCCATGGTGAAGGTGCCGCTGCATCCGCGGCTTGCCCATATGGTGGTCAAGGGACAGGCCTTGGGTTCTGGAGAAGCAGCGGCGGAGCTGGCGGCTTTTGTGTCTGAGCGCGACGGGTTGGGACGTGACGCGGGCTGCGATATCGCCTCGCGGCTTTTGGCAACGCGCGGTTCGGCGCGCGCGCGCATCCAGGCCTCGGCAAAACAGATCAAGCAAATCCTCAGCATCAAGGCTGATACAACATCGATCAGCGAAGGGGTGCTGGTTGCGCTGGCCTGGCCGGACCGCATTGCGCAAAAGCGCGGGGGTGACCGGCGCTACCGGCTGTCGGGCGGTGGCGGTGCAATTCTTCCCGAACATGAAGCATTGGCCAAGCAGGAGTGGCTTGCGGTGGCGACAACGGATGGCGCAAGTGGCGACCAGAAGATTTTTCTGGCCGCCCCTCTTACGCTCGCAGAAATCGAAACGCATTTTGCAAGCCAGATTGAACAATCAGAAAATGTTGGCTGGGACACGCGTTCGCAAAGTGTCATTGCGGCGCGGGTCCGGAAACTCGGTGCGCTCATTCTTGAAGAGCGTCCGCTGACAACTGCGGATCCCGAAGCCATGGCCGATGGCATGCTCAAGGGCATTGCCGAAATGGGCCTCAAGGCCTTGCCCTGGACTGATGGTGCAAACAGCTTCCGGGCTCAGGTGCAATTTTTGAAGCGCCTGTTTCCGGAAGAGGCCTGGCCCGATCTCAGTGATGAGGCGCTTGCGCAAAATCTTGCTGAATGGCTGAAGCCCTATCTCGCGGGCATTTCACGCAAGAGCCATCTTGAGCGGCTGGACCTGCTGGCCATTCTGAAAGATCTGGTTCCCTATGACTTGCAACGGCAGATGGAAGGGCTGGCGCCGCGCCGCATCGAAGTGCCATCAGGCGCGCAAGTCGCCATCGATTATGAGACCGAGGGTGACCCGGTCATTAGGGTGCGCTTGCAGGAAATGTTCGGGCTTGCCAAGACGCCGGCAATTGCCAAGGGCCGGGCCCAGCTCCGCATCGAACTGCTGTCACCGGCGGGAAGACCTCTCGCCGTCACCAAGTCTCTCGAGACGTTCTGGACCAATGGCTATCCGGATGTGCGAGCCGAATTGCGGGGGCGATATCCCAAGCATTCCTGGCCGGAAGACCCGCTTTCAGCACCTCCCGCAAAGCCCCGCAAATTGCGTTAATTGGGACGCTTGACCATTGGCCATGCCAATGCCAAACACCGCGCGCAATGACTGACACCGCCCATATCCGAAATTTCTCCATTATCGCCCATATTGACCACGGCAAATCGACGCTGGCGGACCGGCTTATCCAGCTCTGCGGGGCGGTGAGCGACCGGGAGATGGTGGACCAAATCCTCGATTCCATGGACCTGGAGCGGGAGCGGGGCATCACCATCAAGGCCAACACGGTCCGCCTCGATTACACCGCCAAGAATGGCGAAAAATATGTGCTGAACCTGATGGACACGCCGGGCCATGTCGACTTCGCCTACGAGGTCAGCCGCTCGCTGGCGGCCTGCGAGGGCTCGCTGCTGGTGGTCGATGCCAGCCAGGGCGTGGAAGCGCAGACGCTTGCCAACGTCTATCAAGCCATCAATAACAACCATGAAATCGTTCCCGTCCTCAACAAGGTGGATTTGCCCGCTGCGGAGCCGGAGCGCATCCGCCAGCAGATTGAAGACGTGATCGGCATTGATGCTTCGGAAGCGGTGCTGATTTCGGCCAAGTCCGGCCTTGGGGTTCCGGATGTGCTTGAGGCCATCGTGCACCGCCTGCCGCCGCCCAAGGGTGATCGCAGCAAGCCGTTGAAGGCGCTGCTCGTCGATAGCTGGTATGATTCCTATCTCGGCGTTGTGGTTCTGCTGCGCATCATCGATGGCGAACTCAAGAAGGGCATGCGCGTCAAGATGATGGGCACGGGCGGCTCCTATCTCATTGACCGGGTCGGCGTTTCGCGCCCAAAAAAGGAAATGGTGGCCAGCCTTGGCCCCGGCGAGATCGGGTTTTTTACGGCGGCGATCAAGGAAGTGGCGGATACGCGGGTGGGCGATACGGTCACCGATGAAAAGCGCCCGGCGGCGGAACCCCTGCCCGACTTCAAGGAAGCGCAATCCGTGGTGTTCGCCGGATTCTTCCCCGTCGATGCGGCGAAATTTGAAGACTTGCGCGAAGCCATGGGCCGTTTGCGCCTCAATGACGCCAGCTTCTCCTTTGACATGGAAACATCCGCTGCCCTGGGCTTCGGCTTCCGCTGCGGCTTCCTCGGCCT
>CADEEO010000187.1 GCA_902826365.1 uncultured Hyphomicrobiales bacterium | reverse complement strand
AGGAAAATCTTTTCAGCGGCGATGCGCTTGAGCAGCGGCTCCACGGCCGCCACCTTCTGGTGGCTCCAGCGCCAAGATGGAACCGCCGTGAGATGGGTGTGCATGGCGAAGGCCAGGGCAGTCGAACTGCAGTGGTGAGCCAGGGTGCGCAGCATTCCGGCCAGTTCATGGATGTTTGCCCCGCCGCCGCCGAGCTCGGCTGGAACGGCGGCTTCAACAAGCCCTGAGGTCTTCAGCGCGGCATAGTTGTCGGCGACAAAGCTGTCGGATTCATCTGCGAGTTCGGCCCTTGCGGCAAAATCCTTTCCCAGCGCTTCGACGCGGGCGGCGAGATCGAGGGATTCAGATTTTCCAGGTTTCATTTTGGTAACGGTATTCATGGTGCTCTCCTTGTGCGTTTTTTATGGTCCTATCGTGCCCCTTGGGCGGCTTTGCCTCTAGTCCTGAAACTGTACTACGATCCCAAAATGCCGATTGGCTGCGACACTGGGCGGTACAGTTTTTGTACTAAAGTCGATAGATTGGAGTTGCGCATACAACATTAATAGTGGTACTTGCAACATTTAACTTTGGAGGAAGCTATGCCCGAACACGGTAGTTATGGCCAGTTCTGCCCGGTGGCGATGGCGGCGGAAATCTTCTGTTCGCGCTGGACGCCCCTGATTCTGCGCGAAATGTATTGCGGCACGCGGCGCTTCAATGACCTGCGGCGCGGGGTTCCCCGCATGTCGCCGACGCTGCTTTCCAAGCGCCTGGTGGAAATGCGCGAGGCCGGAATCATTGAAGAAGTGTCAACCAAACAGGGCGGCAAGGAATATCAGCTGACGATTGCGGGCGAAGACCTGAAGCCTATTGTCATGGCCATGGGCTTCTGGGCCCAGCGCTGGGTTGAATCCAAGGTATCACTCAAAAATCTGGATCCCTCGCTGCTCATGTGGGACATGCGGCGCTGGCTTGATCCCAGGCCGCTGCCGAAAAAGCGCTGCACTATCGCCTATTATTTTCCGGAGGTTGAAAAGGGCCGGCAAAAATTCTGGCTGGTCGTCGACCCTGAAGGCAAGGTGGACCTGTGCAGCGACGATCCGGGCTATGAGGTGGACCTTTTCGTCTCCGGATCGCTGCGGGCCATGACATCCATCTGGATGGGGGTGACAACGGTCAAGAAAGAGGTGGAGTCCAGGGAACTTGAAATCCAGGGCGACAAGGCCATCGCCAGCGCCATGCAGGACTGGCTCGGCCTCAGCCCCTTCGCCAAGGAGAAAAGCCGCCTGGCGGCGTGAGGAACAGCGCCGCTGGCAGAGTGAAGGCAGAACATAGTATGATCCGGAACGGCAAAGGCCGCGTGAAGGAATCAGCTGGGTGAAATGACTGGCAAGCTCTTACTGATGTTGCTCCTGATGTCGCTGCATTTTCCGGCGGTTTCCTGGGTGGGAAGGCACGAGGAAGGGCATATCGCATTTCAAAAAGGCGATTATGCCACGGCCCTGCAGAAGTGGACGCTGCTGGCCGATGAGGGAAATGCCCAGGCGCAGCTCTCCCTCGGCACGATGTACGACAAGGCCCAAGGGGTTACGCAGGATTATGCCGAAGCTGCAAAGTGGTACCGCAAGGCCGCTGACCAGGGGGAGGCCCTGGCGCAGCATAATCTCGGAAGAATGTACCAGGCCGGCAGGGGCGTGACGCAGGATTATGCTGAAGCAGCAAAGTGGTATCTCAAAGCCGCAGACCAGGGGAATTTCGAAGCACAGCAAAATCTCGCGTTGATGTACGAAAAGGGCCAAGGGGTGCCGCAAGACCCGGCCGAGGCCGTCAAGTTGTACCGGAAGGCCGCGGAACATGGAAACGCGACAGCGCAATACAATCTCGGTGTCAGCTACGAGAATGGCCGAGGTGTGGCGCAGGACTTCGCTGAAGCCGCCAAATGGCATCGCTTGGCCGCCGACCAGGGACATCCCAAAGCGCAGTACAGTCTCGGCGTCAGTTACGACCTTGGAAAAGGACTGCCCCAGGACAATGCCGAAGCCTTCAAATGGTACCGGGAGTCGGTCAGGCAGGGCTATGCCCCGGCCCAGCACAAATTTGGCACGCTCTATGCCAATGGCAGAGGCGTTGCGCAGAGCAATGCCCAAGCCCTCAAATGGTACCTGCGATCCGCCAAGCAGGGCTATGCGCCGGCGCAGCACGAAGTTGCAATGATCTACGGCAACGGGCAAGGCGTGCCGCAGGATTTTGCCGAAGCTGGCAAATGGTACCGCAGGGCTGCCCTGCAGGGAATTGGGCCGGCCCAATATACTCTGGGCTTGATGTATTATAATGGCCAGGGCGTGCGCCAGGACAATGTGCAGGCGCATCTCTGGTTCAGCCTGAAGGCGGATGGCGGCGATGCCGAAGCTGTCCGGTATCGTGACATCGTGACAAAGCTGATGACGCCCGAGCAAATCGCCAAGGCGGAACAACTCGCCAGCAAATGGCGGGCAGAACATCCCGCACCCAATTTGCCATAGACTCGGCCAATGAGGCCATAGGCTGGCGCAATTGGCTAAATCCAAGGTTTCTGCCATAATGGAGCATGCCCGGAAAACACACCCTCATTGACGTTCGCGTCACAAAACCTGATGCGGCCAGTGTCATTGCCTCGCGCTATGACAACAAGCCTGACGCATTGCTCGAAATCCTGCATGATCTGCAGCATGAGGTGGGCCATGTGCCGGAAGCCTCGCTGCCAGTTCTGGCCAAGGCGCTGAACATTTCCCGCGCCGAAGTTCATGGCGTGGTGAGTTTTTACCATGAATTCCGGCGCAAGCCGGCGGGCCGCCATGTGGTGAAGGTCTGCCGGGCGGAAGCCTGCCAATCGATGAAGGGCAATGAGCTGGCGGAGGCCGCCCAGAAAAGCTTGAAAGTGAAATTCGGCGAGACCACATCTGATGGAGCCATTACTTTGGAGGCGGTTTACTGCCTTGGGCTGTGCGCCACGTCCCCTTCCCTGCTGGTGGATGAGCGCCCGATGGGCCGCATGACGCCGCAAAAGTTTGAAGCGCTGGTCAAGGAACTGGCCTCATGATCAAGGTTTATATACCGAAGGATTCCGCCGCCCGCGCCGTTGGCGCCGATGAGGTGGCCGATGCCATCGCAGCCGAAGCCGCTAGCCGGAAGATTGATGTAAAAATTATCCGCAATGGCTCGCGCGGGCTTTTGTGGCTTGAGCCTTTTGTTGAGGTCGAGACGCCGAAAGGCCGCGTGGCTTTCGGTCCCGTTGAAACGGGAGACGTGAAGAGCCTGTTCGAGTCCAACTTCCATGACGGCGGCAAGCACAAGCTGTCGCTCGGCCTCACCGAAGAACTGCCC
>CADEEO010000186.1 GCA_902826365.1 uncultured Hyphomicrobiales bacterium | reverse complement strand
CCCAATTGCGAAAGCCGGCGCATCAGTCGGTCACCAGAATGCTGTCCTTGGCGTCCCAGCCGATGCGGACTTCATCATCAAGCTTGCCGGTGAACATCTGCTGGCGCAGTTTTTCCACGATGAAGACCCGTTCACCGACGCGAACCTGGTATTGAATTCGAGAACCCAACGCATACTCATTATAGAGGCGGCCCGAGACGGAATTATCGGCTTCCGAGGCCTTGCTGATAAAGCGCAGGAATTCGGGGCGGATCACAAGGTGGCCGGAGGTGAAGCCTTTGGGCGGCACGGGGCCCTTCAACGGGCCTTTGAGGCTTGCGGATTTGAGCAGGCCGCCAGCGGCCACGTCGACGGGAATGACATTCACGTCGCCAATGAATTCCGAGACAAAGCGGGTGGTGGGCGAGCTGTAGATTTCGTGGGGGCTGCCCACCTGCACGAGCTTGCCTTCGCGCATCACGCCAATCCGGTCGCTCATCACCATGGCCTCTTCCAGCGAGTGGGTGATGTAAACGAAGGTTTTCTTCGTCTCGCGGTGAATGTCCTTCAGTTCCTTTTCCAGTGTCTTGCGGAGCTTGTAGTCGATGGCCGAGAGAGGCTCGTCGAAGAACAGTATCTGCGGATCATAGGCCAGGGCCCGGGCCAGGGCCACGCGCTGGCGTTCGCCGCCGGAACATTTCATCACGTTCTTGCCATAATAGGCTTGCGGCAAGCGCAGGAGATCCATCAATTCAAGGGCGCGGACCTTGCGCTTCTCTTTGGCTTCGCCCCTGATCTTCAGAGAGAATTCAATGTTCTCTCCAACCGTGCGATGCGGAAAGAGGGCGAGCGACTGGAAAACCATGCAAGTGGGCCGCCGGTTGGCGGGCAGCTCATTGATCCGTTCGCCGCGCAGGAGGATGTCGCCGCTCGTGGGCTGTTCCATGCCGGCCAACATGCGCAGCAGGGTTGTCTTGCCTGAGCCTGAAGGGCCGACGATGGTGAAGAACTCGCCCTCCCCGATGTCAAGATCGATGTTGTCCACGGCGGCGAGCGTGCCGAAAATCTTGCGAACGGATTTAAGCGAAAGGATGGTCGGGCGTACAGCCATGTTTATGAGATGCCTCTGATAAAACCATGCGGCAGCCCCAGCACTTGAATGCAGAGGCTGCCGCTATTATAGGCGTTGACTCGTTCTAGCCGCCAGAGGCCTCGCGCTTGGCCGCCGTCATGATGTCGAGCAGCTTGTCGTAGTCGGGCACGATGTCATATTCGGCGGAGCGGGCCATCTCCTCCTCAAGGCTGTCCCACTGGATCGCGTCGAGCTCTTCCTTGGTGAAGAGCTTGAAGCATTCGGGATTGCCCATCTGGGCGACCGGGTTGAAGGTGCCTTCGGCGAAGGCAACTTTGTGCGACATGTCCGGCGCCTGGACGTATTCGAGGAAGTCGGAAGCCAGCGGCGAAAGCTGCGGATTGTTCACCTGCGACGTGATTTCAATCCATGCGATGCCGCCCTTGCCGCCTTCCATTGGCCCCGACTTCGGCGTCACGCCGCGGATTTCGGGGTGCCCGTCGGCGCGCGCCGGCGAGGCTGAATAGGTGCCGCCAGTCAGGTGGAAATCAATCTCGCCCGCGATCATTGACTGATTCATGGTGGCGATGTCACCCACCACCTTGGCGCCCTTGAACACGCGCTTTGCGGTGTCGGTGAACTTTGCCACTTCGTCGTCGGTATGAACCCGGAATGGATCAAAGCCGGCGATGCAGCAGAGGCAGAAGACGTTCCAGTCGTCGGATTCGAGGATGCCATATTTCTTATCGTTGGCCGGATCGTTCCACAGGTTCCAGCCCTGGTCCTCGGCGGTGGCGCGGCTCACCTTGTCGGTGTTGACCACGAAGCTATAGGGCCCAAAGCGCTGGGCCATGCCGAGGAGGTTGGCGCCCGCGTCGTCCATGGCCCATTTATAGGGGGCCTTGAAGGCCGGCATCATCTTGTCGAAGAAGGGTTCGAACCTTGCCTTGTCGAGGGGCTGGATGAGCTTTTCCGGGGCCATGACCTTGCGGGCCCAGGGATTGTTGACGTTGATCAGATCCCAGACGTTGGTTTCGCCGGCGCGGAGCCGGTTGATCATGGTGGGATCGTTGGTGAGGGACTCGGCCTTCACCGTGGCCCCGGTTGAGGAGCGGAAGGGATCGAGCACCTGGGCGGAATTGTAGCCTTCCCAGCACAGGATGTTCAGTTCCTTCTCGCGGGCCGCCGAGGCCACGCCCGGCGCCAATGACCCGCCGCCGGCAAAGGCGGCGGCCCAAAGGGCCGACTGCTGCATGAAATTTCGACGTGAAACCTTGCTTGTATTCGCCATATTTCTCTCCCTGTTCACTATTTTGGATTTTTCGGCTTAGGACTTTTCAGGCAAATTCCAGCAGAAACTGTGCACAATTTTATCCTGTCAGTAAATAGCCAATCAGTGCATGGCCGCTAATCCAGCCGCATTATGGCTTTCAGTTCCTGGCTCGACAGGACGTGGCAATAGATCATGTTGATGATTTCCAGTTCCTTGTGGTGCAATTCGGCTGATCCCGCGGCGCAGCAGTCCTCCACCACCACCACATTGTAGCTCTCGTCAGCCAGGCTGCGCACGGTTGAGGACACGCACTGGTCGGTGAAGATGCCGGCGCAGATGACGTTCCTGATGCCGAGATTATGCAGGATAAGCCGCAAATTGGTGCCGGTAAGGGCTGAATCGGTGGTTTTGGTCACGACGATTTCGTCGCCCACGGGAGCCAGAGCGGCCACCAGTTGCGACGGCTTTTCATTCTTGGGCAGCAAGAGGTTGTTCCAGCCCGGCATTTTCTGGGAAAGCGAGCGCTCGCGGCCATCTAGCGTGTGGGTTGCAATGCGGGCGAAGAGGCATTCAATGCCCTTGGCGCGGCAGAGCTTCAGCAGTTCCGCCGTGCGGGGGATGACCTGATTGTGCATGCGCTGGTGAAAGGGAGTCCAGGCATCAAAGTGGGCCTGCTCTACTTTGGAAAGCTTGGCGCGGTCGGGACGCTCCAGATAGGTGTTCTGAACGTCGATGACGAGAAGCGCCGTTTCCTTGATGGGCAGAACAAGATCGTCAGGCTCTGGTGCGCCTTGATAGTAGATCGAACGGTAACCGGTTTTCCACGACATCAGGCGATCCTAAAAGGGTAGGTGAAGAGGCCGCGGCGTTCGTAGATGTCGGCGGCCTCCTCGATGAATTTTGCCATGCGCTCGGCCTTGTAGGCCTGGCGGAAAGTTTTTGCGACGTCCAGCAACTGCTCTTTGGATTTGGCCCGGCCGGGGCGCAACATTTCATAGGAACTCATGATGAAATCCTGGGGCACGCCCACCAGTTCGGCGGCGCGTTCAAAATTGAGGGCGAGAGTCGGGCGCTTGGCGGCGCGGGAAATTTCAGCCTGGTCGGCAAGGGCCCGGGGCGTGATGCGCAGATCTTCCATGGTCAC
>CADEEO010000185.1 GCA_902826365.1 uncultured Hyphomicrobiales bacterium | reverse complement strand
CGAGATTTTCTGAACCCCATGAACAAGAACCGGAGCTTCGCCCATCTCATTCACCTCGGCACGGTATTCCGGCGAGCGGGTCTGGCCATTGAAATAATCCACGAAAATGGGCTGCCAGTCCGCCTTGCATAGTTCCAGCATCAGGGCTGCCTTGTAGCAGTTGCCTGATTCTCCGAAGCAATAGAGTTGATAGGTGGCCATCCCTGACCGTAACCCAGCGAAAGGCGCGGAACAAGCCAGCCATGTCGTATTTGAAGGGAGACAATTGCACCGGCCATTGCTAGTTTGTGCGCCGATCATGACCAAATGAAGGGGATCATAACAATGAAGCGCATAGCACTTATTGCAACACTGGTTTTAGTTTCGGCAACCCCGGCTTTCGCCCACGCGGGCCATGGCATTGCCTCCGGATTTCTCCATCCTTTCCTCGGTTGGGACCATCTCATCGCCATGCTGGCGGTGGGCGCCTGGGCAGCCACGCTGGGTAACCGCGCCAAATGGGCCGTGCCCGCCGCATTCGTATCCGCCATGATCGTGGGCGGCGTATTCGGCATGGCGGGAATTGAAATGCCCTTCGTCGAGACCATGATCTTGGCCTCGGTTCTCGTGCTGGCGGGTCTTGCCATTGCCCGTGTCAAACTTCCGGTGTGGAGCGGCATGGCTATCGTCGGCCTTTTCGCCCTGGCGCACGGCTACGCCCACGGCGCGGAAATTCCTGAAGGTGCAAACGCCTGGGTCTTCGGCGCAGGCTTCGCCGCCGCCACCTCGCTCATTCATGCCCTCGGTGCTGTGTCGGCGCTGGCGGTTATGAGGATGAAGGCTGTCAGGGCTTAGTATCTTAATAACTCTCCATGGTCGGGCTTGACCCGACCACCCAGACCTAGCGATTTGAGGTATGCTTGGGAATTCGGACGAGGTGGCGCAGCGGATTCGTTTGAGACGCGGAAAGCCTGGGTGGTCGGGTCAAGCCCGACCATGGAGAGAATTTATCACCTCACATCCAGAACGCTCGTCCGCGCCTTGCGGACCACTTGGGTGGCCGTCGAGCCGCGGAACAGGCGCTGGAAGCGCGAGCGGCCTTCGTCGGTGACGACGATGATTTTGTAGAGCGCCCCGCTTTCAACAATTTCCTCAACCGCGCCGCCGACTGCCACCTTGGTTTCATGGACCGGAATGGTCATGGCCTTGAGCAGCGCCTTGGCATTGGCCACCGCTTCCTCGGCGGCGCCTCGGCCTTGCTCCGTGTCGGCCACCGAAAACAGTGTGATCGGCTCGCCAGTGACATGGGCAAGGACGGCGGCGCGGCGCACCGCCTGCATGGAGCGCGAAGTGCCGTCGGTGCAAATGAAGTAGCCCTTTTTTTCCGGCCCTTTGCGTACGACGAGAACAGAGCAGGGGGCGAGCGTCGTCACCTGCTGCACGATGCCCGCATCAAAGAAGGCGGCAAACTCGCCGCGCCAGCGCGATGGTTCGCCCATAAGCATCATGTTGTAGGGGCCAAGCTCGTATTGATCGAGAATGCCGTTGGTCACGTCCGGCGCCGTCTTGAGCTTGAGCACCACGCTGCGCCCCTCGGGACTCTTGTATTCAACCTTGGTGTCACCCGCCGCATCGCCCCAGGCATCCTGGGTCGCGGTTTCCTTCGGCCAGCTCTCCGGATCGATGCCTTGCTCTTTCAGGACGACGAGCGCCTGCTTGAGATAGCGCACCCCGGGCAGCTCAAACCCCGCCTCCATCATGTTTTGCCGGGCCAGCCGCACCTGCAAGCCGCCGGAATGCAGGCCCTGGTCGATGGGGCGCACGTGGAGAATGATGAGGTCGCAGTCATTGCCGGCGAAAAACTGCGCCGCAAAGCGCACGGTCTCTTCGCCCCGGTCACTGCCGTCGACGCAGGCCAGCACGCGAAAGCGGTTGCGCCGCTGGGCCCGCAAATTCTGCAAGGTCTTGCGAACCGCCACTTCCTGCCGGTCGGTAAGCTGGGAGCGCCTGAAGATGTTTCTCATCGCAGCAGCGGCCAATAGAAGGTGGACAGCAGAAGCAGCACAATCAGCGACAGCAGCATCATGCGAACGCCGATTTTCAGGAAGTCGGACCCTTTCAGGTAACCCGAAGCATAGATGATGGTAAAGGCGGGCTGCGCTGCCGGCGTAAGATAGCCGAAGGCCGACGAGATGGCCGTGACGAAGCCGGCGCTGAGCGGATCTTCCCCGGCGACAACCGCCGTCTTGAGGATAATGGGGGCGAGCACCGCCACGGCAGCACCTGCCGTCATGGTGTTGGACACCGCAATGGTGAGAAGCGAGACCACGAAATTGAACCCGAGATCGCTGCCCGCGCCAATGTTGCTCATGGCCATGATGACGCTGCCGGCGACCCATTCGGCGGCCCCCGTTTCCTTCATTTCGACGCCGAGCGAAATGGCCGCTGCATAGAGCAGCACCACGCCCCAGTTCACGCCGGAGTTGATATCCTCCCAGCGCACGAGGCCCAGCACGAGGAAGGCCGCCGCGCCGCTGATGGCGATGACACCCAGCCCCACCTCCGTGGAAAAGGCAATCCAGCCCGCGATGGTGGCGAGGAAGACCGCGATGGTGAGCCATTCCGACATTTTCACCGGCCCCTGCATGGAAACCTGGGTGCGGAGCCGGCTGATGGCCCGCGACATGTCTGTGACCTCCGGCCTGAAGGTGAAGATCAGCAGGGCCGCGACGATGGGCAGGCGCAGCAGGAACATCAGGAAGGCGTAGTAAATCCACGAGACGTAATCCATGAGATAGCGCCGAGTCTCGGGATTCAATGGATCGTAGAAGAAGTCTTTCCAATAGCTGATGATGATGGCGTTGCGCGCCCCGCCGGAAGGCGTCGCCACGCCGGCAATGGAGCAGCCATAGGCGATGGAAAACAGAATGACGGCGGCGAGGTTGTGAACCTTCTTGGGATCGTTCGAGGTAAGCGTGATGAGGGTAACGCCCACCGGCAGCATCATGGCGGCAACCGTGTGCTCGCCGATGAAGGCCGCCAGCACGCCGCAGACCACGGTGATGCCGAAGCTGATCCAGTAAACGTTGGTGCCGGTCATCCGCACGATCCACCAGGCAATGCGCTTGTCCAGGCGCTGCTTGACGATGGCCACCGCCAGCATCAGCGAACCCATGATGAAGAGAACGGAATCCGTCATCAGGCTTTGCGCCACCTTGGTGGGATCCTCCCTGAGCAGCAGGACTTCACCCACAATGATGAGCAGGGGCACCGTGGGCAGCGGAATGGCCTCGGTGATAAAGAGAATGGTGGCCATGACCGACATGGCGAGAACAATCTGCCCCTCATGGGTAAGGCCCGCGGGCGTTGGCGCCGACATAAGGGCAAAGCCGAGCAGCATGCTGATAATGAACCAGCGCCGCTTCCAGACTATCGAAAGGTCGATTTGCGAACTGACCAGCCTGTAGCGTTGGTAGCCGCGCAGCCGCAAGCGGCCAACGCGCTGCTAGGCTTC
>CADEEO010000184.1 GCA_902826365.1 uncultured Hyphomicrobiales bacterium | reverse complement strand
ATATCGGCCCAGAGCAGGGAGAACTGGCCGAAGCGGGCAATCAGTACTTTGTCGCCGGGTGACAGGGTGTTGGTCATGGCCGCTTCCCAGCCACCGGAACCGGAGGAGGGGAAGAGAAATACCTGGCTGTCACGCGCTTTGAAAATCTTCTTGAGGTCGTCAAACAAGGGGAGGGTGAAGGCGGGCAGGTCGGGCGCGCGCGGGTCTTCCATGGCAACATCCATGGCAAGGCGCACGGCCTGGGGCACATTGGTTGGTCCCGGAATAAACAGTCCCCTGATGCCCGGCATGGTATCCTCCCTGAAACATTCCGGCTCACTCCGGATTCGTAGGGTTAAATATAAATGGGTAGGTAAAATATCGAAACACTCGGAACACTGGCCCTTTGGCATCTATAAGTATGGTCTTTTACCTATTCTTTTAGGTATAAAATTATTCATACGCTTGCTCATACCTACCCATTAGGGTAGATATTGGTCATGAATAGCGCAATTGACCTCATCCTTGGTGATCCCAATCCGCTGATGTTGCAGGCGCTGGCGGAAATTTTCGACCGTGACCGACGCTTCAGCCTGATTGCTTCTTCCAAGACGGCGGAGGGATTTTTGGAGGCGTGCCTGCGGGCACCCGTGTCCCTTGGGGTGATTGACTGGTCGCTGCCCTTGCTTGGGGCCGAGCGCTTGCTGGCAATTTTACGCGACAGGCCCAAGCCGCCACGCATCGTGATCTATGCTTCGTCCAATGATCCCGACATTCCGCGCCGCGCCATGGTGGCAGGAGCTGCAGGATTTTGCACGCGGGATACTGCGCCCGAGCACTTGCTCGACATCGTTGCGGCCGTTGCGGCAGGGCGCATGGTGTTTCCGTTCCTCGATGTGCGGGCGCTCAAGCGCGACCCGCGCGAGGAATTGACCGACCGTGAGAAGACGATGCTTTCGGCGCTGGCTCGCGGGCGCACCAATAACGAGCTGGCGAAGGAGCTTGGAATTTCCATCAACACGGTGAAATTTCACCTGCGAAACCTCTATGAAAAACTCGGCTTCAGGAACCGCTCCCAGGCTATTGCGTTTTACTACTCGCATGGTTCGGACGGCGGCCAGGACAGCCAGAGTTAATCCGTCTACTGACGTTATTTTCCGGCAACAATTGTCGCACGGGGATTGCGGTGTGCTGCAACTTGCGACTAGTTTGCGGGCAGCGCAGCATTGACCAGAGGATTTGTCCCATGAGCTTTTTCACCGTCGAGCAGGCCCCGGCACGGCTTAACCGCAGCGAGCTGGCGGTTCCCGGGAGCCAGCCGCAACTTTTTGAAAAGGCGGCGAAATCCACGGCCGACGTGGTGTTCCTTGATCTTGAAGATGCGGTTGCCCCTGATGACAAGGAGCAGGCCCGCAAGAACATCATTCAGGCCATTGGCGATATCGACTGGGGGCGGAAATCGCTGTCGGTGCGGATCAATGGACTGGATACCCACTACATGTACCGCGATGTTGTGGATGTGCTGGAACAGGCTTCAGACCGCCTTGACCTCATCATGATTCCAAAGGTGGGCACGGCGTCCGATGTCTATGCCATCGACATGCTCTGTACGCAGATTGAAACGGCCAAAAGCCGCAGGAAGCGTGTTGGCTTCGAAATGATTATCGAGACGGCGCTTGGCATGCAAAACGTGCATGAGATCGCCGCGGCTTCCAAGCGCAATGAGTCACTGCATTTTGGCGTGGCGGACTATGCCGCCTCGACCAAAGCGCGGACGACCTCCATTGGCGGGGCGAATGCGGATTATGCCGTGCTTACGGAACCACTCGCGGATGGTTCACGCCAGACCCATTGGGGCGACATGTGGCATTATGCGATTTCCCGGATGGTGGTGGCCGCCCGGGCCAATGGCCTTCGACCGGTGGATGGGCCATTCGGCAACTTTTCCGATTCGGAGGCGTTCCGGGCGGCGGGCCTGCGGGCGGCGGTGCTGGGATGCGAGGGCAAATGGGCCATTCACCCATCACAGGTTGCCTTGGCCAATGAGGTGATGTCGCCTTCGGAAGCCGATGTAAGCCGGGCCAAGCGCATCCTGGTGGCCATGGAAGAAGCGGCCAAGGCGGGCAAGGGTGCAGTATCGCTTGATGGCCGTTTGATTGACTACGCCTCGGTTCGCCAGGCCGAAGTTCTGGTGCAAAAGGCGGCGCAGATCGCCAGCCAGTAGTTTTGGCCAAGAAAATTCACGAATTGCGCAAACCGGAATCGGTGTTAAGGTGGAACCCGCAAGAAGGGCATAAGCCCTCGAAGGGGGAAACCACATGGCGGCACGACCTGCGCCAAGAAGCGACGAACGGCCTCTGGCCGTCGTGGTCGAAGATTTGCATAAACGGTTTGGCGAACTTGAGGTGCTCAAAGGGGTTTCCCTTGAGGCTCGCGAAGGGGACGTGGTTTCCATGATCGGGGCATCGGGCTCCGGCAAAAGCACCTTTTTGCGTTGCATCAATTTTCTTGAAATGCCGACCAAGGGCCGCATCGTGGTGACCGGCGACGAGGTTTCCCTAAAGCCAAACAAAGACGGCAATTTGCACCCCAGCGACCGGCGCCAGCTTGAGCGGGTTCGCACCAAGCTGGGCATGGTGTTCCAGAGTTTTAACCTGTGGCAGCATCTGACCGTGATGCAAAATGTGATCGAAGCCCCGGTTCATGTCCTCGGGATTCCCAAAGCCGAGGCTATTGAGCGGGCTGGAAAGCTTCTTCACAAGGTGGGGCTGTATGAGAAGCGGGACCAATATCCCGCTTTTCTTTCAGGCGGGCAGCAGCAGCGCGCTGCGATCGCACGCGCCTTGGCGATGGAACCCAAAGTGATGCTGTTTGATGAACCGACATCAGCGCTTGACCCGGAACTGGTCGCCGAGGTCTTGAAGGTTATCCGCGATCTTGCCAACGAGGGGCGGACCATGATCATCGTCACCCACGAAATGAAGTTCGCACGCGATGTTTCGAACCATGTCATTTACCTGCACAAGGGCGTCATTGAAGAAGAGGGGCCGCCGCAACAGGTATTCGGCGCGCCGAAAAGCGCGCGCTGTAAAAAGTTCGTCTCTGGCATTCACTAAGCCCGGGATGGAAAACACAATGTCAAACAGGGAGAATATTACATGACAATAAGAAAAATGTTGATGGCAGCCGCCGCCGTTCTGGCGATCAGCGCTACCTCGGCCAAGGCCGATCTGGTCTTTGCCACCGACACATCGGCCTATCCACCGTTTACCTCGCAAAACGCCGCCGGCCAATGGGAAGGCTGGGAATTTGACCTGATGAACGCGCTCTGCGCCGAGATGAACGAGAAGTGCACCATGATCCCCATTGCCTGGGACGGAATCATTCCAGCATTGTTGGAGAAAAAAATGGATGGCATCCTTGGTTCGATGTCCATCACCGACAAGCGGAAAGAGTCGATCGACTTTTCCGACATGTACTATAACTCCGCCGCTGTGATCATCGGCGCGAAGACAGGCGACATGGATTTTTCGCCTGAGCACCTCTCGGGTAAAACTATTGGTGTGCAAGGCGCCACC
>CADEEO010000183.1 GCA_902826365.1 uncultured Hyphomicrobiales bacterium | reverse complement strand
GGCAGCGGCAGCACAATCCGGATTGACCACATCAGGAATGAGCCCACGAAATACGCCATGTATTTCATTTGCACCTCCGGCCTGATCGACGATTTCAAGGAACTCTACCGGGGCAAGCTGAAATTCGAGGGCAACAGGAGCATTGTCTTTGACGTGGCCGATAGGCTACCAGAAGAGCCCCTGCGCCATTGCATTTCCCTGGCGCTCACCTATCACCTGCGCAAGAAACAAAGAGCTTCCAAAAAATGACCAAGCCCCTGCCCATCATCATCGATACGGACCCCGGCCAAGATGATGCCGTTGCCATACTGCTGGCGCTGGCCTCGCCGGAATTCGAGGTTCTGGGCATTACGGCGGTGGCCGGGAACGTGCCGCTGGCGCTCACCGAAATCAACGCGCGCAAGATTTGCGAATTGGCGGGCCGGCCCGAGATCAAGGTTTATGCGGGCGCGGTGCGGCCCCTGTTGCGCCCGCTGGTGACGGCGGAATATGTGCATGGGCAGACAGGGCTTGATGGCCCGGTCTGGCCCGCGCCCAAGATGCCGCTGCAGAAGCAGCATGCGGTGGATTTCATTGTCGACACACTGATGACGCACGAAGCCGGAACCATAACCCTGTGCGTTCTCGGCCCCATGACAAACATCGCGCTGGCCCTCATCCGGGAGCCCAGGATTGCCTCGCGCATCAAGCGCATCGTTGCCATGGGTGGCGGTTACTTTGAGGCCGGAAATGTTACGCCTGCGGCGGAATTCAATATCTATGTGGACCCCCATGCGGCGCGCGTGGTGTTTCAAGCAGGCATTCCCATCACGCTTGTTCCACTGGATTGCACACACCAAGCCTTGGCCAGCGCGGCGCGCATCGAAAGATTCCGCGGGATCAAGAACAAGCCCGGACCGGCGATCGCTGCGATGCTGTCATTCTCGGAGCGCTTCGACGAACAGAAATACGGCACCGACGGCGGGCCGCTGCATGACCCCTGCGTCATGGCCTGGCTATTGAGGCCCGAGCTTTTTCAGAGCCGCGAGGTGAATGTGGAAATCGAATGCGAGTCGGAACTCACGATGGGCATGACGGTGGTGGATTGGTGGCGGGTTACGGCTAGGAAGCCAAATGCCACGGTGTGCCGCTCGATCAATGCGCAGGGATTTTTTGACCTGCTCTTCGAGCGCATTGGGAAGCTGCCTTAGCGGTTTCATTTCCTGCACTCCCTACTTCTCATCATGCCCGTGCTCGACACGGGCATCTGCCGCAGAGAAAGAAGATGACCGCGTCAAGCGCGGTCATGATGAGAATATAGCAGATTATACGCCTATTACCCCACCAATACAGCCACCGGCGCCAAGGTTGCGAGGACCAGAAATACGACCATCAGCAGAAGCCAGGACGGCGGGTTGGGGTAGCGGATTTCTATCATGGAAGGCATCGTGGAACGATTCTGGCCTGCAAGAAAATGATTCTTTTCAAGCACTTGGAGGGACTCCAAAGGGTTAATCATTGGTTAACCTGGTAAGCCCGGAACTTGAGCGTCAGATGCCTGATGATTATCTGGGTGTTGGTATTTGCCGCGTTGATTTGCGCGGTGTTTTTTTCGCCCGCAAAAGAAGGGGTTGAAGCCGTCGCCAGCACGAGCGCGGCAAAAGCAGTTGCAATCAGGGTTTTCATGTCGGGTCCGTCGTGAAAGGCGTTAAACTAGACCTCACACTAGGATTTTCCGCCTGAGCCTTCGCTGAACCAGCCGTTCATCCCCGATTCATCTGGCGGGCTTCAGCCAGACGCGATTATCGTGGAAAAGGCCGCCCGCCGCAGGGGCCGCCTGATCACAGCCCGTCAGGGTATTGATGCCCTGCCCGTCTTCAAAAGCTTCATTGGGCCAAATGGACTCGGCAATCAGAACGCCACGCCGCTGCCCGTCATGGGCTTTGGCATGGAGGGTGACTACGCCACGGGCGCTGCCTACCTTGACCTTGTCGCCGTCCGCGATGCCCGCTGCTTCCAAATCCTGGGGATGCACAAAGAGCGTGGGCCTGCCCTCGCGCTTCAGTGACGACGGCGTTTCATTGAAAGTGGAATTGAGAAAGGTGCGGGCCGGGCTGGTGGCGAGGCGGAATGGGTATTCCGCAGTTGCCTCTTCAATTGCGCCCCAATGATCGGGAAATACGGGCATGTCTTTCACTGGGCCGAGAGGGCCGGTTGGCGAGAGGTAGGCCGCCTTGGCCCAATCAGGCTTGAAATGGAACTTGCCATCGGCATGGCCGAAGCGTTTGAGATTATGCGCCGTTTCAAAATCGGGCTGCACATCAAACCAGTTTTCTTCATCGAGCTTCTGCAAATCGGGCCGGCGCGAATGCTGCAGGGTCCAGTCAATCAATTCTCGCGGCGTCTTGGTGAAGCCTTCATGTTCGGCGCCCAGACGCCGGGCGAGGTCGCAGAGCACATCATGGTTGCTGCGGCATTCACCCGGAGCTTCCACCAGCTTGCGGCCAAACATGATGTGCTGGTGGCCGCCGCCCTGATAGACGTCATCATGTTCGAGGAACATGGTGGCGGGCAAGACGATGTCGGCATATTTCGCCGTCTCGGTCATGAACTGCTCGTGAACGCAGACGAAGAGATCCTCGCGGGCCAGGCCCTGCTTCACCTTGGTTTGGTCCGGAGCCACGGAAGCCGGATTGGTATTTTGAATGAGCATGGCCTTGACGGGCGGGCCGCCGGCGAGATCGTAGGGATCGCCCAGAAGCGCTGGCCCGATGCGGCTTTGATCGATGACGCGGAGGCCGCTCTTTTTGGCATCGGTGCCTTCGATCATTTTCTTGTTCCATTTGTAGATGCCGCTGTTGGAATGGAGCGCGCCGCCGCCTTCATGTTTCCAGGCGCCGGTGACCACGGGAATGCAGGACGCGGCATGCATGTTGACGGAACCATTGCGCCCACGGGCAAAGCCGTAGCCCAAGCGGAAGTAGGTACGCTTGGTTTCGCCAATCAGTTTTGCAAAGGCCTCGATTTCGGCCACGGAGATATCGCAAATTTTGGAAGCCCATTCCGGGGTTTTGGTTTTGAGGTGGGTTTCAAATTCGCGGGGGCAATCGGTGAGCGCCTCAAGGTAGGGCCAATCGGCGTAACCATCGCGGAACAGCACGTGCATGATGGCGCAAGCCAAAGCGCCATCGGTGCCGGGACGGATGAGCAGTTTCACGTCAGCCTGCTTCATGGTGCCGGTGTCATAGATATCGACGCAGGCGATCTTGGCGCCGCGATCCTTGCGGGCCTTCATGGCGTGGGTCATGACATTCACTTGCGTGTTCACTGGGTTGCCGCCCCAGATGACGATGAGGTCCGATTTCTGCATCTCACGGGGATCAACGCCGGAAATATTGCCGGCCCCGGCAAAATATCCGCTACACGAAGTCGAAACGCAGATGGTGCCATACATGCCGGAATAATTCTTGCTGTGGCGCCGGCGCTCGATCCCATCACGCATCACGATGCCCATGTTGCCCTCATAGTAAGCGGGCCAGACTGTTTCGGAGACATTAGCGGCTACATCTTACATGAACGCCTGGACCGTTGCCTCCATACGCTCCCCACCTCTTGG
>CADEEO010000182.1 GCA_902826365.1 uncultured Hyphomicrobiales bacterium | reverse complement strand
TTCCACAGGGCCAGGTCGCAATCCTGCTCGCCACCCGTCACATCAAGAGAGAGCGCATTGGTCACCTGCTTGGTCCAGTCATATTCCCAGTATGGGCACGGCTCCTCGAAATGCACGACGCCATGCTGCTCAAGGAACTTGCCGATTTCGATGGCTTTCTTCGGGGTGTAGCTGCTGTTGGCGTCCACCAGCAGAGTAGCCTTGTCGCCCAGCGCCTTGCGCACCATGGGAACAATGGCATCGGTGCGCCCTGGCCACTCGTCTTCGTCATGGCCGCATTCCTTGCCGACGCGGTACTTGAAGGCGGTATAGCCGTGTTCATCGCGCAGGCGCGATAGGCGCTCGGCTTCGGCTTCGGGGGTGATTTCACCGCGTTTCATGCTTGAGGCATAGACCGGGAAAGGCCTCGGCTTGCCGCCCAGCAGCTCGCACACGCTTTTCTTGTCCAGCTTGCCGCGCAGGTCCCAAAGGGCCGTATCGAGCCCGGTGATGGCTCGCATGAGATAGGAGCCGGGGAATTTATGTTCGCGTTCGGGGATCAGCGTGACAAGGGCATCGATGTCGCGCGCGTCGGCGCCCAAGCTCCATTTGGCGACCTGCCGGTGGAAAATGTCGCAAGTGATGTCCGCGTTGTAAGTCGAAACCTGGCCCCAGCCCTGGCTTGCGTCATCAGTGGTGACCCTCACAAACCCGATATACTGGTTGCAGAAGGTCTCGAGACTCTTGATTTTCACGCCAACCCCGTTTTAGCACCAATGATCTCACCACGCTCGGCCAGGCGGGCCCGCTCCTGCATCCGCTGGGCGGCCGTCTCTTCCCGGCGCTTGGCAACCTCATAGAAAATGGCGCCGATAAGTGACAGTCCGATGATGACCACGGCCAGCGCCGAAAGGGCCGGCGTGGTTCCCTGGCGCACCTCGCCGGCCAGAACCGTGACAAGGGTTTTGTCGGCCAGAATGGCAAAGGTTGTGGTGTTGTAGTTCTCGAATGACGAGAGAAAGGCAATCACCGAAGCTGAAATCAAAGCGGGCTTCAGGAACGGCACCAGGATATGCCAGAAGACCTGGGGGAAGCTCGCGCCGAGGTCGAGGGCTGCCTCCTCCTGCGAACGGTCAAAGCGCTGCAGGCGCGCCATGATGATGAGCAGGCAATAGGCGGCAACGAAGCTGGCCTGGCCAAAGATCGCCAGGATGATGCCCTTGTAGAAATAGGCCTTGGTGAAATCCGTGAGGCCCATCATGTCCTTCCAGAAAATCACCGTGGAAATGCCGATGATAACACCGGGCGTCAGCACCGGGGAAACCGTCACGAGATAAAACACGCTGCGGGCGCGGTGATAGATCTGCCCCATCATGATCGCCGCCGCGAGGCCTACTGGCACCGATATGGCGACCACGCCCAAGCCGATGATGATGGAATTCTTGATGCCGTCCATCATGGAGCGATGATTCCACAATTTCACGAACCAATCGAGCGTAAAGGCTTCAAAAGGATAGGCCTGCGGATAGGCTGGCGTGTTGAAAGCGGTAATGCTCATCACAATCAGGGGGCCAAAGAGATACGCGAAGAAGAGAAAGACGTAGAAGCCGATCATTCCGCGCATGACAAGTTTGGAGCTCATCGGATGGCCTCCCCGAGGCCCACCTTGAACAGCTTGAGCATGGCCATCACGAAGATGATGCAAGCGGTCAGCAGGATGAAGGCGTAAGCAGCACCCCGCGGCCAGTTGAAGGCCTGGAAGAAGAAGTCATAGACGATTGAGGTGAACCACAGGGTGTTTGGCCCGCCAAGGAACTGGGGTGCGGCCAGCGAACCGGCGGACAGCATGAACACCATGGTGCAACCCGAAGCGATGCCCGGCTTGGCATAGGGAATGACCACATCCCGGTGGATTTTCCACCACGGGGCGCCAAGGTCGCGGGCTGCCTCGATCTGGTTTTTATCGAGGCTCTCGATGGCGTTGTAGAGCGGGAATACCATGACCAGCAGGTAGGCGTAGGAAAGGCCGATATAGAGGCCCGAGTTGGTGCCAAGAAAATCAATCGGCGTGTCGATGATGCCGATGCCCATGAGTGTCTGGTTGATCAGGCCCTTGGAGGCCAGCAGCAGCCGCAAGGAAAAGGCGCGCAGGATTTCATTGACCCAATAGGGAACGATCAGGCCAAGCATCAACAGGCGCACTTTCTGGATGGAGCCAGCCTGGGCCATGTAATAGGCAAGCGGATAGCAAATGGCGAAATTGATAACCGTCACAAACACCGATGTCAGGATGGAGAAAATGAAGGCCGACATATGGTTGGTATTCCAGGCACCGCCCGTCGGCTCCACGAAGAAGGATTTGTATTGCTGGATCGTCAGAAAATCTTCCGGGCCGCCGCGCTTCATCGGCGGCAGTCGCGGATGGAAGCTTTCCTGCACCATATAGAGATAGGGCAGCACCACGAGGAAGAGCATCCAGAATGTCACGAGGCAAATGAACACGTTGCCGAGGGATGTGCCGTTGCGCTCGAAAAAGCTCTTGTGGGTGGGATCGTGAGCCAGCTTTGCTTCCTGGCGCGAGAGCAGCCAGAAGCCGGCGATCACCGCCAGCGGAACCAGAAATATGAAATACCTACTCACGGGCCATCTTCCCTTCGGGGAGAACCACGGCATAGCCTGGGTCGTAACTGACGGCAGCCTTGGCACCTTTGGCGGGAATCTCCGCGCCGCCATGACGGCCAACAGTCACGGACAGATCCTTCTTGCCAGCACCCTTCATGAAGATATGACTGACATTGCCTTCGAAAGCGACATTCAAGACCTGCGAGGTAATGGTGGCATCGGCAGCGCCCTTGCCAAGCGAGATGGATTCGGGACGGACAAAGAGAATGGCCTTGTCGCCCACCTTCAATCCTTGGGGATTTGCACCACGCAATTCACCGAAGGCGGTCTTCAGAACGGCGCCGTTCTTGCCTGCCTTGGTGACAAGTCCCGGCAGGGGATTATTCTCGCCAACGAAGGACGCCACGAATGACGTGGCCGGCGAGTCATAAACGGTCTTGCCATCGGCTATTTGCAGGATCTCGCCGTCGCTCATGACCGCCACGCGGTCTGACATGGTCAGCGCCTCGCCCTGGTCATGGGTGATGTAAATGAAGGTGATGCCGACCCGCTTCTGGATTTCGCGCAGTTCATTGCGCATGTGCTGGCGGAGTTTCAAGTCGAGGGCCGAAAGTGGCTCATCGAGCAGCAGCACCTTGGGTTCCACCGCAAGGGCGCGGGCAATGGCCACGCGCTGCTTCTGGCCGCCAGACAATTCGCTGACCAGTTTCTTGCCCTGATCCGGCAAGGCGATGAGCTCAAGCAGTTCATCGGCCCGTTTCATCCGCGCCGCCTTGTCCACGCCGCGCACCCGGAGCCCGTAGGTAATGTTCTCCGACACGGTCATCAGCGGGAAAAGCGCCAGGTTTTGAAAGATCAACGCGGTGGGGCGCTTGTTCGGGCCGATGCCCGCCATGTCTTCGCCGCCGATGCGAACCACGCCGGAGGATGGATCGAGAAAGCCGGAAACGGTGCGCAGGATTGTGGTTTTGCCGCAGCCGGAGGGGCCCAGAAACGAAAAGAACTCCCCGCCTTTGATATCCAGTGTTGCATCCTTCACCGCGGTGAAGGTGACAAATTTTACCGTAATATGGTCAAGCTCAACACCTGAACTCATCTCGCCAATATCCCCTGTGCCTCGCGCAGGCTCTTTACGTCCCGCTTTTT
>CADEEO010000181.1 GCA_902826365.1 uncultured Hyphomicrobiales bacterium | reverse complement strand
AGGCCTTCGAGTCGGGCAAGCTGCACCATGCCTGGCTGATTTCCGGACCCAAAGGCATTGGCAAGGCGACACTGGCTTACCGGTTTGCCGGATTTGCGCTGGCGGGTGGCGATCCACATTCGGATGATCTTGGCATCGATCCGCACTCACGCACGGCTCATTGGCTGGCGTCCCGCTCGCATCCCGACCTGTTTGTTCTCGAGCGCCGGTGGGACAGCAAGACCAAGAAGCTGAAATCGGAACTGGCGGTTGACGATGCGCGGCTGCTTTCAGATTTCTTCGGCCTGACAGCGGGAAGCGGCGGCTGGCGTGTCGCCATCATCGACGCAGCGGACGACCTGAACAATGCATCAGCCAATGCCCTGCTGAAGCTTATTGAAGAGCCGCCGCCAAACTGCCTGCTGCTTCTGGTGTGCAATCAGCCGGGGCGCTTGCTGCCCACCATCCGTTCACGCTGCATGCGGATTGACCTGCAGCCGCTTTCGCAGGAAGAGACGATGCGGGTTCTTTCCGAGTTGCCGCTGGAAGAACTGCCGGAGCACGAGGCGCTTGAGATTGCGGTGAGGCTTTCCAGCGGAAGCCCGGGCAGGGGGCTGGAACTTCTGCACTCGGCGGGGGCAAAGTCCTTTGCCGCATTCCTGAATGCCGGGCGGCTCAACTCCGCTTCACTGGTGGAATTCGGCAACCGTTTCGGCAGCCGGACCAGCACGGTGGATGATTTTGAAGTGTTTTTCAACCTGCTCGACGGCTGGATCGGGTCGCAGGCGCGGAAAGCCGGGCTTTCCGGCGGCGGCCTGGGCTGGGCCGAAGCCCATGTGGCAATAGGGCATTCCATTCGGCAGACAAATGCCCTAAATCTCGATCGACGTCAGGCTGTTGTTAACGCTTTGTCGTTGATCAACGAGGCCATGAAGACGGCCTAATCCCAATTAAAGTCACGGACCTCATGCCACAACAGAACTACCTGATCACGACCGCCATTCCCTATGCAAACGGGGCGCCCCACATCGGCCATGCCTATGAGCGCATCGCCACGGATGTGATGGCGAGGTTTGCCCGGCTTGACGGGGCCGATGTGCTGTTCGTGACAGGCATGGACGAGCACGGTCAGAAGATGCAGCAGACGGCGGCGCGCGAGGGCCTGACGCCTCTGGCGCTGGCCGACCGGACGGCGGCGCAATTTGAGGAAATGGGCGACTTGCTGAACGCGCGGGCCGACGACATCGTGCGCACAACATCGGCAAGGCACCGTGAAGCCGTGCAGGACATCTGGAAACGGATGGAAGCCAATGGCGACATCTACCTGTCGAAATATTCCGGCTGGTATTCGGTGCGCGACGAGGCCTATTACGACGAAGGCGAAATCGAAGACCGCGAAGGCAAGAAATACTCCACCAAGACCGGAACCCCGGTGGAATGGGTGGAAGAGGAAAGCTATTTCTTCAGGCTCTCGGCCTATGCCAAGCCCTTGCTGGACTACTATGAGGCGCACCCGGATTTCGTTGTGCCTGAAAAATACAAGAATGAGATCGTGGCCTTCGTCAAACGCGGGCTGAATGACCTTTCGATCAGCCGCACGACCTTTGACTGGGGCATTCCGGTTCCGGGCAATCCGAAGCATGTGATGTATGTGTGGGTGGATGCGCTCACGAACTACATCACGGCCACGGGCTATCCGGACGCCAAGGCGGCCAAGGCGAAGTTCTGGCCGGCGAGCGCCCATGTAATAGGCAAGGACATCACCCGCTTCCACGCGATTTACTGGCCGGCGTTTTTGATGTCGGCGAAGCTGCCGGTGCCGAAGCAGATCGTGGTGCATGGCTTCCTGTTCAGCCGCGGCGAGAAAATGTCGAAGTCGGTGGGAAATGTGGTGGCGCCAGCCGATCTCGTGGCCAACTACGGGGTTGATCCGGTGCGCTATTTCTTCATGCGTGAAGTGCCCTTCGGCCAGGACGGCAACTACAGCCATGAAGCCATCGTGGCGCGGATGAATGCGGACCTTTCCAATGATTTGGGCAACCTGGCACAGCGATCGCTTTCGATGATTGCCAAGAACTGCGACGGCAAGGTTCCGGCTTGCGGGGCGCTGACCGATGCAGACAAGGAGATTTTTGCGAGCGCCGATGCATTGCTGGCGGAGGTGCGTGTACAGCATGCGGATTTTGCCATCAGCCGGGCGCTGGATACGATCTGGAAAGTGGTGGCCGACACGAACCGCTATTTCGCCGGGCAGGAGCCCTGGGCTTTGAAGAAGACCGATCCGGCGCGGATGGGAACGGTGCTGTATGTGACGGCGGAGGTTCTGCGCATCGCCGGCATTCTGATCCAGCCCTATGTGCCGCAATCGGCGGCGATGCTGCTTGACCTGCTGGGCGTGAACGCGCGCGGTTATATGGACTTGCCGAAGCGGCTGGTTTCCGGCGTGGCGCTGCCTGCGCCCCAACCGATTTTCCCGCGCTATGTGGAGGAGGGGGAAGCCCCGGCAAAGAGTTGAGCTTTCTGGTTGTCGATAGCCACTGCCATCTCGATTACGAAGGGTTGGCGGAGCGCCTGCCCGAAGTTCTGGGTAACGCGGAAGCGGCGGGCGTGGGGCTTATGGTTTCCATCGGCACGCAGGTGAGGAAGTTCGAGCGGCTGCTTCGCATTACCGAAGACAACACCAATGTTTTCTGCACGGTGGGAACCCATCCGCATCACGCGCATGAGGAACTCGATGTCGGGGTTGCCGAGCTTGTTGAGCTTGCAAAGCATCCCAAGGTGGTGGGCATCGGCGAGGCGGGGCTGGACTACCATTATGACCTGAGCCCGCGTGCGGCGCAGGCCCAGGGATTTCGTGCCCACATAGCGGCAGCGCGGGAGACGGGCCTGCCTCTGGTGATCCATGCGCGCGAGGCGGATGCGGATGTGGCGAGCATTCTGGAGGATGAGATGAAGAAGGGGACATTCAAACCGTTGCTTCATTGCTTCACGTCTTCCATGGAGCTTGCTCAACGTGGGCTGGCACTTGGCGCTTATGTTTCCTTCTCCGGCATCCTTACCTACAAGAGCGCGGAGAGTTTGCGGGCCGTTGCGGCGGAGGTGCCAATGGACAGGCTTTTAGTGGAAACGGATTCGCCCTATCTGGCGCCGGTTCCGCATCGCGGCAAATCCAATGAGCCGGCCTTTGTGGTCAAGACACTGGCTGAATTGGCAAAGGTCAAAGGCGTCACGCCGGAGGCCATGGCGAAGGCGACGAATGACAATTTCTTCCGGCTGTTTTCCAAGATTCCCAGGCCGGAACGCTTTGCATGACTGTGACGCTGACCATATTGGGTTGCGGTTCTTCGGGTGGGGTTCCCCGCATCGGCGGCGACTGGGGCCTGTGTGATCCCGCTAATTCCAAGAACCGGCGGCGGCGCTGTTCCATCCTGCTGGAGAAAACTGAAGCTTCCGGCACAACGCGTCTACTGATCGACACTTCACCGGATTTACGCGAGCAGATGCTCAGCGCTGGGGTTGGCGAAATCGACGGGGTTTGTTTCAGCCATGAACATGCGGACCATACCCATGGCATTGACGAACTGCGCGGGTTCTATCTGCGGCAACGTCGGCGGGTGCCCATCTGGGCTGACGCGCCGACGATGGTCATGCTCAAGCGGCGCTTTGCCTATTGCTTTGAAATGGCGCCGGGAAGCGATTATCCGCCGGTCGTCTTGCCGCACCTGATTGAGCCTGGCCGGGAGCTGGCGATAGCAGGGGAGGGCGGCACCATTTCAGTTGCGCCTTTCGAGGTTCATCATGGGAA
>CADEEO010000180.1:1871-3894 GCA_902826365.1 uncultured Hyphomicrobiales bacterium | reverse complement strand
TTTCAAAGGCGCGCATCTGGAACGAGGCGCGCACCAGGATCGCCATGTCGTTGAGCTTTTCCTTCTTGCGCTGCAGGCTTTCGATGTCATCGCCAATGGCGCGGGCTTCCTCGTCGCCGTCCCAATGGCTGCGCACGATGACGGGATCGCCATCGTTCTTGTCGGTGCGGAGCGTCTTGCCCAGCCTGCTTTCATTCTTGGCGATCAGACCGGAGGCGGCGCCGAGGATATGCGGCGTCGAGCGGTAGTTGCGTTCCAGCTTGATGATCTTGGCGCCGGGAAAATCCTTCTCGAAGCGCAGGATATTGTCCACTTCGGCGCCGCGCCAGCCGTAGATTGACTGGTCATCATCGCCGACGCAGCAGATGTTCTTGTGGCCCTGGGCCAGAAGTCGCAGCCAGAGATACTGCGCCACGTTGGTGTCCTGATACTCATCCACCAGCATGTATTTGAAGCGGGTCTGGTAGGTTTTCAAAATCTCCGGGTGGGATTGGAAGATGCGCAGCACTTCCAAGAGCAGGTCGCCGAAGTCGGCGGCGTTCACAACTTTCAGGCGCGCCTGGTATTCCGCATAAAGCTTGCCGCCCGCACCATTGGCAAAACCATGGGCTTCTCCGGCGGGAACTTTCTCCGGCACAAGGCCGCGGTTTTTCCAGCCGTCGATCAGGTTGGCAAGCTGGCGAGCGGGCCAGCGCTTTTCGTCAATTTCGTGGGCGGAAAGAAGCTGCTTGAGAAGCCTGATCTGGTCATCCGTATCGAGAATGGAAAAGCCGGATTTGAGGCCGGCCAGTTCCGCATGATTGCGCAGGATCTTGACGCCGATGGAATGGAAGGTGCCGAGCCAGGTCATGCCCTCCACAACGCCGCCGATCAGGTGGCCGATGCGCTCCTTCATTTCGCGCGCTGCCTTGTTGGTGAAGGTCACCGCCAGCATCTGATTGGGCCAGGCCTTGTTGGTGGCCAGGATGTGGGCAAGCCTGGTAGTGAGCACGCGGGTTTTTCCGGTGCCGGCGCCGGCCAGAACGAGCAGCGGGCCTTCGGTCGATTCGACCGCATCGCGCTGCTCGGGATTCAGGCCCTTGAAATAAGCCGGCTCATTGCCCGCCAAGGCGCGCGCAGAAATACTTGAATTGGCAATATCAATCGGCTTGGCAGTCATGGGGTCCGGCGAATCCTTATAGACCCCTTATAGCAAATGCAATTCGCCCTAGGCGGCTTTCTTGAAGCCCACGCATTTCAAGGCAAATTGGACATTCCGCCAGGTTTCGGCGGTTTCCATGTCGCCGGACTTTTCACACAGGATTGCCTGCCTGGCCGCTTCTTCCGCAGCTTTTGGGCCTTGGGCAAAAACGAGGGCCTCGGCAAATTGCAAATAACCGGAGTTCGTCATCATATTCGCCTCCTCCATGTTTCTTGTTGTGAACTGGTTATGGCAGGTGAATGCGACGACAATGTTACGGTTGTGAGGTCTTTCGGGGAATCCCGATCTTGTGACCCACTTGTAATGGAACGGTAAGCGATGCGTGGGCCTCGTGGGCGACCCTGATTTTTTCCAGAACGTCCGGCGGAAAGGGCGAGGATTTTTTTAAGGCCAGGTCCACATGCATCACGATGATTTCGGTGACGCAGGAAATCCAGTCCTCCTTCGCATGATGCATCACTTGAACATAGTGGAGACGTTTTGAATCAAAATCGAGAATCTGGGTTGCAATCCTGACTTGGTCGGTGACGGTCAATTCGCGGAGATAGCTGATGTGGGCCTCGAGGGTGAAATAGGAGTTTCCGGTTTTTTCCACATAGGCGGGGCCGAGGCCGACAAGGGCCAAAGCTACGTCGGAATCGTGATCAAACAGCACATTGTAATAGGCCATGTTGAAGTGGCCGTTGTAATCGATCCACTGGCTTTCAATGGCGTAAGGCGCGCTTTTGATGGGGCTTGGAAAAACCATCGTAATTTTCTTCCCGTCTGCTAGTTTTGGCGCATGCTTACACGAGACCGCGCCAACAGCACAATCACCACCAT
>CADEEO010000180.1:0-1771 GCA_902826365.1 uncultured Hyphomicrobiales bacterium | reverse complement strand
GCCTTCTGGGCCACGCGGGCTATTGCGCCGGGCAAGCAGGATGTTTTTTCAACCGATGTCTGCGTGCCGATTTCGCGGCTTGCTGAATGCGTGACTGCCACGCAAGAAGATTTGCGGGCGAACAATCTTTTCGGTCCCATCATCGGCCATGTGGGCGATGGCAATTTCCATGTGGTGCTGTACTGCGATCCCCTCGATGAAGCGGAAGTCAGGCGGGTCAAGGGTTTCTATGACCGGCTCATCCGCCGCGCCATCGCCATGGAAGGCACCAGCACGGGAGAGCATGGAGTTGGCAGCGGCAAGATCAAATTCCTTGAGGCGGAACATGGCAAGGGGTTGGATGTGATGCGCCAGATCAAGCAGGCGCTGGACCCGCTCAACATCATGAACCCCGGCAAAATTCTTGCGCTCTGAAGGTTTGGCCCTATTGTAAGGAATCATGAAGGTTTGGAAATCACCGGTCTTTTATTTCGGGATTGTGCTGGTGCTGGCGGTGTTCAGCGCCATGCTGGCGCCCTTTGTTGTGGATTGGGGCAAATACCGGGCAGGGCTTGAAGCCTATGGCGAAAAGCTCACCGGGCGGAAGGTGGAAATCACCGGACCCATAGGTGTGCGGCTTTTCCCGTGGCCGCGCCTCAGGGCCCAGGACGTGCGCATCGCCAATCCGCCGGGATCAGCGGAAGCATGGTTTGCCACCGCCGACCAGATCTTGGTTCGGATGAATCTCGGGGCCTTGTTCAACGCTGAAATCCAGGTTGAAAGCATCAACATCGACAACCCCACGATCAGGCTCCGGCGCGCGCTTGATGGCAGCGCCAACTGGAATTTTGTGCCGGCCGAGAATATCCGCAACAGCCGCCTGCTTGATCAGGTGAAGCTGGACCAGATCACGCTTAGCGGAGGCACCCTGTTGCTGGTCGACGACCGGCGCAGCGCGCCCGCAGAATTGAAGAAGATCAACGCCACATTCTCGGCGCTGAATTTGGCGGGCCCGTGGCGCAGCTCCGGCAGTTTTGAGTATGACGAAACACCCCTGGCGTTTGCGGCCAGCACCGGCGCCTGGGCGCATGACGCGCCGTTGAGCCTGGGGCTTCGCGTGTCCTCACAGGAGAATTCCGGCTACTCCTATTTCCTTGATGGAAAGAGCAATGCGGGCACTTTCGACGGCACCCTGCGCCTCGACCCCACGCAAAGCCCTGATGGAAAATCCGATACGGAAGGGCAGGTCCGGCCCATCACCTTCAAGTCAAAGGTGACCGGCAGTTTTGAAAAGATCGGCCTCAGCGAAATCGAGATCAGGCCGGCGGATGCGGCCGGCCAGGGCACGATCCTGTCGGGATCGGCGAGTTTCATTCTCGACAAGGAGATAAAAGCCACCGCTGATTTTTCCGCCCCACGGGTGGATTTTGATGCGCTGGCGGGAGCAGGGGCGCGCCGCCTGCTGCGCGATGGCGGAGGCCTGTCACTGGTGAATGGCCTTTTGGCGGCATTGCCGGAGGCGGTTGACCTGCGGTCTTCGATAAAATTCGCAGCGCTTAAAACCGGCGGGGAAGTTCTGGACAATGTCCTGCTTGATGTATCCGCCAACCGCGGCGCCATGCGCATTCACGAGCTTTCCGCTTCGCTTCCCGGGCGTTCGCGCTCGCGTTTTGAAGGAGTTTTCTTCCCCGGCACGCAGTATGCGGAACTGGGCGGCACGCTTGAGGTGAAATCGCCCGATGCGCGGGCGCTCTCGTTCTGGCTGTGGCCCGACAGCAAGGACAAAATTGCC
>CADEEO010000179.1 GCA_902826365.1 uncultured Hyphomicrobiales bacterium | reverse complement strand
AGCTCAAGGAGGGGCGTTTTCTCATCGAGCCCATGGCTTTTGCCCGGATGATTCACCTGGCCCTGATCAAGCCCACGGACAAGGTTCTGGTGGTGGGGGCTGGCACGGGCTATGGCGCCAGGGTCATCGCGATGCTGGCGAAGGCGGTTGTGGCCGTTGAAGCCGACCCGGAGCTGCTCGCCTTGGCAAGGGGCTTCCTGGCTGGAACCGCAAACGTTGAGGTTGTTGAAGGCAGCCTTGCGGCGGGCCATGGCGCGGGCGCGCCCTATGATGCCATCATCGTCGAGGGCAGGATTGCGGCCATCCCGGAAAGCCTGTTTGCCCAGTTGGCCAATGAGGGGCGGATTGTGGCGGCGGTCGGTAACACGGATGTTTCCAAGATGCAGATTGCGACGCTGGCGGACGGGCACCGCTCGTCGCGCTCTGCCTTTGATGTGTCAATTGCGCCGCTTCCCGGGTTTGCGGTTGAAAAAGCAGCATTTGTTTTTTGATCGAAAAGGTTGCAAAAATACATTTCGATTCGTCCGGTGAGTCATCTAGTATTGAAGTTCGGGCAAGAAACCACAAATACTGTGGCCTGGGGACACTGAAACTCAACAAGCGTGGTATTGAATGCAAGCTGGTTTGAAGCATTGGACGAGAATATTGCTGGCTTCCGCCGCTCTTGCGGCGGGAGCAGGGCAAGTCTCGGCTGAGACCCTGACTGAGGCGATGGTCTCGGCCTATTCGGGCAATCCGACATTGCAAGCAGAACGCGCCCGGCAACGGGGAACCGATGAACTTGTTCCGCAGGCCCTGTCGGGCTGGCGTCCCACGGTCAATACGGAAGGATCGATCGCCAACGTCTGGTCGGATTCAAGCGGGGTCTCGTCATCGGAAAATGATCCGAAGTCGGTGGCCATCGGCCTGTCGCAGCCGATCTTCCGCGGCTTCAAGACGATCAATGGAACCAAGGCGGCGGAAGCCAATGTCGAGGCCGGCAAGCAGAGCCTTCTGGCCATCGAACAGGATATTCTTTTCCAGGCCATCCAGGCTTACATGAATGTCATCCGCGACCGGCAGATTGTAGGCTTGCGCCAGCAGAACGTCGGAGTTTTGCAAAAGCAGCTCACGGCCGCCGATGAGCGTTTCAAAGTTGGCGAGATCACCCGCACCGACGTGGCGCAATCTAAGGCGCGGGTCAGCGGGGCGCAATCAAGCGTAGCTTCGGCCAAGGCCACGCTGGCGGCAAGTGTCGCCAATTACATCAATGTGGTGGGCCACAAGCCCGGCAGCCTGAAATATCCCCGGCTTGCCAAGCTGCCAAGGAACCTTGAGGCAGCGCAGGCCGCCGCTTCGGAAATCAACCCCAATATCCTTGCTGCCGCCTATGTGGAAGAGGCTTCAAACTACAACATCGAAGTGGTGAAAGGCGATCTCCTGCCGTCCGCCAGCCTCGATGCTTCGGCTGCCTTCAACGACAATCCCTCAGATGGCACCAGCCGGTCGGAGAGCGCCCGCATCGAAGGCGTGCTGACCATTCCTATTTATGAGGCGGGCCGCGTCTATTCATCGGTGCGCGAAGCCAAGCATGTGGCCAGCCAGCGCCGCCTGGAAGTCATCCAGGCGGGCCGTTCGGTGCGCGAGAGCGTTTCGATCTCGTGGAACAATCTCGCGGCGGCGCGTGAAATCATCCGCTCGGCCAAGGAGCAGGTTTCGGCGGCGCAGCTTGCGCTTGACGGGGTGCGCCAGGAATATTTCGTCGGCTCGCGGACCACCCTTGATGTTCTTGATGCGGAAACCGAAGTTGTCAACGCGCGCATTGCGCTGGTGTCCGCCGAGCGCGACCAGATTGTCGCCGCCTACCAGATACTGGGTTCCATCGGCCGCCTGACGGCGCGCGACCTTTCGCTTCCGGTTGACTATTACGATGCCGACGAAAATTATCTGAACGTGCGTGGCAAGTGGTTCGGGACGGGGGCCGACGTCATCGAATAAGAACCTTGACCGGGGCCTGGGCCAAGTGGTTTGTTTGTGCGTGTTGCGAAGAGGGAAAATGAGCGGTGACTTCTGAACCAGACATGGAAAGTTTGCTGGCTTCCATCCGCAAGGCCATTGACTCCGATATCGGCAAGAACAGCAAGTCCCCATCGCCTGCGGCGCGCGATACCTCGTTGAGCGGCGCGATGCGAGAATCGCGGATACGTTATGATGATGAGCCGCCCATGAGGCGCCGGGATGCGTCGGAAGAAATCTCGGACCTGCGCAGCAAGATCCAGAAAAACCGCCAGAGCGCAGGATTCACCGAACCCCTGCCGCGCTTGCCAAGCCTGCCCAACAGCATGCCGCCGGCGCAGGCGCCAAGGCCCGCTTCGTCGAAGTCGGGGTTTGCCGGCATTCTCGGTGGCGATGGCCAGCAGGTGACCCCCTGGGCGCCGCGGGTGAAGCATGAGCCGGAAGCGCCGGACTTGCGCCCCGCCATTCAGGATGATCTGCCGCCAGCACCCCAAGCCTATCATCACGGCGGCTACGCCGAGTCGGAAGTCTACCCGGACGAGGTGGGCTGGGCGGAGGACGAACCGGCCTTCGCGCCCGCCCCGGCGCTCCCGCCACTGATGTCGCCGGAAACGATCAACGCCGCCAATTCCTCCTTCAACCAGCTGGCCGACACCCTGATGGCGCGGGCCTTGGGCGAACGCTCCATCGAGGACATGACCCAGGACCTGCTCAAGGGCATGCTGCGGAGCTGGCTTGACGCGCATTTGCCGGGGCTGGTTGAAAAGCTGGTGCGCGAGGAAATCGAGCGGGTGGCGCGGCGCGGCCGTTAACCCTGCCGGTTGGTACGGGGCTTGCTGGTTAATCCCCATGTCACGCGAGTTGTCCCATGTCTGAACACCGGCAGGCCATAAGAATGCGCCGCCTGAAGGAGGCGCGCCTGGTGTTTAACGGCCGCAAATCCGTCATGAACTGCACGGTACGCAATGCCAGCACGGTGGGCGCAAAGCTCCTGATGGCCGAACCCCACCTGGTGCCGGCGGAATTCGAACTGGCCATTTCCGGGGCAGACCCGCGGCTGGCCCGCAAGATCTGGTTCAAAGAGGGCGAGATGGGCGTCAAGTTCCTGTAGCCCGGCGGTTGCATGGCGGGGCGGGGTGGTGTTTATAGCGCCCAAACAGCAACCCGAAGATTCCCCAAATGCTCGAGAAGACCTTTATCCCATCGGAAATGGAAACCCGCCTCTACGAGGAATGGGAGGCCCGCGGCTTTTTCAAGCCGGGGCGGAAGCCCAAGGCCAAGCCCTTCACCATTGTCATTCCGCCGCCCAATGTGACGGGTTCGCTGCACATGGGGCATGCGCTCAACAACACGATCCAGGACATCCTTTGCCGCTTTGAGCGGATGCGGGGGCGCGACGTGCTGTGGCAGCCGGGCACCGACCATGCGGGCATCGCCACGCAGATGGTGGTGGAACGCCTGCTGATGAAGGAAAACAAGACCGACCGCCGCAAGATGGGGCGCGAGGCTTTCCTCAAGCGCGTGTGGCAGTGGAAAGAAGAATCGGGCGGGATCATTTCAAAGCAGCTCCGCCGCCTTGGCGCCTCGTGCGACTGGTCGCGCGAACGCTTCACCATGGACGAGGGCCTGTCCAGCGCGGTGCGCAAGGTGTTTGTCCAGCTCTACAAGGAAAAGCTGATTTACAAGGACAAGCGCCTGGTGAATTGGGACCCCAAGCTTTTGACGGCGATTTCCGATCTGGAAGTTGTGCAGAAGGAAGTGAAGGGTTCGCTTTGGTACATCAAGTATGCGGTTGTTGACGGCGCGCCCGGCGAGGAAATTGTCGTAGCCACGACGCGGCCTGAAACCATGCTGGGCGATACGGCGATTGCGGTTCACCCCGACAATGAAAAGCTGAAGCATCT
>CADEEO010000178.1 GCA_902826365.1 uncultured Hyphomicrobiales bacterium | reverse complement strand
TGGAAAATTGAGTTGATCGAAAAGATGAACCCGAATTGGGACGACTTGTTCCATTCATTGGCGTGAGGAGAGAAGATGACCGCGTCAAGCGCGGTCATGATGAGAATTTAAACAGATTATGCGTCACTCCATAAACCAGCCGTGGCTGACGATGAGGGACTGGCCGGTGAGCGCGTTGGTGGGGAAGGCGGCGAAGAGGAAGGCCACTTCGGCCACGTCTTCCACGGTTGTGAATTCATGATCGACGGTGCCGCCCAGCATGATGCGCTTCACCACCTCGTCTTCCGAGATCCCAAGGTCTTTTGCCTGTTCGGGGATTTGTTTCTCGACAAGCGGTGTTTTGACAAAGCCGGGGCAGATGACGTTGGAGCGCACGCCGTGTTCGGCGCCTTCCTTGGCGATCACCTTCGACAGCCCGATGAGCCCGTGCTTGGCGGTGACATAGGCAGACTTCAAGGGCGAGGCTTCCTTGGAATGCACCGAGCCCATGAAAATGATGGAGCCGCTGCCCTTGGCATACATGTGGGGCAGGCAGGCCTTGGAGGTGAGGAATGCGCCGTCGAGATGGATGGCCAGCAGTTTTTTCCAGTCCGCGAAGGGAAACTCCTCGAGCTTGTGGACAATCTGGATGCCGGCATTTGAAACCAGGACATCAACGCCGCCCCAGGCCGCAACCACGGCGGCGACGCCCGCGTTGACGGCGGCCTCGTCGGTCACATCCATCTTCACGCCCATGGCCTTGCCCGGGCCTTTGGCGCTCAACTCCTTTGCCGTTGCATTGGCGGCCTCCAAATTGAGATCGGCGATGGCGACGTCGGCGCCTTCGGCCACAAAGCGTTTGGCAATGGCCTTGCCGATGCCGCTGGCAGCGCCAGTGATGATGGCAATCTTGTTGGTGAGTTTCATGACGCGTGCTCCTTGTTTTTTGTCAGGTCGAAGGTCTTCATGCCGTGTTGCGGGATTTTGCGGCCGCGCCAGTCGGGATGGGCGAGGGACTGTTCAACATCCTTGCGGCCCGCCTCCCAGTGCTCCTCGACGCTGAGCCTTGAGAATTCATAATCCTTTGACTGGCTGTCGATTTTTTCGCGCCGGTTGATGAGATGCATCACCGTCACTGCGGCGGCGCTGCGTTTTTCCATCAAAATTTTTGCATCCGGGTCATCGAGCAATGACTCCGGCAGCTTTGCGGCAAGGCGCTCGGCGGCCTTGTGGAGGCGCTGAATCTCCTGTGCGGCATTGGTGTTGAATCTTGTGCGGCTGGAATAACGGATTTCCTTCTCGCGTTCGGAAACTTCCAGGATGGTTTTTGGAATGGCATTGCGGGCCGGGAACAGGTCAACCTGGAAGATGCACAGGGATTTTTCGTTGCTGGCGTCGTCGATCACATATTGCAGCGGCGTGTTGGAGACAAGCCCGCCATCCCAATAGGATTGGCCATCGATGACAACGGGTGGAAAGCCCGGGGGCAATGCGCCGCTGGCCATGATGTGATCGACAGTGAGCTTGTCCTTGGCCGTATCGAAATAGCGGAAGTTGCCGGATTCTACATTGACCGCGCCCACACTGACGCGGATGCCATCAGTATTGAGCCGGTCAAAATCGACGAGCTCCAACAGCGTGGCGCGCAATGGGGCCGTGTCATAAAAACTCAAGGCGGCAGCGGTTGCGGGCAGGGCGAAAACCGGTGGCGGAAAGCGCGGGGTAAAGAAGCCCGGCACGCCAAAAAGACTGGTAAGCAAGCTGCTGGTTTCGTTGAACAGGCTGCGCCCGTGATGTCCAGGCAGGAAGGATGAGCCCTGCAGGCCGGACGACACTTTTTCCCAGAAGCGGCGGAGCTGCTTCGCGCGGTCTTCAGGCCGGTTGCCTGCAATGATCGCTGCATTGATGGCGCCGATGGAAATGCCGGCCACCCATTCCGGTTCTTCGCCGGCGCTGGCCAGGGCTTCGTAGGCTCCTGCCTGGTAGGCGCCCAAAGCGCCACCGCCTTGCAGGACGAGAATTCGGGTTTCGTTTGGCAGTGTCATGTCAGGAAATTCTGCATTTCTTGCGGGTTATTGATGTTATGTTGCGATGCAGCATGGCAATTGCAAGGCTCCGCGTCATTACAATTTGGCCATGTCGCGTGACTCATCGCCGCGTTTGTCCGGGGCGCTTGCGGGCCGTTCCTGCCTTGGCTACACATCTTGAAAGAGATTCACGACGTTTGAGGGGACTTCACCAATGGCAGAGCATTCTTCGGACAATCACGCGCATGGCATGGAGGAGCACACCAGCACCTATGAAGGCTTCATCAAGGGCTCGGTGGCGCTTTCCCTTATCTGCGGTTTTGTGCTGGTGGCCCTGTGTTCCTTCGCCTTTGCCCATACGCTCAATGTTTTCACCGGTTTTGCCGGCTTGATCGTGGGAATCATCGTGGTGCTGATTGACGCGCGCACGGGCGGCAAGTGGCTGTTGTCGCTTGGCGCGCTGGTCTTGTTTGGGTTGATCACCGCCGTCAACGTCTCCTAGGCCGTAGCCCATGAAAATTGCGGTTCTTTCTGAAACGAGCCCCGGAGAGCGCCGGGTTTCGGCAAGCCCGGATACGGTGAAGGCCTATGTGAAGAAGGGCCTTACTGTCGCGGTGCAGGCAGGGGCAGGCGCAGGCGCTCACATTTCCGACGAGGCTTTTGCGGCCGCCGGGGCCAGCATCATCAAGACGGATGCGGGGCTCAAGGATGCAGATATTGTTTTGGCGGTGCGCCGTCCCGCTGATGCCATTCTCAAGAATTTGAAAAAGGGCGCGGTCGTGGCTGCTGGCCTTGATCCCTATGGCGAGCGCAAGGGCCTTGAGGCGCTGGCCAAATCGGGCCAGTCTTTTTTTGCCATGGAACTGATGCCGCGCATTTCGCGGGCCCAGTCGATGGATATCCTCTCATCACAATCCAATCTCGCGGGCTACAAGGCGGTGATTGATGCGGCGGCCAATTTTGGCCGGGCCTTCCCGATGATGATGACGGCGGCGGGCACGGTTCCGCCGGCCAAGGTGTTTGTCATGGGCGTTGGCGTTGCGGGGCTGCAGGCCATTGCAACCGCGCGGCGGCTGGGGGCCATTGTCTCGGCAACCGATGTGCGCAAGGCCACGGAAGAACAGGTGAAAAGCCTCGGCGCAAAATTCGTGTTCGCCGATGTGGCGGATGCGGCGACGTCGGGCGGCTATGCCAAGGAATTGTCGGCGGAAGACAAGGCTAAGCAGGCCGCGCTTGTGGCCGAGCATATCAAGGGCCAGGACATTGTGATCACCACGGCGCTTATTCCGGGCAGGCCAGCGCCGGTGCTGGTCAACAAGGAAATGGTTGAGAGCATGAAGCCCGGTTCGGTCATTGTCGATCTCGCGGTTGAACGCGGCGGCAACTGCCCGCTGTCAAAGCCCGACCAGATAGTCGAGCACAAGGGTGTTTCGATTATCGGCACGGTAAACCTGGCCGGCAAGCTGGCGGGCAATGCCTCGCCGCTGTTTGCAAAAAATCTTGCCAATTTCCTGGACCTGATGATCCAGCCCGATGGCAGCCTGAAGATTGACTATGAAGACGAGATCATCAAGGGCACGCTGATTGCCCGCGATGGCGCGCTGGTTCACCCGATGTACAAGGCCTGACCCCATGGAACAGATTGCCCACACTGTTGATCCCTTCGTTTCACTGCTGGGAATTTTCGTCCTTGCGGTTTTCGTCGGCTACTACGTCGTCTGGAACGTGACGCCGGCGCTGCACACGCCGCTGATGTCGGTGACCAACGCCATCTCCTCGGTCATCGTTGTTGGCGCGTTGCTCGCGGTTGGGGCAGGGGCCATCGCTTCCGGCTCCACCATTGCCATGATCTTTGGCTTTCTCGCTCTTATCCTCGCAAGCGTGAATATTTTCGGCGGCTTCCTCGTCACCAGCCGCATGCTGGCCATGTACAAGAAGAAGGGCAAATAGATGTCAGCCAGTTTCGCTGCCCTTCTC
>CADEEO010000177.1 GCA_902826365.1 uncultured Hyphomicrobiales bacterium | reverse complement strand
ATCGTGGTTGGATTTACCGGCGCGTTTTTCCGGGGATCGAGAACCGGCGGGCTGATGCGGTTGCGATCCGGCACCGGGTCATTCACCGCCACGCCATAGCCATCGCTGGAAAAATCAACCGACTGCACAATGGGGGCCGGCATGTAGCGCGGCGCCACCACCAGCGGCAGGCGCAACGAGAATGTGCCCGACGACTGCTGCACCGTTTCCTGATACTCGATCTGAACGATCACCATTTCATGGGGACCGATGTTAGCCACCGAATTGGTGAAAAGATTGGGCCGCTCCTGCTCAAGCAAAGCGGCCGCCTGGCCGCTGGCCTTGGCCGTTTCATAAATAACCTTGGCTTCCTGCTTTTCCTTCACTTCACCGACGATCACCCGGTTTCCCGCAATGATCTTCAGCGTATCGACGGCGGAATTCTCCGGCAGCGGAAACACATAGACGCCTTCGACAAATCCGTCCGCCGGGTTTTCAAACCGCTGGGTCACGATGGTGCGGGCCGTAGGGCCTGAGATGGTGACATTGAAATCCGTGGCCAGCCGCGGCGCTTCCAGATACTTGCCGCCCTCGTTGGATTTGAGCAGCAGGCTTCCCGCCTTCACATCATTGGGGGTGATAAGGGCTAGCTTTGCCTCGCCCGCCCGCGCCTGCCCGAAAATGGTTAAGGCCAGAACGAGAGCCAGCCCGAATATTGCAACGATGATGTCGAGACGGGATTTGAAGTTGCGGGCACGTAAATAGGTATTCACTTTTTCCTCCAAGGCAATGCCCCCTGGCAAGCCGTGGAATGATTCATTACAGCCAAGTAAGCCTGCTTCGCCAAGGTGAAGAACGTTCTTCTTCCGGCGCGGTCCGCCACGGGATGGTGGAAATGTACGGGAATATGTGGAATGTTACGGCCACCATGAATGACGACGACCTTTCCCCCGAAGAGAATAAAGTGATTGGCGCCCAGGTTCGCGAGGAACTGGCGCGCCGCAGGCTTTCGCGCCAGCATCTGGCCGACAAGGCCAAGATCAGCCTGTCCACCCTCGAAAAGGCGCTCACCGGAACCCGGCCCTTTACGCTCGCCTCCGTGGTGCGCATCGAGGAAGCCCTGCAATTGCAGCTCCGCAAGCAGCGGCACACGGGCAACGGCGAGATGGAACTGGCCCCGGAATCGCTGGGCAGCTATTCGCACCCGGCCGTCTCATGGCTGGAAGGTGACTACCTGACGCTCCGCCCCTCCTTCAGCGACGCCCAGTCGGCCTATGCCTACCGCACCGAAATCCGCTGGGACAAGGCGCTCTCGCACCTCGTCTTTCGCGAGTCGGACCGGCTTGATGCGGCCTTCAAGCAGGATGGCGCGGTCTCTGTGCCGCATCAGTCCGGCTACATCTACCTCGTCACCAACAAGATGGGGCAGTACCGGCTCATCATCCTGTCGCGCCCCATGATTGGCGGCGAAATGTTCGGCCTCCTCAGCACCTTGCAATCGGGCAGGGGGACCCTGCTGATCCCTGTCTCCACCCCCATCGTTTTCGTGCCCGTGAAGAACATGAAAGGCGAGCTGCAGTTCGGAAAATTCAATCCCGACGCCGCTATCCACGCCACCTATTCAGCCCTCCTCAAGCGCGCCACCGAAGAGCCCTTCGTGCTGCTGGTGAAGTAATTTGCATGGTTGATCTTTCCAACTTTCCCATCACCCGGAAATGGCCCGCCCAATTTCCTGACCGCATCCAGCTCTATTCCCTGAACACGCCCAATGGCGTCAAGGTTTCGATCATGCTTGAGGAAGCCGGCCTCGCCTACGAGCCGCACCTCGTCCGCTTCAGAACCGGTGACCAGAAAACACCGGAATTCGAGTCCCTGAACCCGAACAAGAAAATCCCCGCCATCATCGACCCCAATGGCCCGGACGGCAAACCGCTGCCGCTGTTTGAATCCGGCGCAATCCTCATTTATCTCGGCGAAAAAAGCGGCCAGCTCATTCCGGCGGACAAGGCCAGCCGCTACCAGGCCATCCAGTGGCTCATGTTCCAGATGAGCTTCATCGGCCCCATGTTCGGCCAGGTTGGATTCTTCCACAAGTTCGAAGGCCGGACCTATGAAGACAAGCGCCCGCGTGACCATTATGTGGCGGAAGCAAAGCGCCTGCTCGGCGTGCTCGAGCAACGGCTCGAGGTGCGCACTTGGATGATGGGCGATGACTACACCATCGTCGACATCTCCGTATTTCCCTTGGTGCGAAACTTGATTGGCTACTATGGGGCAGGGGATCTCGTAGGCATCAGCAATTTCCCTAACGTGACGCGCGCGCTCGCCGCCTTTGTGGCGCGCCCCGCCGTGGTGAGAGGCCTCAAGATACCGTCAGAGAACTAAACCCGCGCTTCAAGTATCCTGGTTCTGCGGCAGGATGACGAGATCACGTATGGTGACGTTGGCAGGGCGTGTGAGCATGAACAGCACCGCTTCGGCCACATCCTCGGAGCGCAAGCCGTCATGGCTCTCGACCTTGGCTTCAATATCCGCCGGATTGCGGTAACCCCACAATTCGTTGAGCACGGTGCCGGGCGCCACGGCACCGACGCGCACATTATGCGGCGCCACCTGCCGCCGCAGGTCATGCACAAAGGCTTGCACCGCATGCTTCGATGCAGCGTACACCGCTTCCCCCGGAATCACCTGATGGCCGGCTATCGAGCTGGTGACAATGATGTCGCCGGACCTGTTCTTGATCATGCTTGGCAGTACGGCGCGGCACAGGCGGAACACGCTGTTCACGTTGACGGCCAGCATCTCGTCCCATGTGTCGGCGGTGCCCTCCGCCACTTTCCCGGGTTTATAAAGCCCGGCATTGGCAAGCAAAATGTCGACCCGCCCGAAACGGGCGAGCGCCTCTGATGCCACCCGCTCCACCTCGGCGGGCTTCGCGAGATCAACGGGAAGAACAAGGCTCTCTACCACGTTGAGTTTTTTCGCCACATCCTGCAGGCGTTCCGCTGACCGGCCAACCAGCACCAGCTTTACGCCTTCAGCTGCAAGAGTATTTGCCAGCGCGCGGCCAATGCCGGAACTTGCCCCCGTGATGAGCGCCACTTTATCGGTGAGCGCCTGGGCCATGGCTAGACCGCATCCATCTTCGGCTTCCTGACCTGCGCCGCCGCCTCGATGATGAGGGGATCAAGCCCTTCGCCGCCCTTCGCCAGATAGTCGAAAAAGTGCTTGCGCATGCGCGGATCCCAGTAGTTGTTGAGATGGGTGGCCGACTCCCGCACCGCATCGTCGTGCGGGTAGCTCCGGAAAAAGTCGGCAATCTGGTTGGCCATGCGCAGCATGTCGCGGGTTTCCATCGTCTACTCCTGCTCGAATATCATGACGCCGCCCTTGGACAGGGCTGCAAGTTTCAGTCCCGCCTGCCTGGCGAGTTGCAGCGCCAGGGCGGTTGGCGCCGAGATTGTGGCCAGCGCCCCGATGCCCGCCAGCGCGCATTTCTGCACCAACTCGAAACTGCAGCGGCTCGACATCAGCACAAAGCCGTCGCGCAAATTCGTCTTCGATTTTGCTAGCGCCCCAATCAATTTGTCCAGCGCGTTATGCCGGCCCACATCTTCGCGCGACAAGAGGATAGTGCCGTCAGCCGAACACCAGGCCGCCGCATGCACCGTGCGGTTCACCGCATTCATGGGTTGATGGTGTGGCAGCGTGTCATAAGCGCGCGCCACGGCTTGCGGCGACAATTTCGTATTCACCACAACGCCCTCAGGCATGCGGATCGCGTCCTTGATGTCTTCAATGCCGCAAAGCCCGCAGCCCACGCGGCCTTCAAGGCTGCGCTTCACCATGCGGCCGCGGTTCAAATGCTTTTCGTCAACCGCGAGGTCAACCGCCAGGCCTTCGTCCGATGGCAGCGTGAGAATGCCCTTGATATGGGAGGCCGACGCGATGATCCCTTCTGCCAGCGCAAAGCCCGCGGCGAAATCATCGAGATCGGCAGGCGTCGCCATCATCACCGCATAGGGCGCCGA
>CADEEO010000176.1 GCA_902826365.1 uncultured Hyphomicrobiales bacterium | reverse complement strand
CTACTTGCGCAACATTTTAAACGGCTGAATGGGAACGGACTGTTCTGGGCACGCCGACATGCGAGCGACTTCATTTCTCACTAATTGTCATTCAAGTGGGCCGAGCAACCAGCAAATAGCGATCCGAACGAGCCCGGCGCATACGTCATTGTTGAAGTCTTCGCGCCCACCTAACTGATCGGACCTTCGATGTCCGGTACGGGTCACAAGCGGATCACAAATTGAGACTCGACCGGCCAGTTTTACTTGATCAGTCCCGACAGCGCCTTGAACTCCGGGGTGCCCGCCTTGCCCAGCAGCTCAAACACCGCCATTTCCGTGTTGATGACTTCAATCCCCGATTGCCTCATGCGGGTAAGTGCCAGCGAAACCGAAGCCTCCGCCCGCGAGGACACCGCATCGGCCACGACAAACACCCCGAACCCGGCCTGGGCCAGATCGATGGCAGTTTGTGCTACGCAGACATGGGCCTCGATCCCGGCGATGATCACCTGCGGGCGACCGCCGTCATGGTGCGCAGTGAAATGCCTGCGCAGGCCCGCATCGCGCCAGCAGGAGAACGAGGATTTCTCGAATACCGGCTCATTGCCAATCTCTTGACTCAAAGTCTCAACCGTGTGGCCCAAGCCCTTGGGATATTGCTCGGAAACCGCAATGGGCACATCAAGCGCCTTTGCTGCTTTCAGCAGGATTTTTGAACGTTCAACCACGCTGTTCCCTGCCGCCATTACAGGCAACAGCCGTTCCTGCACATCGACGATCAGCAGCGAAGATTTGGTGGCGTCAATCAGCATCAAACCAGCCCCGCCACCTTCATCCCGAAGGCATAGACAAACGCCACTTCCTTCAACCGGTCAAAGCGCCCTGAAGCGCCGCCGTGGCCGGCACCCATATTGGTTTTGAGCAGCAAGAGATTGTCATTGGTCTTGAGCTCGCGCAGCCGCGCCACCCATTTTGCCGGCTCCCAATAGGTGACGCGCGGATCGGTCAAGCCGCCAACCGCCAGGATGTTAGGATAGGCCTTGGCCTCCACCCGGTCGTAAGGCGAATAGGCGGCAATGGCCTCATAGGCCGCCTTGTCCTTGATCGGGTTTCCCCACTCCGGCCATTCCGGCGGCGTGAGCGGCAGCGTGTCGTCCAGCATGGTGGAGAGCACATCGACAAAGGGCACCTCCGCCACGATGCCCTTGAAAAGCTCCGGCGCCAAGTTGGAAACCGCCCCCATCAGCATGCCGCCGGCACTTCCGCCCTGCGCCACGATATGGCCCTTGGCCGTGAAGCCCGCCTTGATCAGGTGTTCGGCGCAGGAAATGAAATCGCGGAATGTATTTGTCTTGTGCTCGCGCTTGCCCATCTTGTACCAGCGCCGCCCCTTTTCCTCGCCGCCGCGGATATGCGCGATGGCATAAATGAAGCCGCGGTCAACCAGCGAGAGAATATTGGTGTTGAAGCCCGCCGGAATGCTGATGCCATAGGAGCCATAGCCGTAAAGCCAGAGCGGAGCGGAGCCATCAAGTGGCGTTGATTTCCGGTAGAGCAGCGTCACTGGAATGAGTTCGCCATCATGCGCGGTCGCCTGCACCCGCCGCGTCACATAGTTCGAAGGCTCATGCCCACTCGGCACTTCCTGCGTCTTGCGCAGAATGCGGCTGCGGTCCCGCATGTTGTAGTCGTAAACCTGCGATGGCGTGGTCATCGATGAATAGGAAAAGCGCAGGATATCCGTGTCGTATTCCCGCATTTCGCCAAAGCCCAGCGAATAGGCTTCCTCGTCAAAGGCGATGCTGTGCTCCTCACCGGATGCCATGTCGCGCACCACAATGCGCGGCAGTGCATTCTCGCGCTCCATGCGGATGAGCCAGTTCTTGAGAACAATGCTGCCGACGATCAGGCAACCCTCCCGGTGCGGAATCAAGTCAGTCCAGTTCTCCGGCCCGGGATCGGCCACGGGCGCGGTCACGATCTTGTAGTCCTCGGCGCCATCCGCATTGGTCTTGATGATGAACTGGTCATTCCAGTGCTCAAGGTCATATTCAAGCCCGGCCTTGCGCGCGGCGATCAGCTTCGGCGCATCAAGCGGCCGCGCCGCGTCAATGATCCAGTTCTCGCTCGTATCATGGTCATGGCTGCTGATCACGATGAAGCGCTCCGAATTCGTCTTCCCGACGCCCGAAAACAGCCCCGTGTCTTTCTCTTCGTAAACCAGGCGGTCCTCCGCTTGGCGTTGGCCCAGAATGTGATGATAGGTTTTCAGCGGCCGGTGGTTTTCATCCTGCAGCGTGTAGAAATAGCTCTTGCCGTCAGCGGCCCAGGTGGCTTCACCCGCCGTGTTCTGCAAAACATCCGCATGGTCCGCACCCGTTGCAAGGTCACGCACCCGCAGCTCATAAAACTCCGAGCCCTTGTTGTCGAAGCTCCATGCCGCCAGGGAATGATCGGGTGAAATTGCAACGCCGCCGAAACGGAAATACTCGCTTCCCTTGCTCAGGTCATTGCCGTCCAGCAAAAGCTGTTCCGGCCCCGTCATGTCGCGCCGCTTGCGGGCAAAGCGCGGCTGCTGCCCGCCGGTGATGTAGGACGAATAATAGGAATAGGCCCCATCCGGCGCCGGAACCGAGGAGTCATCCTCCTTGATGCGGCCCTTCATCTCGGCAAACAGGGTTTCCTGCAGAGCCGCCGTGTCCGCCATCACCGCTTCGTGGTATGCATTTTCGCCTTCCAGCACGGCGCGGATGTCCTGCGGCAGGAGTGACGGGTCGTGCATCACCTCCTGCCAATTGTCGGCCTTCAGCCAATGATAGTCATCGCGCTTTTCGTGGCCATGCCAGTTTTCAATACGGGGGCGCTTCTCCGCGACTGGCGGCTTCACATTCGCAATGGTCATTCTTTAAGCCTTGCCGGGGTTGAATTTGAGCGCCGCGCCATTGATGCAGTAGCGCAGCCCCGTGGGATTTGGCCCGTCATTGAAAACATGGCCCAAATGCCCGCCGCAATCATCGCACAAAACCTCGGTGCGCTGCATGAAAAGCGAGCGGTCTTCTTTCTCGGCCACCGCTTCCTTTGAGGCGGGAGCATAGAAGCTGGGCCAGCCGCAGCCCGAATCGAATTTGGTGGCGGAGGCGAACAGTTCCTTCCCGCAACCGGCACAAGTGAACATGCCCGGCCGCTTTTCATTATTGATCGGGCTGGTAAAGGGCCGTTCCGTGCCATGCTCGCGCAATATCCGGTATTGTTCCGGCGTCAGTTCCGCCCGCCATTCGGCATCGGTTTTGGTGATTTTATTTGCCATGATGAACCCTGTTCTGGATTTAAGATTTCTGAAACCTATGTGGTGCGTGAGCCCCCTCACGGGAAGTCTCAACTGCGTGATAATTTAACCCGGCCTTAACCATAAAGCCATGGAAACGCCGGACCCTCTGGCACACTCCAGCGCAATTAAGCAAGTTTACAAACGTCTCCGTCATTGTTTGGAAGACGGGATAGGGAGCGTTTGAAGCATTATGGGTGAAACAGCCACCTGGCAGAGCGATGAAGGAATCGCACCCGGGTTGCATATGAGCCGCCAAGGATCAGGGCAGATGAATGTTCTGGACGAAGTCGGTGGGGAGATGATCCCGAACCGCCGCATAACGGCGGATTCCTTCCGTTTGCTCACCGCCAGGCTGAAGCAGAAACCGCCCGCCTTCGTCCCGCCCGCGCTCCTGCCAGAACCGGAGATTGTTGAGCAGATTGAAATAGTTGAGGAAACACTCGCTTTAGCGCCTGTTGCCGAGGCTGAGCCGCCGGAAGACGATGCCTCGCAGGGCATCGAATTTGCCCCGCCCGAGGGTGTTGAGAGCAAGCCCTGGGCCTGGCTCACCGCCGACGATGCGGTGGAGACCCCGGCAGGCGATCTCCATCTCGAAACCGATACGCCAATGCAGGCTCTCGAGGAGGCAAGGCCCGCTGCCGAACCCGAGCCGTGGCGGGAGCTTCCCTTTGAAGAGCTTTTTGCCGCTCCGGAGGCTACGG
>CADEEO010000175.1 GCA_902826365.1 uncultured Hyphomicrobiales bacterium | reverse complement strand
GGCGATTTACCCTGCGCCAGCTGGAACATGCCTTGGCAATCGCCGAGACGGGATCGCTTGCCAGGGCGGCCCTGCACTTGGGCGTGGCCCAGCCTTCGCTTTCGGCCTCGCTGCAAAAACTTGAAGCGCAATTGGGCCTGCAGCTCTTCATCCGCCACCACGCGCAAGGCGTTTCACCCTCTCCGCAGGGTTTGCGTTTCTTAAACGAAGCCCGCAGCCTTGTTGCCCATGGCAATGATTTTCAAAGGGATTCCACCGTGGCGGGCATGCTGGTGGAAGGCGAACTGACCATTGGCAGCTTTTCGACGATTGCTCCCGCCTATGCGCCAAAGCTCATTTCGGGCTTTCAAGCGCAACATCCAAAGGCGCGGATAAAACTAGAGGAAGGGGCGCAGGAACAACTCCTCGCGGGATTGCGCGCCGGGCAGTATGACCTTGTGCTGTTCTACACGCTGGACTTGCAGGACGACCTGAAAGTGACCGAACTTGCGCGGCTCAAACCCTATGTGCTGCTCAATGCCAATCACAGCCTGGCCAAGAAAAAGCGAGTTTCGCTGCATGACCTGGCAGGCGAGCCGCTTATCCTGCTCGATATCTTGCCGAGCCGCACATATTTCACGCGCCTGCTGGAAAGCCAGGGGATTGCGCCCAAGATCAGTTTCGCCTCACCCTCACTGGAACTGGTGCGAGGCCTTGTCGGGCAAGGGCTGGGCTATTCGCTTTTGATCACGCGGCCCCATGGCGATCAAACCTATGATGGCGAGCAGCTTGCCATTCGCCCCCTTGTGGAAGAGGTCGAGGACGGCGTTATCGCCATGGCTGCCCTGAAAAGCCTGCGGCCGACGCGGCTGATCTCGACCTTTGAGGAATTCTGTGTAAATTTCTTCAAGAAAATCCATCCCAAGAGAACCTGATTTCCATGCCCCAACCACACGCGACAATCATCGGCGCTGGCATCGTCGGCGTTTCCAGCGCCGCATTCCTGCAGCGGGCGGGCTACCGGGTGACACTCATAGACCGGTTGCCGCCGGGAGAAGGCTGTTCCTTCGGCAATGCGGGCGGACTGGCTTTTGCGGAGATTGTGCCGCCCATTCACCCCCGAATCCTGCTGAAAATTCCGGGTTGGCTGATGGATCCGTTGGGGCCGCTCACCATAAGATGGTCCTATCTGCCGAAGGCCCTGCCGTGGTTTCTGGCGGCGGGGCGCAATGCCCTGCCGGCGCGGGTTGCGGCCATCACGGAAGCGCGCGCCAATCTGGCGCTGCGGGTGGTGGCGGATTTTGAAACCCTGCTCCGCGATGCCGGAAGCACGGACTTGCTGAAATACGAAGACACCTTGCGGCTTTATGACAATGAGCAGCAGTTCGCGGCGGAAGCCAATGAACGCGCAGTCAAGAAAACCTATGGTTATGAAATGAAACGGCTGAGCGGTGGGGAATGCCGCGAGCTGGAGCCAGCGCTTTCGCCCCATATTCATTGCGGGACTTTCCATGGCGGCTGGTATTTTGTCACCGATCCCGAACGCACGGTGAAAACCATCGCCGAGCATGTGGTGCGCCAGGGCGGCGAGATTATCGCCGATGACGTCGTTCGTATTGCGCGGGAAGGCACGACGGCGAAAACGCTTGTGCTGAAGTCGGGCCGGAACATTGCGCTCGACAAACTGGTGATTTGCGGCGGGGCCTATTCCCATCTGCTTGCCAGGCAACTCGGTGAAAAGGTTCTGCTTGAGGCGGAGCGCGGTTATCACATGGTTCTGCCGAATTCCGGAGTGAAGCTTTCGCGTTCCATCACCTACGCCAGCACGCCGGGGGCGGCAACGCCGATGGACATGGGATTGCGCCTGGCGGGCTCCGATGAATTTGCGGGACTTGAGGCGGAGCCAAATTGGGCCAGGGCGGATGCCCTTTGGAAAATATTCAAGAAGATTTTGCCTACCCTTAACGAACCCGATTCCGCCACGACGCGCTGGATGGGGCGCAGGCCCGGCACGCCGGATTCATTGCCGGTCATTGGCCCTTCAAAGACAGTTTCAAATGTCTGGTATGGCTTTGGTCACAGCCATATGGGGCTGACCTGGGGTCCAACCACCGGCCGTCTGATCAGCGAGCTCATGACCGGTACGCGGAGCAATATCGATCTTGCGCCGTTTCGGGTTGACCGGTTTTAGATCCGCCTTTGACAAAGCGGGCGCTGAGCTTCACTTTGCCGTTTTTTACCTGATTTGCCGGAGTGACCATGGCCCAAGATGCGCCAACGACCATTCATCTGAAAGATTACAAGCCGGCGCCTTTCATTCCCGGCGACCTGTTCCTGAATTTTTCGCTTGAGCCACGGGCGACGCGGGTGGCCTCGCGGCTGGAGTTCAGCGCAAACCCCGCGGCCAAGGAAAAAAATGCGGCGCTTGTTCTGACTGGCGAGAGGATCAAGCTGATCGGCGTGAAGCTTGATGGCATGGCGCTTTCGCCCACGGACTATTTGCTCACGGACAATGACCTGACAATTCCGAACGCTCCAGCCGCGCCCTTCACTCTCGAAATCGAAACGGAATGCGATCCGGTTGGAAATACGGAGCTGGCGGGGCTGTATCAGTCAAACGGCGTGTTCTGCACGCAATGCGAGGCGGAGGGTTTCCGGCGCATTACCTATTTCTATGACAGGCCCGATGTGATGACCCGCTACACGGTGCGCGTCGAAGCCAACAAGGCCACCTGCCCCATCCTGCTCTCTAACGGAAATTTCCACGAGGGCGGCGACATCGCAGGAACAGACCGTCACTTTGCCATCTGGCATGACCCGCATCCGAAACCGAGTTACCTCTTCGCGCTTGTGGCCGGCGATCTCGCAGGCGTCCACGACAGCTTCACGACGATGTCCGGCAAGGCCGTGCAGCTCGGCATCTATGTCGAGAGGGGCAAGGAGGACCGCTGTGCCTGGGCGATGGAGTCGCTCAAGGCTTCCATGCGCTGGGACGAGGAAGCCTTCGGGCGCGAATATGATCTCGATGTATTCAATATCGTGGCGGTGTCGGATTTCAACATGGGGGCCATGGAAAACAAGGGCCTCAATGTCTTCAACGACAAATACATCCTGGCGCTGCCTGAAACGGCGACCGACTTGGACTATACCAATATCGAAGCCATCATCGGCCATGAATATTTCCACAACTGGACGGGCAACCGCATCACCTGCCGCGACTGGTTCCAGCTCTGCCTGAAGGAGGGCCTGACGGTTTTCCGCGACCAGGAATTTTCCTCGGACCTGCGTTCGCGGGCGGTGAAGCGCATCACCGATGTGAAGACCCTGCGGGCGCGGCAGATGCCGGAGGACGCGGGGCCGCTAGCCCATCCGCCGCGGCCCAATGCCTATATGGAGATCAATAATTTCTACACGCCGACGGTTTACGAAAAGGGCGCCGAGATTTGCCGCATGATGAAGACGCTCATCGGCGACAAGGCTTTCCGCAAGGCAATGGATTTATATTTCGAGCGCCATGACGGCGAGGCGGCGACGGTGGAGGATTTCGTGCGCTGCATGGCCGACGCCTCGGGACGCGACCTCACGCAATTCTTCCGCTGGTACGAACAGGCGGGCACACCGCATGTGAAGGTCACGACGCATTATGATCCGGGGACCAAATCCTTTGACCTGACTCTGGAGCAGAAGACCGCGCCTAGCCCCGGCCAGCCCGACAAGCAGCTCATGCACATCCCCTTCGGCCTGGGCCTTGTGGGACCATCCGGAGAGGACATGGCGCTGGACCTTGAAGGAGTTGGCAGCCTCAATGCGCCGATCATTGAATTGATTGAGGAAAAGAAATCATTTCGGTTCCGAAATGTTGTAACGCGGCCAGTTTTATCGCTCAATCGCGGCTTTTCGGACTCGGAGATACTGTCGGAAGACGTGAGCCCGGGGGTCCCGTTGTTCGTTATGGGACCGGACAAGGCTACTTTCTACCGTGTGCAAACCGGGCAGTCCGTGGGCAAGGGCATCGATATCTCCAGCCTGAATGCCTCCGATGAGCACGACGGGGCCATG
>CADEEO010000174.1:1632-4048 GCA_902826365.1 uncultured Hyphomicrobiales bacterium | reverse complement strand
ATGGCAAAAAACTAGCTGTGCCGCTATGGTTCATGAACTCCGAGGAGATTTGCGAATGGTTGAGTGCGTCAGAGCAAACGTAACAGCCGGTTCTGAAAGCTTGGTGGGCTTATCTGAAAAGCCAGTCGACTTCCAAAGCTAAACCTGAAGCCGATCTACTGGGGGAAGCGCTGGTACCAATACAGCAAATGAATCCACGTAGAGGAGTTAGTAAAAATGTGTGCAGAGAGCGGTATCGTGCTATTTCCGATTTCCTGTCTGGGACAGGTATTGATATCACCGCGCTAACAACCGCTGTGAGTCCTTACCTTGTTAAGGAAACGAAAGATAATAAACAACAAGACAAAAATTTCTATGGCGAGCCAGTAGTAAATGGAACTGTTATCGCTAAAGCATTGCAAGATCTGACTATCGCAATCGAATCCAAGATACCAAAGTCGTCGAGCCCAATCGAGATCACCGCTACTGGCGACACACCATCATATATATCGACCGCTGCCGTTGGGAACACTGCGTCGCTAGTTGCGGCGGCCTCATTGGAGGAATCATCGCAAATCAGTCAACATCTGACGACCTTGAGAATGCGGCTGAAAACGAGGCTCTCCGATAAACGCTGGTCGGTTTTCACCAATTACGACGCACTTGGTGTTAAGGATGCCCTGGAATGGTTCAAATCACTCGGGTTCACTGCTGGTGGGTCCAAGGTAACAATTATCGACCTCTCAATGCTGGCACATGAGGTTCTGCCGTTCATTTGCGCGACAGTCGGTCGAATGCTTTTAGAAGCGCGGGAGAAGTTGGCCGCAGATCAGCGCTACCACAGTCCATGGGTTATCGCGCTTGAAGAGGCCCATAACTATGCGAGGCCCGCGCGACAGGACGAGGATCGGGGACAGGCGCAATCACGGAAAGCATTCGAACGAATTGCAAAAGAGGGGCGAAAGTTTGGTCTTTCGCTGATTGTAGCTAGTCAACGTCCAAGTGAAATCAGTCCAACAATCATTAGCCAATGTGCAAATTTCTTTTCTCATCGCCTGCAAAACCCAGACGACATAGATCATTTCAAACGAATCATCCCCCGTCAGGCACAACGGCTGCTGGATCAGGTCACAGTTCTTGCATCTGGTGAAGCAATTGTATTTGGAAGCGCCGTGCATGTTCCGTCGCGAGTCCAAATTAAAGTGCCGAGTCAGGAGCCATCGAGTGTGACCTCCGCGCCCTATGCCGACTGGTCCGAGCCGCAAAATTTCCCGATTGCCGATGTTTTGAAAGCGTGGGGTATTGTGGAAGTTGATAAACCAAGCGCTCAACCTTCAGCCAAGCCAGCCGAATAACTCCAACAGAGAATGAGCTAGTTTTGGAGGGCCGACCAATCTCCCTCACAACAACCATATCGCCGCCAATCCCAGAAACGCGAAAAAGCCCACCACGTCGGTCACCGTGGTGACGAAGGTGCCCGAGGCGATGGCCGGGTCGATGTCGAAGCGGTCGAGCGTCAGGGGCACCAGGATTCCGGCAAGCGCCGCCGCCAGCAGATTGATCACCATGGCCGCGGCGATGACCAGCCCCAGCATGTCCGAGCCGAACCACCACCAGGCGAACGCCCCCATGATGGCGGCAAAGAGCACCCCGTTGATGAGCCCCACCGAACATTCGCGCAGCGCCACGCGCATGGCGTTGAGCGGCCCCAGGTTGCGCGTGGCCAGCGCCCGCACCGCCACCGTCATGGTCTGCGTGCCCGCGTTGCCGCCCATCGAAGCCACGATCGGCATGAGGATGGCCAGCGCCACCATATGATCAATCGTGGCGCCAAACCACGAGATCACCCAGGAGGCAAGAATGGCCGTGAGCAGGTTGACGAACAGCCAGGAAAAGCGCGAGCGCGTCGTCTGCCACACTGTGTCGGTGATGGTTTCCTCGGCGCCCACGCCGCCGAGATGCAGAATGTCCTCCTCCGCCTCCTCCTGGATCACGTCCACGATGTCATCCACCATCAGCGTACCGACAAGCCTTCCCGCATCGTCAACCACCGCGGCGGACACCAGATTGTATTGCTCGAACTTGTAGGCGATGTCCTCTTGGCTCTCGAGCACCTTGAACATTGTCTGCTCGGTGTCCATCACCTCGGAAACCTTGGCGGCGCGCTTCGACCGCAGCACCCGCGACAGGGGCATCACGCCTTTGAGGTGAAAGCCGGGATCGACCACATAAATCTCGACGAACTCATCGGGAATGTCCGAAGCACTCCGGATATGGTCGATGGTCTGCCCCACCGACCAGAATTCCGGCACCGCCACAAACTCCGTCTGCATCAGGCGGCCCGCTGAATACTCAGGATAATCCAGCGCCCGGTTCAGCGCCGCGCGGTCTTCCTTGGAAACCTTGGAGAGGATTTCCTCCTGCTCCTCTTTTTCCA
>CADEEO010000174.1:0-1532 GCA_902826365.1 uncultured Hyphomicrobiales bacterium | reverse complement strand
ATCGAGCCCCACTCATCCCCTACCCGCATATCGCCCTGCACGTCCGTCATCTTGCCTGGCCCCAAGCGTTGCGCTCTAACTCTTCTTTCTCTCAACACTATTCCCGGGGCCAAGGCAACCAATGCGAACCGAAAATCTGGCAAAGCTTGCGGTCGCCCTTTCCGGCATTGCCTGGGGCCTGTTCTGGATTCCGCTCCGCGGCCTGAATGGCGCGGGGCTGGATGCCTTCTGGTCCTTCATCATCTTCAACGCCACACCCGCCATCATTCTCCTGCCGCTCTTCCTTGCAAGGTGGCGCCAGCAGCGGGCCGGCGGCATCTGGCTGTTCGCCATCGGCCTTGCGATGGCGCTCACCCAGTTTTTCTATTCCCTCGCGTTCCTCCACACCGAAATCGTCCGCGCCATGATCCTGTTCTATTTCAATCCGGTCTGGGCAATGATCATGGCCCGCGTGTTTTTGGGCGAGGCCATAACCCCCATCCGGTGGGCATCCATCGCCGTTGCCTTCTCCGGCATGTTCATCATTTTAGGGATAGACCAGGGCTTCCCCTGGCCGCGCAACGGCGGCGATTGGGCGGCGGTTGTGGGCGGCGTCGCCTGGGCCGCCTCCATCGTGCTGCTCCGCCATCACAGCGACCAGAAACCCATCGACCTCTTCCTGCAGAATTTCATTTTTACCGGAGCGCTGCTGCTCATCCTGCTGGCGTTTACGGGAGTGGGCGGCGCGCCGCCGCTTGGCTTGGTTGCAAGCCAGCTCTGGTGGCTCCTGCCCTTCATCTTCCTGATCGTCATGCCGGGAGTCTATCTCTCCATGCGGGCCGTGCCGCTGCTGGCGCCTGCCATCGTCGGCGTCCTCTACATGACCGAAATCAGCGCCGCCGCCGTAAGCTCCGCCCTCTGGTCCGGCGAACCCTTCGGCCTGCGCGAGATATTAGGCATCGCCCTGATCACAGTAGCCGCAGTCCTCGAAAGCGTCCGCGACCTCTGGCGCGACAGGCGGGCGCTCCAGCACTGATCCCAACCCAACTTCGTCATTCCGGCGTTCGCCGGAATCCGGCAACAGCACAATGCATTGCCAGCAAAGAGACATTCACTTGAAACTTGCATGGGATTCCGGCGTTCGCCGGAATGACGACGCGAGGAAGGAAAATTAGCTCGCCAGCTTCAGGCAGCCGCCGTCTTTAACGACCCGCTTCGCCGAAGCCGGATGTTTCGCCAGCATGTGCGCGGGCCGGATCGGCCGCGGCGAAAAATTCCCGCCGCAGTTCGGGCACACGCCCTTCAATATATTCTCGGCGCACGCCGCGCAAAACGTGCACTCATAAGTGCAAATCCGCGCCTCTTCGCTGTCCGGCGGCAGGTCCCGGCCGCAGCACTCGCAATTGGGCCGAAGTTCCAGCATCATGGTTAACTCTTCATAAGTCCGTCTACGCTCTTCGAGCTACGCCGGACACGCTACGCCCTCTGGGGCGAAGCGTGGTGCGGTCGAGAGGACTCGAACCTCCACGAGTTTCCCCGTTACCACCTCAAGG
>CADEEO010000173.1:3533-4061 GCA_902826365.1 uncultured Hyphomicrobiales bacterium | reverse complement strand
ACCGCCGTCACCTTGTATTCCGGGCAGCTCGTGGCCCAGTCGGAATTCTCCGTGGTGATCACATTGGCGCCCGATCCCGGATGGTGGAACGTCGTGTAGACAACGCCCTGCGCCATGCGCTCCGAAACCAGCGCCCGCAGCGTTGTCGCCCCAACACGGCTGGCAATCGACACCATCTGGCCGTTCTTGATGCCGCGCATCTCCGCGTCATGCGGATGGATTTCGAGAACGTCCTCGGCATGCCACGCCACATTGTCGGTGCGCCGCGTCTGCGCCCCCACATTATATTGCGAGAGGATGCGGCCCGTGGTGAGAATGAGCGGGAAGAAGCGGTTGGTGCGTTCCGTCGTCGGCACGAATTCGGTGATCATGAAACGCCCGAGCCCGCGCACGAAGCCGCCGACGTGCATGATCGGCGTGCCTTCCGGCGCCTTGTCGTTGCAGGGCCACTGCACCGAGCCGAGCCGGTCGAGATTCTCGAAGGACACGCCGGCGAACGTCGGCGTCACCAGCGCGATCTCATCCATG
>CADEEO010000173.1:1362-3523 GCA_902826365.1 uncultured Hyphomicrobiales bacterium | reverse complement strand
TGCCATTCATCCTTGCCTGGCACAGGGGCCTTTACCTGGCGCACCCGGTTGATGCGGCGCTCCGCGTTGGTGAAGGTGCCGTCCTTTTCGAGGAAGGAGGTGCCGGGGAAGAAGACATGGGCAAAGGCCGCCGTTTCATTGAGGAACAGGTCCTGCACCACAACGCATTCCAGCGCTTCCAGCGCATGGGTCACATGGTTCGTATTGGGGTCCGATTGGGCGATGTCCTCACCCTGCACATAGAGTCCCTTGAAGGTGCCTTCGACGGCCGCGTCGAACATGTTGGGAATGCGCAGGCCCGGTTCGGAATCAAGCGCGGTCTGCCAGACCTGCTCGAACATTTCGCGCACCGTGTTGTCGCCCACATGGCGGTAGCCCGAATACTCGTGCGGGAACGAGCCCATGTCGCAGGAACCCTGCACATTGTTCTGGCCGCGCAAGGGATTAACCCCCACGCCGTTGCGGCCCACGTTGCCCGTCAGCATGGCAAGATTGGCCATGGCCATCACCATGGTGGAGCCCTGGCTGTGCTCGGTTACGCCCAGCCCGTAATAGATGGCGCCATTGCCGCCCGTGGCATAAAGCCGGGCAGCGCCGCGCACGTCAGCAGCCGGTACCCCGGTGATGGATTCCAGTGCTTCCGGCGAATTCACCGGCTGGCGGATGAAGTCGGTCCAGCGCGCAAATTCCTTCGGATCGCAGCGCTCGGCGATATAGGCCTTGTTCTCCAGCCCCTCGGTGACAATGACATGGGAGAGGGCGTTGATCAGCGCCACATTGGTGCCGGGCTGAACGGGCAGATGAAAGTCCGCCTCAACATGCGCCGAACGCACCAGGTCAATGCGGCGCGGATCGAGGATGATGAGCCTGGCGCCCTCGCGCAGGCGCTTTTTCATGCGTGAGGCGAAAACCGGATGGGCGTCGGTGGGATTGGCCCCGATCACCAGCATCACGTCGCATTCATCAACCGACTTGAAATCCTGGGTGCCGGCCGAGGTGCCGAAAGTCTTGCTCAGGCCATAGCCCGTTGGCGAATGGCAAACACGGGCGCAAGTATCCACATTGTTGTTGCGGAAGGCGGTGCGCACCATTTTCTGCACCACGAACACTTCCTCATTGGTGCAGCGTGACGAGGAAATGCCGCCGATGGAGCCGCGGCCATATTTCTTCTGGATCTCCATGAAGCGCTTGGCGGCAAAGCCGATGGCTTCTTCCCACGACACTTCCTTCCACGGATCGGTGATCTTGTCGCGCACCATGGGCTTGGTCACCCGGTCCTTGTGGGTTGTGTAGCCCCAGGCAAAGCGGCCCTTCACGCAGGAATGGCCCTCGTTGGCGCCGCCATCCTTGTAAGGCATCATGCGGACAACTTCACCGCCCTTCATTTCCGCCTTGAAGGAGCAGCCCACGCCGCAATAGGCGCAGGTCGTCACGACCGACTTTTCCGGCATGCCGAGCTTGATCACCGACTTTTCAAGGAGCGAGCCCGTGGGGCACGCCTGTACGCAGGCCCCGCAGGACACGCATTCGGAATGGAGGAAATCTTCATCCATGCCGGCGGAGACGTGGGATGCGAAGCCGCGGCCGTCGATGGTCAGCGCGAACGTGCCTTGCACTTCCTCGCAAGCCCGCACGCAGCGCGAGCAGACGATGCATTTCGCCGGGTCGAAAGTGAAATAGGGGTTGCTCTCATCTTTTTCCTTGAAGCGGGGGTTCGCTTCGCCATCTGCCCGCACTGGCGAAACGTGATTGTCGCCTTCGAATCCATAGCGCACATGGCCAAGGCCTACCGTGTCAGCCATGTCCTGCATGGCGTTGTCGCCGGTCAGCGGGTGGTCGGAGAGGTACAGTTCCATGACGCCCTGGCGCAGCTTGCCGAGCCGGTCTGTCTGGGTGCTGACCTTGATGCCGGGGGCAACCGGCGTGGTGCAGGAAGCGGGCGTGCCCTTGCGGCCTTCGATTTCAACCAGGCACAAGCGGCATGAGCCGAAGCTAGCCATGTTGTCGGTGGCGCAAAGCTTCGGAATCTGGGTGCCAAGCTCCATGGCGGCCCGCATGATCGAGGTGCCTTCCGGAACCGTGATGGACTGGCCATCGATTTCCAGCGTCACCATGGTGGTGGATTTGGATTTCGGCGTGCCGTAGTCAATTTCTTGGATCA
>CADEEO010000173.1:0-1262 GCA_902826365.1 uncultured Hyphomicrobiales bacterium | reverse complement strand
GTCACCATGGTGGTGGATTTGGATTTCGGCGTGCCGTAGTCAATTTCTTGGATCAGGGTCATGGGGTCACTCACTCCGCCGCGTGCATTTTAGCAGGCTTGTCAAAATCTTCAGGAAAATATTTTACCGCGCTCTGCACCGGCATCGGCGTCAGGCCGCCCATGGCGCAAAGCGAGCCGTCAGTCATCGTCTGGCAAAGGTCATCGAGCAGCAACAGGTTGTTGTCGCGCTCAATGCCCGCCACGATCTTGTCAATCACTTCGACGCCCCGGGTGGAGCCGATGCGGCAGGGCGTGCACTTGCCGCAGGACTCAATGGCGCAGAATTCCATCGCAAACCGCGCCTGCGCCGCCATGTCGACGCTCTCATCAAACACCACCACGCCGCCATGGCCCACCATCGCGCCATTCGCGGCAAAGGCTTCATAATCCATCTGCAGGTTGAGTTGCGAAGCGGGCAGGTAAGCACCCAACGGTCCGCCAACCTGCACGGCGCGCAACGGTTTTCCGGTTGCCGTGCCGCCGCCAAAATCATTGATAAGCTGGCCCAGCGTGATACCAAAGGCTTTTTCAACAAGCCCGCCCTGCTTGATGTTGCCGGCGAGTTGGAAGGGAAGCGTGCCCCGCGAACGTCCCATGCCATAATTCTCGTAAGCCTTGCCGCCCTCCGCCAAGATGAAAGGCACGGCGGCAAAGCTCAGCACGTTGTTGATGATCGTTGGCTTTCCAAACAGGCCATAAAGCGCCGGGATTGGCGGCTTGGGCCGCACCATGCCGCGCTTGCCTTCCAGGCTGTCGAGCATCGCGGTCTCTTCGCCGCAGATGTAAGCGCCGGCCCCGCGCCGCACTTCAAGCGAGAAGGAATGCGCTGAACCCTGAATACTCTGCCCCAGCCAGTTGGCGGACGTCGCAATGCGGATCGCATCCTTCATGGCGCGGATCGCATCGGGATATTCCGAGCGGATATAAACGAAGCCTTTGGTAGCGCCGCCCGCGATGCCGGCAATCGTCATGCCCTCGATCAGCATGAAGGGATCGCCCTCCATCACCATGCGGTCGGCGAAGGTGCCGCTGTCGCCCTCGTCGGCATTGCAGCACACGTATTTCTGGTCCGCCTTGGCGTCGTGCACGGTTTTCCACTTGATGCCCGTAGGAAAGCCCGCACCGCCACGGCCGCGCAAACCGGACGTGGTGACTTCCGTCACGATCTCCGCGCCCTTCATGGTAAGGGCTTTCTTCAGGCCGACAAAACCGCCATGGAAA
>CADEEO010000172.1 GCA_902826365.1 uncultured Hyphomicrobiales bacterium | reverse complement strand
GGTGATTTCCCCGGCCCGCAGCTTGAGCGAAACATCGCGGAGCTGCTTGCCGTCGCCGATGGCTTCGGCCGCCAGCACCACCGGCTTGGCGTCATCGCCCTTGAGATCAGCACTTTCACCCATGTGCATGCCGATCGAGCCGCGCCCGATCATGTGGGAAATGACCGCATCCTTGGTGAGCGTCGCGGCGGGCTCGGTGGCAACTTTCTTGCCGTTGCGGAACACCGTGACCGTATCGGAAATTTCCAGCACATCGTCGAGGAAGTGCGAAATGAAAATAATGCCGCGGCCATCCGCCTTGATCTTGCGGAGAACATCAAACAGCCGCTTCACCTCCGGCGGCGACAGCGCCGAGGTGGGCTCATCGAGGATAATGATGCGGGCCCCCGAAAACAGGACGCGCGACAGCTCCACAAGCTGCTGGAGGCCCACGGGCAGCGAACCCATCCGGGTCTTGGGGTCAATATCAAGGCCGAGGCTGGCAATGAGCCGTGTCGCCTCCTTGTTGATCCGCGCCCAATCCACCGTGCCCATCTTGGTCAGGGGCTGGTGGCCCAGAAAGACGTTTTCGGCAACGGTGAGGTCCGGAATGGTCGACAATTCCTGATGCACCATGCCGATGCCGGCGGCCAGGGCCTCGCGGGCCGAGCGGAAATGCACGCGTTCGCCGTCAATGCGCATTTCGCCGTCATAATCGTGATAGACGCCGGCAATGATTTTCATGGTGGTGGATTTGCCGGCCCCGTTTTCGCCGACGAGGCCGTGAATCTCGCCGGCCTGCAGCGTCATGTCCACATCCTTCAGCGCCGCGATGCCGCCGAATGATTTCGAGACGTTGGATAGTTCAAGCAGGGGCGGCAAGCCGCCCCCGCTGTCAGTTTGAGCCGTCATGGACAGGTCAGATCAGGAAGTTCTTCTGCAGCCAGAGATGGCCGGGAGCCGTTTCCTTGGTGATGACCGGTCCGTCCGCCAGGATATAGTTTGGAATATCCGTGCCGGCTTTCTCGCCGCCCTGAACCGCGGCAACGCCCGCAGCCACCGACCAGCCATGGATGCGGCAGGACGGATTGCGCACCGTTGCCAGCATGGTGCCGTCAAGCACCGCCTGCACCGCCGGCGGCATGGCGTCCACGCCGCCGATGATGATGCCTTCGCGGCCCTTCTGCTTCATGACCTGATGGGCGGCAAGCGCCATGTCGTCATTGTGGAAGAAGGCCCCGGCGATATCGGCGTTCTGTGTCAGGATCGAATCCCAGATGCGGGCGACCTTGGTCACATCCCAGTCGGCTGGCTCTTCATTGATCACCTTCACGTCCGGATAGTTGGCCACGACCGACTTGAAGCCCTTGGCGCGTCCCTGCGCGCCGGAATGGCCGAGCGCGCCCTGGGTCATCACAACATTGCCCTTGCCGCCGATGGCGGCCATGAGCTGCGACGTCACCGCCGAACCCATCATCTCGTTGTCGGGCGCGATGAAGGTGTGGATGGCGATGGTTCCCGGAGGGGCAACCAGCGTGTCCATGGCGATGACCGGGGTTCCGGCGTCAATCATTTTCTGGATCGGATCGGTGAGCGTGCCGATGCCGAAGGTCTGGATGGCGACGAAATCCCACTTCTGGGTGGCCATGTTGTCGATGGCCGCGCGCTGCTTGGTGGCGGCGAGTTCGCCGTCAAACCAAGTGATCTCGACGTTCATGAGCTTGGCCCAGGCTTCGGCAGCCTGTTTGCCCTGGGCGCACCAGGAGGCCTGAAGGCCGGCGTTCGAGAAGGCCGCCTTCATCGGCTTGCCCGATGGCGCCAGGGCCTGCGCCATGGCGGGATCAAATCCCGCATCGGCCAGAAGGGCGCCGGCCAGCGCCGTGGCGCCGATCGCCTTGAACACATCGCGGCGGTTTCTCGCTTCTTTGATAAGGTCGTCAAGCATATGAGGAGCTCCCATTTGAAATTTTGTTAGGCAGGAGTGCTTTTGAGTCCCGTGCCGTTTGAGTTCCGTTTTTTGCACGAGTCTGCTGAACACCCTCCGCCGCAAATCTTGCCGCCATCTCCACAGCCTGTCAAACCCAATCGTCATACAAATAAAAGCTGCCGTGCCCGGGTTTGATGCATGGCAAAGGCCCGCGTGCGGGAAGTGGCCGAATTCAGGCACGTCATTTCAACCTCCATTGATCAGAGGTTGATATTGCATTGCACCCAATCGCATCGCTCAAACTCTGTAACCCGGGGCGTCATGAAATTGTGATGTTGATGCCCGAGGGGATCATTCCCGAAACCTTTCAAGGGGGAATGATGCGAATCGTGATCGTGACCGATGCCTGGCCGCCGCAGGTCAATGGCGTTGTCCGCACGCTCCAGACCCTCGGCCGCGAACTCGGCAAGCGCGGCCACGAGGTTCGCTACATCACCCCGGAAGGCCACCGGACCTGGGCTATCCCGTCTTACCCGGAAATCGAGCTGAGCCTTGTGAGCGCAAAAAGCATTGGCCGCGAGATTGATGCGCTCAAGCCGCAGGCCATTCACATCGCTACCGAAGGCCCGCTGGGCTGGGCCGCGCGCCGCGCCTGCCTCCGCCGGGGCCTGCCTTTCACCACCAGTTTTCACACGCGCTTTGCCGAATACATTGAAACACGTCTTCCCATTCCGGGAATAGGCGGCCTCATGTGGCGCCTGCTGCGCCGCTTTCACGAGCCCAGCCGCGCCGTGATGACGCCGACCGCGACGATTGCGAAGGAACTTGAAACGCGGAAGTTCGTGAACGTGAAGCTGTGGACGCGCGGCGTCGACCACCGGAAATTCACTGGCCTGCCGCGCGATCATTTTTCCCTGCCGCGCCCCATCATCCTCTATGCGGGCCGCGTCGTGAAGGAAAAGAACATGGAAGCCTTCCTCGGGCTCGCGACGCCCGGCACCAAGGTTGTGGTGGGCGACGGGCCGGAGCGAAAGCTTTATGAAGACAAGCATCCGGCTGTCGTATTCACCGGGTATCTGGGCGAGGACACCTATGCCCGCGCCATGTCCGCCGCTGATGTCTTCGTTTTCCCCAGCCTGACCGACACCTTTGGCCTTGTCATGATCGAGGCCATGGCCTGCGGCACGCCGGTTGCCGCCTTCAACGTGGCAAGCCCCATCGATGTGGTGGAAAGCGGCGTGACGGGGGAACTGGATAAAGACCTTTCAATCGCCGTGTCCCGCGCCCTCAAGCTCGACCGCGACGGCGTGCGCCGGGGCGCGGCGAAGTTTACCTGGGAGCGGGTGGCGGAAATGTTTGAATCCTGGCTGGTGCCCCTTGCGGCCCCGCAGGCAGCAGCCATCGCATCCGATTGCCTCGAACCGGGCCAAATTGCTCCGTAGACGGACGATTTATGCCTCAGCTTGTGTCGGGCTTCAGCGCCTCCCAGGCGAGGAAGTCGAGGTCAGCGAGGATTTCCTCGACCTCGTGGACGGGCTTCCGCCGGTAGCCGGGAGGACGGCCGGAACGGAGCGGCGTCAGTTCCTTGTACTCAGGCGTGGCCTTCCGCCTTTCCTCCAAGCGGACGAGGCGCCTGGCCTGGCGGGGAAGATCGTCCAATGCGGACTTTACGGCCTGAAGCCTGCGGTGGAGGCGCGTGGCACTGGCCAGGCCATCGGGCGGCGGGGGAGGAACGACGACAGGCTGTGGCGCCGGAAACAGGGCGGCCACCGTTGGATCGTTCCCGAGGATACGGATGCGCGGCATGACCCGGGGGCCTTTCCGGCGGGGCCCGCGCGCGACCTTGAACCTCTTGCGCGGATCGAAGAGCTGGAAGGCGGGAAGCCTGCTTCCACCGCCCTTTCCAATCTTCTGCCCCTTGGCCATGGGCCGTGAAGGAGCCAGCTTCACCACGACATTCCGGGCGGCAATGACAATAAGCCGCCGGACAGCGGATTCGGCGGGCCGCAGCACCGCCAGCACGGCGCTGTGCAGTGACCGGGGAATCCGCGACGCCGCCGCCTCACCATCAAGCCCCAGCAGGGCGAAGAGGACCGCAATGATCCCCGTGAGCGCCTTGCTGTTGCGTGTGATGGCCAAGTCCCAGTCCATGTGGTTCCTACAAA
>CADEEO010000171.1:1917-4078 GCA_902826365.1 uncultured Hyphomicrobiales bacterium | reverse complement strand
ACCAGGACCCGGCAAAACCGGTCAGCCAGCGCAGCCTTTCGGCGTAGGCCGCCACATATTCACCCTGGAATTCATCCTGGCGGGGGATGATCAGCCCGGTAAGCCGTTGTTTCCTGAAAAGCTGCCGAAGTGCGGTCACGCGGGATTTGTGAGTCATTTCCGCAGCTTAATCCGCTACCGCGATTCCAGCAAAAGGAAATACTTGCATCCTGCGTCAACTTGTTCCATATCATCAAGATCGAAAACTTGGGCCGGACGATTGGCCAGTTCGCAATCCCTTTGGGATGCGTGCCGCAAAGACTCCTCCAATAATCGACTACATGGGTCTTTTTGCGCTGCTTTTGCAATTCAACAAGGCCTCACTATAACCCAACTGAAGGACGATCCCATGAATACGGGTACTGTAAAGTGGTTTAATGAGCAAAAGGGCTACGGCTTTGTTCAACCGGACAACGGAAGCAAGGACGTTTTCGTCCATATTTCCGCTGTAGAGCGCGCCGGTCTGCGCACTCTCAAGGAAGGCCAGAAGGTCTCCTTTGAAATCGTGACCGACAAGCGCACGGGCAAGAGCTCGGCTGGTAATCTGACTGCTGCTTAATCGCTAGCAAAACTTTGCGAATTACGGTGCCCGACCAATAGGTCGGGCATTTTTTATTGTGCGGCGCAAAAATTGGGCGAGCGCATTTCATGCTTAATAAGCATGCCTTAACTCTATAAACTCCTCAAAAACATACCGCCTGACTTTACAAATTTTCAACCATTGTGACCGAACAAAGGCACAAATCGTTGAATAATTGTCATATTTCAAGCGCATAAGACAATCCATGCGGTGTTCCAGGCAGATTAACAGAACATGAATATAGCCATGTATTTATTGCATATCAGACACGGGAGGTTAGCTCTACGAACCGGGCGAACCGCAGCATATATAGGGCATGAAGTTGTGCAGCGCACAAGAATTTGAACCTCAGAAATCAGCGCCAAGCGGTTTTTGGGACGAGATTGAAGGAGAAAGACAATGACCACGACTACTTATGGCCGCGAAACCAGCTACATCAAGGGCAGCGATTTTGGCCCCGGCATCATGGGCCGCGTAAAGGGCTATCTCGCCCGTACCCGGGCTGAGCGCCAGTTGCACCAGCTCGACGACCGGATGCTTGCCGACATCGGCGTGCGCCGTTCGGAAATTGAAAAGATGGTTTGGGGCAACTAAGCCTCTTCCCATCCTCTGCCTACAGCACCTGAAACTATCCGCCCGAAGCGCTTGCGTTTTGGGCGGTTTTGTTTGGCGGGGTTGCTAAACACAAGGGTGGCCCAGTTGCCGAGCAAAAGAGTTTGGGCGGGGACGAGGCCGCGGTTGCGGTAGGCGGCCGAGACCCAGCGGATTTGGTCACGGGTGAGACCGGACAGAATAAGAGTTCCGCCCGGAGCCAGAATGTTTTTCAGGCCATGGGCGAGGCTGATCAGCGGACGGGCCAGGATGTTTGCGAAGATCAGGTCGTAGGGCGCGCCGTGGGCGATGCGGCTGTGCTTGAGGCCGGGCGCTGTCACGCCATGGAGCAAAGGTGCCACACCATTGAGCGCCGCATTCAGTTGCGTCACACGCACAGCTTCGGGGTCAATGTCGGTGGCGAGGGTTTTGCGTTTCACGGCAAGGGCGGCGGCGATGGCCAGCACACCTGTGCCGCAGCCGAGATCCAAAATGCGTTCTGGCCGCCGCCGTTTCAGAATCGCATCAAGGGCCAGGAGGCAGCCAGTGGTGGTGCCGTGGTGGCCCGTTCCGAAAGCGGTTCCCGCGTCAATTTCAAACGGCACGCCGCCATGGCGGCGGCGTTTACGGTCGTGCGAGCCGTGCAGGAAAAACCGCCCGGCAACAACGGGTGCCAGGCCCTCCAATGAATGCTTGACCCAATCCATATCCGGCAGCGTTGATATAATGCCTGACGGCACTTGCAGAAGCCGCCTCGCTTCTTCCGCGTCTTCTTCAGTGGCAAAATACGCCACGGTTTCCCAAAGATTTTTGGCTTCATCGGTTTCGTTGATAGTGACAGCCAAGGGATCGATCCGGAAATCACTCTCGAACCGGTTTGCCATGCCTTCCGCCGCCGCAAGGCTGAGGGCTGGGATGGTGAGAATTACACGCGCCGTTGTCATGCGGGGG
>CADEEO010000171.1:0-1817 GCA_902826365.1 uncultured Hyphomicrobiales bacterium | reverse complement strand
ACGCGGCGGTTCTGGGCTTTGCCGGAGGCGCTGGCGTTGGAAGCGATCGGCTGGCTCTCGCCAAAGCCCTGGACCGAGAAGCGCTGGCTGTCGAGCTGCTGCGAAACGAGATAGTGGGCCACCGAATTGGCGCGGCGGCTTGAGAGTTCCTCATTGTAGTCGTCGGAGCCATCGGCGTCGGTGTGGCCGTTCACATCCACGAGAGTCTGGTTGAATTCGCGCAGCACGATGGCCACCGAGTTCAGCACCTCATAGAAGGCCGGCTTGATGTCCGACTGATCGGTGGCGAAGGTGATGTTGGAAGGCATGTTGAGAATGATGTTGTCGCCATGGCGGGTGACCGATACGCCGGAGCCCTCGAGGCGTTCGCGCAGCTTAGCTTCCTGGTTGTCCATGTAGAGGCCGACGCCGCCGCCCGCCAATGCACCGAGGCCTGCGCCAACCAGCATGGCCTTGCGGGTCTTTATATTGGTGGTCGAGCCGAGGAGGGCGCCTGCGGCGGTGCCGAGAAGGGCGCCGGTGCCTGCGCCGATGGCGGTGTTGGAAACCTTCTGCTCGCCGGTATAGGGATCGGTCGAGCAGGCGGCGAGCAGGAAGGATGCGGCGGTCAAGGCGATGATGGCGTGTTTCATGGTGTCCCCGGAAATGGCTGGGCCTGTATAAGAGCTGTTGTGGCCGGATTATGGTTAATGAAAGGTTTACTCGGCAGCCAGCGTGGTTTCGTCCACCAGGAAGCCGCCGGACTGGCGTTTCCAGAGATTGGCATAGAGGCCGTTGCGCTTGAGCAACTGCTTGTGGGTGCCTTCCTCCACGATGCGGCCCTTGTCCATGATGATCAGGCGGTCCATGGCGGCAATGGTTGAAAGCCGGTGGGCAACGGCGATCACGGTCTTGCCCTCCATCAGGGTATAGAGATTTTCCTGGATGGCGGATTCGACTTCCGAGTCGAGAGCGCTGGTCGCCTCGTCGAGAACCAGGATGGGAGCATTCTTGAGCAGGACGCGGGCGATGGCCACGCGCTGGCGCTGGCCGCCGGAGAGCTTCACGCCGCGCTCGCCCACATGTGCATCGTAACCCTTGCGGCCCTTGGGATCGACAAGGTTGGCGATGAATTCACCGGCATGGGCTTTCCGTGCCGCTGCTTCCACTTCGGCAAGCGTCGCGTCGGGCATGCCGTAACGCAGATTATCAAGAACGGAGCGGTGGAGCAGGGAGGTGTCCTGGGTCACCACGCCAATCTTGGAGCGCAGGGATTCCTGCTGAACCTGCGAGATGTCCTGGCCATCAATGCGGATGGCGCCGCTCTGCAGATCGTAAAAGCGCAGCAGCAGGTTGGCGAGGGTGGATTTGCCGGCGCCTGAGCGGCCGACAAGGCCCACTTTTTCTCCGGCCCTCACGGTGAGCGAGAAGCCATCGACAATATCATGCCGGCCTTCCACCTGTTCCTTGCCGTAGTTGAAGCGCACGTTGTCAAAGACGATTTCACCCTCGCTGACAGCAAGCGGCTTGGCATCGGGAATATCGGTCACGAGGCGGTCGCGGGCCACGGTTTCAATGCTGTCCTGGATGACGCCGATATCTTCAAAAAGGCCGGCCACTTCCCAGATGATCCATTGCGACATGGCCTTCAGGCGCAGCGTCAGGCCGATGGAGAAGGCGATGGCGCCCGTGGTGATGGCGCCGATATGCCAGAGGTAAATGGAAATGCCGGACATCATGAAAATGAGAATGCCGCTGAGCAGGCTGAGGGTTGAGGTCATGTAGGTGGACATGCGCATGGACCGGTTGACGCTTTCCAGCATCCAGCCCATGCCTTC
>CADEEO010000170.1 GCA_902826365.1 uncultured Hyphomicrobiales bacterium | reverse complement strand
TGCAGGCCGCGGTTGGTGTATTTCTTGGCGATGGAAATGACGAGACGCAGGTTCGCTTCCACCATTTCCTTCTTGGCAATGCGCGCTTCGCGCTCACCCTTCTGCACCATGGCCACGATCTTGCGGTATTCCGGAATCTGCAGGCCCGTGGCGGTGGCGAGTTCGTAAATCTCGTCGCGGATGACGCGGATCGATTCCTTCTCGTCATTGGCGAATTTCTTCCAGCCGAATTTGGTGAGCCGCGCCACGCGCTTCAGCCAGTCCAGGTTCAGCTCGTCGCCCTGGTATTCCTTCAAAAACTCCGTGCGCGGAACTTTGTAGGTTTCAGCCAGGCGCATCAGCCGGCCTTCCAGCGAATTCAGCCGCTTGTTGATGTCATAGAGCTGTTCAACCAGAGCCTCGATACGGGCATTGTTCAGCGCCAGCGATTTCACTTCGGCGATGATGTCATCGCGCAGCTTGCGGTAGCGCCGCTCCTGGCTCGGCGAAAGCTCGGTCGATTCCGCCACTTCCTGGTCCTGCAGCTTGCGCAGGCTCTTGTACTGCTTGGCAATGCTGTCGAAAATTTCCAGTACCTTGGGCTTCAGCTCCGCTTCCATGGCCGAAAGCGATACGCCGAGGTCGTCGCCCTCGTCGTCATCATCTTCTTCAATGACCGGCTTGTCGAAATCCTCAGGGCTGAGCACATCGCCATATTCATCGTCACGCTTGCTGGGCTGCGCCTGCTTCAGCCGCTCGGGGCGCTTGAGCTCCGCCTGCTTGCGCACTTCTTCCTTGGGCGGAACATAGGGCTGGGGCGCCGCCACCGGCTGGTTGTTCTTCGCATCAGGGCCCGCGTAGGTCGCTTCAAGATCGATGATGTCGCGCAGCAAAATCTTTGCTTCGTTCAGTTCGTCGCGCCAAATGATGATGGCCTGGAAGGTCAGCGGGCTTTCGCACAATCCGGCGATCATTGCCTCGCGGCCCGCCTCGATGCGCTTGGCAATGGCGATTTCGCCTTCGCGCGAGAGCAGTTCAACCTGCCCCATTTCGCGCAGATACATGCGCACCGGATCATCGGTGCGGTCGGCTGGCAGCTTCGCCGCTTCAACCTTGATGACGGCGGTTTCCGAGCTCTCCTCGCCCTCGACCTTGGCGATGACGTTTTCGGTTTCCTCTTCGCTCTCGACAACCGTGATGCCCATGTCGGCCAGCATCGAATAAATGTCTTCGATCTGGTCGGAGGTGACTTCCTCCGACGGCATCACCGAGTTGAGTTCATCAAGCGTCACATAGCCCTTGGCCTTCGCCGTCTTGATCAGCCGCTTGACGGCCGCATCGGTGAGATCAAGAACCGGGGAGTCCGAACCTTCCGCCGGCACATCGGCGGCGTTGTCCTGGTCTTCCGCCGCATTGGCGTTGTCTTGATCTTCGGTTTTGGTTTCGCGGACTTGGGCAGCACGGGCCATGGGCAGTTATCTTTCGTCGGGTGGATGCGTGATTCGCACAAAATTGGGTGATTCGGGTGAAAACTAGGCCTTACGGCCTTAAACCCCGCTTAATTCATGTTGTTCCTGGCCTTACGAGATGACGTCGACAACCCGGCCGGATGCGGCGCCAAACCCCGCAATGAGGGCCTCGGAGCCAACTGCCGATAGCAATTGTTCGCGCACCCCGGACAGGGCGTTGAAATTCTCCTCCGTCGGTTCGGCAGTGAAAGCGGCCTCCGCCGCCTTAAGCTCCCGATCGAGCGTTACGGTTTTCCGGTGTAAGGCGAACATCTGACGCAGGCCAGTCCGCGCATCATCTGGTGCAGCCGCAGGACCAAGGAACCATTCGTTCAAACGCGTCGCCTGGTTTTCGAGGTGGTCCAGACTAGGGCCAAAGCCTCGTGACAACAGGTGGCCCTTGAGCCTCGCCATATCAAGGCCTTGCTCAAGCGCGGCGCTATTTATGATTTGTGTACGGAGGGAGTCAAGCTCGCGGGAAGCGAATTCCACTGCGGCAAACTCGTCCAGAAAGTCGGCTAACAGGTCAGGATGGTTGACGAAAGTGAGCACAATCAGCCGTTCCCGCCGTTCCAGGGCCGCTTGCGCCCCGGCAAAGGCCGCCATGGCTTTGAGCTGGGGGGAGGCTGGTTGCGGCGTTTCCCAGGCTTTTTGCCCCTTTTTCCACGGTTTTTGCGGGAAATTGGGGGAACGCACCCGGAAATTGCCCCCCGTCCGGTTGCGCTGGAAAAGCTGGTCAAACCGGGACGCGAGGTCCGCCATATAGTGCTTGCGCACCGTTTCATCGCCAATTTGGTTCAAAAGCCCACGCAAATCCCGCTCAAATTGCGCCTTCCGCTCCGGTGTCGCCCGGTCATTTTCAGTCAAAGCCCGCCGCCAGATCACGTCCGACAAGGGCTCCGCCGCCTCAATCACTGCCTTCACCGCCTCCGGCCCCTGGGCCTTCAGCAGGTCATCCGGGTCCTGCCCCTCCGGCAAAAGCGCAAATTTCAGGGAATGGCCGGGCTTCAGTAATGGCATGGCCAAATCCAGCGCCCGGTACGCCGCCTTGATCCCGGCGCTGTCGCCATCAAAACACAGCGTCGGTTCCGCCGCCGCTTTCCACAACAGCGCAAGCTGGTCCTCAGTCAAAGCCGTGCCAAGCGGCGCCACCGTATTGGGAAATCCGGCCCGGTGCAGGGCGATCACATCGATATAGCCCTCAACCGCAATGATGGCTCCCAGTTCATGGGCAGCCGCCCGCGCCTTATCATGGTTATAAAGCACCGCACCTTTATGGAATAACTGCGTCTCCGGCGAGTTCAGGTACTTCGCCGCCACATCGGCCTTCAGGGCCCGCCCGCCAAAGGCGATCACTTTCCCGCGCGGATCGCGGATGGGAAACATCACCCGGTCGCGGAAGCGGTCATAGGCCACGGGGATGTCGTCGCCGGAAATCACCAGCCCCGCTTCCGCCATCTGCTCCACTGTCACATTTTTTGAAGCCAGATGCGAACGCAGCGCCGAGCGGTCATCCGGCCCATAGCCGATGCGGAATTCTTTCTGGATGGCCGCCGTCAGTTGCCGGTCCGCCAGATAACCCCGCGCCTTCGCGCCGCGCGCTGACTGCAACTCGTCCTCAAAGAACTTCGCAGCAATTTCCATCACATCATAAAGGCTTGCGCGAACCTCCTCGCGCTTTACATCAGCTTCGGAAAATTGCGGCATCGGCAGGCCCGCTTCCTGCGCCAGCCGTTCGACGGCTTCCGGAAAACTCATCCCCTCCTTCTCAACAAGGAACTTAAAAATATCGCCCGAAACCTTGCAGCCAAAGCAATGGTAGCGCCCCTTGCGGTCATCCACATGGAATGACGGCGATTTTTCATTGTGGAACGGGCAGCAGGCCCAATAGTCGCCCTTGCCCACATTGGTCTTGCGCCGGTCCCACGCCACGCGCCGGCCCACCACGGAAGAGATCGAAACCCTTCCGCGAATGTCATCAAGAAATGAAGGTGGAAACCGCATGCCTATGTCCTAGCAAGCCCCCGCCTTGCCAGCAACACGTGGGCATGCCAGCATGACAGCTCAACAAGGAGGCCTCCCATGGCAATCAAGAAACTTTACACTGCCCACGTCACATCAACCGGAGGGCGCGGCCAGGGCCGGGCCGTATCCGCCGATGGCATGATCGACTTCAAGATCGGCCAGCCCAAGGAAATGGGCGGCAAGGATGACGGCCTCAATCCCGACCAGCTCTTTGCCGCGGCCTATTCCACCTGCCTGCTCGGCACGATCAAATATGTCAGCGCCAAGGAAAAGAAAACCGTTCCAATTCATCCGGACTCATCCATCACCGCACATGTGAGCTTCGGCCCGCGCTCCGACAAGAAGGGCTTCGGCATCGCTGTGGCACTGGATATCAGTCTCCCAGGCGTGCCCAAGGCAATAGCCGAAAAAATCGTCAAGAAGGCCCACGTCGCCTGCGCCTATTCCAACGCCATCAAGAAGAACGTGAAAGTCACGACGAAGATCGTCTAGCCACCTTTAACATTTTCTCATCATGCCCGCGCCCGACGCGGGCATCTTCTTTATAGCCATTTCAGTGGGTCACAGTTTTCTTTGAATCTGATAGGACTTCATCTGCG
>CADEEO010000169.1:2251-4121 GCA_902826365.1 uncultured Hyphomicrobiales bacterium | reverse complement strand
GCTCACCATCGTTCTGGCGCTGGCCATGGAACTGGCGGTCGGTGCGATCATCCGCGACAACCTTACGCTGAACATTATCATGCTCATCTACCCGCTCGATGCCATCAAGGTGTGGCAGGGCGGGGGCTGATCACTTCACGCAGGTGACGCGGCTAAAGGCTTTGCTGGCTTTTTTGTTGGTTTTGCCGGTGCCGATCTGAATTGTGGGCTTTACGGCGCTCACATACTTGAAATCCTTCGCGCCGCTGAACCCCTGCTGGGCGCACCAGGCCTCGGCAGCTTTTTTCCCGCAGCCACCGTCCCCCTCGAAGCACCAGTTGAGGCGAACATCCTCATGCGTTGGGTTCTTGAAGAATTCACTCGAGGTTTCCGCAACAACCGGTGCCGCTGCGGGAACGTCGACATCTGCCGCAGGCGATTCCGGCGTGGGTGGCGCCGCTGCCACCGGCAATTCGGCCGTGGCGCAGGTAATGGAGGCAAAGCCATCGCAATAGCTTTGGTCGCAGACCTCGCCCGTGGCAATCAGCTTCGTGGGTGCTGAGGCCCCGATATCAGGGGCCTGTTGGACGTTAACGGAATGATCATAGGCATTGGTCTTGCACCAGGCGGTCGCCGCGTCCGCGCCACAGCCTTTGCCCCAGTCCGAGCACCAGTCCAGGCGATTGGTGCCAACCATGGGATTCTCGAATGTCTTGTTTTCCGCTTCAGCAAGGCCGGACGAAAGGCAAAACGCCAGCAGCGCAACAATACTACGCACATAATTCCGCATCAGGGCCTCCAGTTCACGGGAAATACCCTCTGCCCCAAACTGCTATCAGGACGCAAGCTCTTAATGGCCAAAGGCGCGATCATCCGGCTTTTTTGGATCGACAGGTTCGATCAAGTAGTAAACCCATTGCGAAGCGTAGGTTTCGCCATAGACAAGCACCTGGCAGATATCACCATCAAGGGAAGTCACCGGACCCTCGCGGCCATCCGGAATCATCACCGTGTGCCCCACCTTGCACCAATTATTTGGCGTGGGCGGAGCCGCAGGTGGAATCGCGGTGGGTGCCGCAATAGCGGTTGCAACAAACACAGTCGCCAAGAGTGTTTTCATCTCGCAGTCCCAGTTCGCCGATCCCTGAAAATCGGCGATTTTTGCCAAAAACGCAAGCCCGCCCGCGAATCAATCAGGTCATTCGCCATCGGGACGGCGGCCTGCCAAACTTTAACTTAAAACTTCTCGAAAATTGTGACAGTGATGAAAAACCTGTGGCAACAGCAACTTCCCGGACGCTCAACGTGGAGTATTTGATCAGCCGTTCGGCCCGTTCCAGGCGCAGGCTGAGATAAAATCCCATTGGCCTTGCTTTCAAAGTGGCGGCAAACACCCGTTCAAGCTGGCGCACCGAGAGGCCGGCCCGATTCGCCAGTTCACTTATTCCGCGAGGCTCTTCAATGTGCTCCTCCATCATGGCGATGCACGAGAGGACGCGCGCATCCCGCGTGCCGTAACGCTCCGCCGCCGGAATGCGGGCCTCGCCCGGCTGTTCGGCAAAACGCGAATGAACAAGTTGGTCGGCAACCGTCACCGCAATCGCAGGCCCCAGCCGTTGCCTGATCCACTCCAGCATCATGTCGATCACCGAAGATCCTCCGGCGCTGGTCATGCGGTCACGGTCAACTTCGAAGAGCGATTGCCTGACCTGCACCCGCGGAAAACTTTCACGAAAGCCCGGCAGGCTTTCCCAATGGCAGGTCGCCTGATAGCCATCCAGCACGCCCGCACTCGCCAGAATGAACGGCCCCGTATCCATCCCGGCAAGCAGAACCTTTGCCGCCGCCAGCTTGCGCAAGGCACCAAGCGTAGGCTTGCTGATCCCCTTCT
>CADEEO010000169.1:0-2241 GCA_902826365.1 uncultured Hyphomicrobiales bacterium | reverse complement strand
GCTGGCGCTCACCAACAGCATGGTGGGACGGCCCACATCGGCCAAGCGGCCCGAAACGGAAACCGGTATGTCATTGGAAGCCGAAACCGGTTGCCCATCCGCCGAAACAAAACGCCAGGAAAATACCTGCCCGGCGAAGCGGTTCGCCACGCGCAGGGGTTCCAGCGCCCCGTAAAGCGATATCATCGAAAAGCGCGGAACCAGGTGAAAGACCACGTCAACAGGGGACATGGCGGTAAATGTGAAATAAATGGCGAAAAAAGTCAAACTTGCAAACAGGATAAGGCTAACCTCGCCCGCAAACGGAGGACCCCCATGAACCCCAAGATTATCATTACCTGCGCCGTCACCGGCGCCGGCGACACGGTTGGCAAAAGCCCCAATGTACCCGTAACGCCGGAACAAATCGCAAATTCCGCCTTGGAAGCAGCCGCCGCCGGTGCCGCCGTGGTGCACTGCCATGTGCGTGATCCCAAAACCGGAAAAGGTTCCCGCGGCGTCCACCTCTACAGGGAAGTCATGGAGCGCATCCGCGCCAAGAACAAGGACGTGATCATCAACCTCACCGCCGGCATGGGCGGAGACCTTGATGTTGGCCCCGGCGAAACCCCGATGAAGTGGGGTGCGGGCACTGATCTGGTCGGTCCCGTTGAGCGCCTGCTCCACATCGCCGAATTGCGCCCGGAACTCTGCACCCTGGATTGCGGATCGCTGAACTTCGGCGATGGCAACACCATGGTGGTGCAAACGCCCGCCCAATTGCGCGAGCAGGCCCGCCTCATCAAATCCTATGGCGTGAAGCCCGAGATGGAAATTTTTGATTCCGGAAATCTCTGGTTCGCCAAGCAGCTCTGCATCGAGGGACTGATTGACAGCCCGCCCCTGTTCCAGCTTTGCCTCGGCATTCCTTGGGGCGCGCCCTACGACACGGAAACCATGGCCTACCAGAAAGCCCAGCTTCCAAAGGATGCGATCTGGGCCGCCTTCGGCATTGGCCGCAATGAATTCCCGGCCGTAGCGCAAGCCGTGCTTCTCGGCGGCCATGTGCGGGTTGGCCTTGAGGACAACCTCTGGCTCGAAAAAGGCGTCCATGCCACCAATGGCAAGCTGGTCGAGAAGGCGGTGAAAGTCATCGAAATCCTCGGCACCAAGGTTGCCACGCCCGATGAAGCCCGCGCCATCCTGCAATTGAAACCACGGAAAACTTGATGTCGTCGTCCCTACACTACACCGTCATTCCGGCGAAAGCCGGAATCCCATTGCAGCAAGACTCCGGCTTTCGCCGGAGTGACGAAAGATAGAGAACGCAAAAATGACAAAAATCAAAACTGTCGGCATTGCCGGAACCGGGTTGATCGGCGCAGGCTGGGCCGCACGCCTGCTCATCCGCGGCTTCGATGTCATCGCCTACGACGTGCATCCCGCCGCCGAAGCAAAGCTCCGCGCCGCCATCGATGTTGCCTGGCCTTCCATGTCAAAGCTGCTTGGCTCATCTGGCAAAAAAGGCAAGCTCAGTTTTACCACCGATCTCAAGGAGATGGCTTCGAAAGCTGACTTCATCCATGAAGCCGCCCCCGAGCGCGAAGACCTCAAGGTGAAGCTCTTCCGCGATATCGATGCCATCGCCCGCCCCGACGTTATCATTTCATCGTCGTCCTCCGGCTTCCTGCCCACCGTGCTGCAATCCCAATGCCAGCACCCCGAGCGCGTAATCATCGGCCACCCCTTCAACCCGGTCTATCTTCTCCCCCTAGTTGAAACCGTTCCCGGCGAAAAAACTTCCAGCGAAGCCATGGACCGCGCCGGCGTCTATTTCGAATCCATCGGCATGCAGGTTCTGCGCCTCAAGAAGGAAATCGAAGGCTATATCTGCGACCGCCTGCAGGAAGCCCTGTGGCGCGAAGCCCTTCACATTCTCAACAAGGACGTCGGCACCACCGGCGACATCGACGACTCAATCGTTTATTCTGCCGGCATGCGCTGGGCCTTCATGGGCTCCTTCCTCACCTATCACGTGGCCGGCGGCCCCGGCGGCATGCGCCATTTCATTTCGCAGTTCGACCCCACGCTCGAACTGCCCTGGACCGATCTGAAATTCCCCAAGTGGAATGACTCGCTCGAAAAGAACCTCATCGAGGGCTGCGAAGCGCAAAGCGCTGGCCAGACCGTGGCGCAGATCGAAGCCAAGCGCAATGACGTGCTGGTCGACATGATGCGCCTGTTCAAGCACCACAAGGTGGG
>CADEEO010000168.1 GCA_902826365.1 uncultured Hyphomicrobiales bacterium | reverse complement strand
CGAAGAGGACCGCAATGATCCCCGTGAGCGCCTTGCTGTTGCGTGTGATGGCCAAATCCCAGTCCATGTGGCTCTAATCCTGCCTAAAGAACATAACAGGAACATACATGACATAATAGGAATATACGTGTCAAGGGGGATATGCGGGATTTCGTAACTATTTTAATACGCATGTGAAAAAGGCATTGAAGCGGGCGTCGTCCGCCACATCACCGCAGTCCAATCCTTGATTTCAGCGCGCGCACGCTTTCTTCAATGGATGGAATTTTGTCCGAGTGCGAAATATGCATTAGAACAGCTTCGTGTCCGGTACTTGCGACGTGCAGGGATTTACGCAACGCATCCATATACAGATTCTTGTAACCATCACTGTCAAATTCAGTGGTCTGTGCTACGGCGGTAAGTTCAAGAAATTTTTGGCGGGCCGCTGTATTGTCAACTGATAATGATCCCAGCGCGCCTAAAGCGTTCCACATAGAGTTGGTGACACCATCAAGATACCCCGGATTGGCAATTTTTGCGATCAACGAGAGATTAATTCCCGCGAGTGACCACGAGTGTGAAGCCCCCAAGACGGCACCCGTCCTTGAATGCTCATCCGCTTCGTCTTGCAAGAATCTTTCGAGCAGGCCCACATTCTCAGGCGTTGGGGGGAAATACGCGGGGAACAGCCGCGCCAAGGCATAAACGTCGTCCGACGGCTTTGCCTCCCTGAATGCCTCTCCTATCATTTGAATTTGGGCATAGCTGAGCGTGTGTCCAGCCTTCTCAAGGGACAGCCACTCTTCAAAAAGCTGTGAACGATTTGCGCTCATGGTTGCTGTTCCGGCTTTTCCTTTTCTTTCGGCTTTCACTTGGTCGGGGAATTTCCCAAATGACATCCCGCGGTGCGTTGGCCTGCGAGATATTCGTCGATGAGCTGGTGATAGCGCGTGGCGCCGAAGCTTGGGAAGTGGCCGCCGTGGATGATGGACACGGGGAGCGCGCGGAGGCTTTCCATCGCCGCCGCATAATCTTCGCGGTTTGAATGATAGGCATCGTCGATCAGGGGGCCGTCGTAGACGATGTCGCCGGACAAGAATATGCCGCTGGCTTTTTCGAACAGGCCGATGCCGCCGGGGGAATGGCCGGGGGTGTGGATGACTTCAAAATGGCGGTTGCCGAGATCGATGACATCGCCATGGGCCAGCAGGCGCTGGGCCGGGGCTGGCTGTATCCGGTAGCGCGATGAGTCCCAGCCTTCCGGCAGGCGGTCAAACATCTCGTCGGTGGCGTAGCGGTCGGCGACCGTCCACTCATTGCGCGGGTCGGCGAGAATTTCCGCTTCGGCCTGGTGAACGCAGCGGTCCGGAAATTCATGGTGGCAGCCGATGTGATCGAAATGCGTGTGGCTTGCGACGCAGAGCAGGGGGCGTTCGCTCACCAGCCTCACATTCTGGCGCAGGCTGAAATGGCCAAGGCCCGTATCGAAGAGAAGGTCACGGTCGCGGCCGCGGACATGCCACATGTTGCAGCGGAAGAAGGGCTTGATCCAGGGTTCGTGGATCAACGTCACATCATCAGCCATGCGGATGGTTTCATACCAGTCATGGGCCTTGATGCGCGCCATGGTTATTTCGTGAGCATGATCAGGTTTTCGATATGGCAGCAGGGGGTGACCGTATCGCCCACCGCCACCTCGTGTGTCGCTGGAATCTTGGCGATGAAGGTTGGCCCCGACAGGGTTTTGGAGGCGGCCACCACGCGCTTGAAGCTTCCCTGGAAAACAACGGCGGTCACCTCGGCGCTGCCAAAGGTGATGCTGCGCGAGTCGCGGATGAGCCGCATGTGTTCAGGCCGGATGGCGAGGGTGACTTTCGCGCCTTCCTCGGCGGTGGCGATGATGGGGAAGGAACCGAAGACGGTGTTTACGGAAATCGCAGTGCTGGTGACGCTTGTCACTTCGCCGGGAATGATGGTGCTTTCACCCATGAAGGTGGCTGAGAAGCGCGTGGCCGGCTTGGCGTAAACCCGTTCCGGGGTGCCTTCATCCTCGATGCGGCCCTGGTTCATCACAACGCAGTGGTCGGCGAGGGCCATGGCCTCTTCCTGGTCATGGGTGACATGGACGAAGGCGGTGCCCACCTGTTTCTGGATGATCTTCAATTCATCCTGCATCTGGCGGCGGAGCTTGAGATCAAGCGCCCCCAGGGGCTCATCGAGAAGCAGCACGGCGGGCTTCACCACAAGGGCGCGGGCAAGCGCCACGCGCTGGCGCTGGCCGCCGGAAAGCTGGTGGGGTTTTTTCTTGAAGGCTTCGGGGAGGCCGACGATGACCAGCGCCTCATGGGCCAGCCTGTCACGCTCGCTTTTGACGACGCCCTTCATGCGGAGGCCAAAGCCCACATTGTTGCCGACACTCATGTGGGGAAACAGGGCATAGTCCTGGAACACGGTTGTGGTGGGGCGCTTGGCTGGCGGCATCATGGTGCAATTGTGCCCACGGATCAGCACGCTGCCTTTGCGGGGGACGAGAAAGCCGCCGAGGATCGAGAGCAGCGTGGTTTTGCCCGAGCCGGAAGGACCCAGCAGGACCGTGTAGCTGCCGGGGTTGATGGTGAGCGACACGTCATGGAGGACGCCCGCCCTGCCGAAGCTGTGGGAGATATTCTTCATCTCGACGAGGGCTTCGGTCATGCGGGTCTCCGGCGCAGCAGGATGAGTTCAAGGACGATGGCTGCCACCACGGAGACGGCAAAAACCAGCGAGCCCACGGCATTGGTCTTTGGATTGAGGCCGGAGCGCAGCAGGTTCCAGATTTCAACGGGAAGGGTCGTGTCGAAACGGGTCAGCAGGAAGGAGATCACGAATTCATCCCAGGAGAAGGTCATGGACAGGAAGAGGCTGGCGAAGATGGCGGGCCACAGGATAGGCAGGGTGACCAGCCAGAGGACATTCCATTCGGTGGCGCCGAGATCGCGCGCGGCGCGCTCGATGTTGATCTGGTGGTCGCCCATCTGGCTGTAGATGATGGCAAAGCACAGGGGAAGATTGATCACCACATGGCCGATGCCGGCGGCGATGAGGTTTTTCGGCAGGCCGATCATGTTGAAGATGACGAGGAGGCCCATGCCGATGATGAGGTAGCTCACGGTGAGCGGCAGGGTGATGAGGCCGCGCATGACAGCCGATCCGGGCAGCACGAAACGGGCAAAGCCCCAGGCGCTGACGAAGCCGAGGGCCACTGCCACAACAGACGAGATGATCGCCACGGCGAGGGAATTGAACAGGGCCGAGGTGAGCCTCGGATCATTCATCACGGCTTCATACCAGCGGGTGGAGGGGCCGGTGAAGGGCGGGATGGGGAAGGCGGTGGATTGCAGCGAGAAGACCACCAGCACGACCACGGGGAGGAAAATGAAGCCGTAAATCGCCAGGGCGTATATTGCGGAAAACAATTTCATAAGGCCACGCATCAGGTCCGCTCGATTTTCAGCCAGCGGGCGCAGGCGATATAGGCGATGGTCACCACCGCCATCAGGATAAGGGCAAGGGCGGAGGCGGAGGCGAAATCGCCGCGGCGGCCGATCTGCATCATGATGAGCTGGGGCATGAGAAGCTCATTGTTGCCGCCCAAAATCTGCGGTGTGATGTAATCGCCGATGGCGAGCACGAAGGTGAGAAAGGCTCCCACCACGACGCCGGGAATGGTGAGCGGGAGGACGACATGGATAAAGGTGCGGATGGGGCCGGCGCCGAGATCGGCGGCGGCCTTGCGGTAGCTGGGGTTCAATTGCTTGAGGCTGGCGAAGATCGTGAGCGTGAGAAGCATGACAAAGAAATGGACAAAGCCGATGATGGTTGCGGTGCGGGTGTTGGCGAGTTGCAGAGGCTCGGTGACAAGGTTTGTGCGCAACAGCGCGTCATTGACCACGCCGTTCTGCGCCAGCACCAGCAGCCAGGAATAGGAGCGCACCACATAGGATGTCCAGAACGGCAGGATGGCCAGCAGCAGCGCCAGCCTTTGCAGGCGTGGCGGAATTTGCTCAGCCAGAATCCAGGCAAAGGGATAGGCGAGCAGCACGGAGATGAGCGTCACCAGGCCGGTCACCTCCAGCGAATTGAGCATGGCGCGGTAGTAGCTGGGGTCGGTGAAGAACTGGCTGTAGTGCGACACCGTCCTGCCGCCCTCGGCTTGAAAATTAAAACTCAAGAGCAGCATGACCACAAAGGGAGCCGC
>CADEEO010000167.1 GCA_902826365.1 uncultured Hyphomicrobiales bacterium | reverse complement strand
AACTGGTTCAAGAAATGCGTGCTCATCGCCCCGCTCATTGACCTGAACTACGGGGCCTGGCCGGTTCCGGTCGTGCGCCTGCTGACCGGCATTGCCATGACCCTGCGCTTGGGCTGGGTCTATCTGCCGGGCAAAAGGCAAGCCCCTTTGGGACGAAAGGATTTTGCCGGCAACCCCCTGACCCAGGATCAAAGGCGCTGGAACCGCGATAGCGCGGTGCTGGAAAAAGCCCCGCAGCTCGGCTCCGGCGGTCCAACCTACGGCTGGCTGTCCGCCGCCCTGGATTCCATTGCCACCGTGCGCGCCATGAAGAGCGCCAAAGGCCTGAGATGCCCGGTCCTGATCGTGGCCGCAGGGCTAGACAGCGTGGTGGACAATGACGCCATACGCCGGTTTTCCGAGCGCGTGGCGGGCGTCTCGATCATCACCATCCGTGAAGCCCTGCACGAAATTCTCCTGGAAAAGGACGAAATCCGCCAGCAGTTCCTGGCCGCCTTCGACGTCTTTGTGGCGGAAGAAGCGTAAAGCCCCTATCGCGCCCGTTTTTCAGGCATATCCGCGGTTTGCCTTTGCCAATGAGCCATGCTATGGCCCGCCCAACTCCTGACAAATAGAGAAAGTCCCGGCGCCCCATGAATTTGCGCAACATTGCGATTATTGCCCACGTTGACCATGGCAAGACCACCATGATCGACCGCCTCCTGTCCCAGTCCGGCTCCTTCCGCGACAACCAGAAGGTGGCCGAACGCGCCATGGATTCCAACGACCTCGAGCGCGAGCGCGGCATTACCATTCTGGCCAAGGTCACCTCGCTGGTCTGGAAGGACACCCGCATCAATATCGTGGACACCCCGGGCCATGCTGATTTCGGCGGCGAGGTTGAGCGCATCCTCAACATGGTGGATGGCGCCGTGCTGCTGGTGGATGCCGCCGAAGGCCCCATGCCGCAAACCAAATTCGTCCTGCAGAAAGCCTTGAAGATCGGCCTCAGGCCCATCGTCTGCATCAACAAGATTGACCGCCCGGACGAGCGCCACAATGAAGTTGTGAACGAGGTCTTTGATCTCTTCGCGGCTCTCGAAGCCAGCGAAGAGCAGCTCGATTTCCCGATCATCTACGGCTCTGCGAAACATGGCTGGATGTCCAAGACGCCGGCCCAGACCGAAGCCACCATGGCGCCGCTGTTTGATCTCATCGTCTCGCATTTCAATCCGCCGGTGATCGAGGAAGGCCCCTTCCGCATGCTGGTGACCACCATTGAAGCCAACCCTTTCCTCGGCCGGGTTCTCACCGGCCGGGTGCGCTCCGGTTCGGTGAAGGCCAATCAGCAGGTGCGGGCTCTTTCGCAGGATGGCAAGGTTGTGGAGCAGGGCCGCATTTCCAAGGTGCTGGCTTTCCGCGGCCTTGAGCGCGTGCCGGTGGACGAATGCTTTGCCGGCGACATCGTTGCCATCTCCGGGCTTACGACCTCGACGGTGGCCGACACGATTTGCGATCCGGCGGTTGCCGAGCCGATCAAGGCCCAGCCCATTGATCCGCCGACGCTCACCATGACCTTCCGCATCAATGACGGCCCGCTGGCCGGCAAGGAAGGCGACAAGGTGCAGAGCCGCGTCATCCGCGAGCGCCTGCTGCGCGAAGCCGAAGGCAATGTGGCCTTGAAAGTCACCGCCTCATCAACTGAAACCGATGCCTTCGAAGTGGCGGGCCGCGGCGAATTGCAATTGGGCATTCTCATCGAAACCATGCGCCGCGAAGGCTTTGAACTCACCGTGGGCCGCCCCCGCGTGGTGTTCCGCACCGATGAACATGGCCAGCGACTGGAGCCTATCGAAGAAGTGATTGTCGACGTTGACGAGGCCTATTCCGGCATCGTGGTGCAGAAGCTCTCCGAGCGCCGCGCCGAAATGCGCGACATGCGGCCATCCGGCTCCGGCCGCCAGCGCCTGGTGTTCCATGCGCCGACCCGCGGCCTGATCGGCTATCAGGGCGAACTCATGTCCGACAGCCGCGGCACCGCCATCATGAACCGCCTGTTCCATGCCTATGCACCTTATGTCGGCGACATTCCGGGCCGCCACACGGGAGCTCTTCTCTCCAACGGCGATGGCGAAGCCGTGGCTTACGCCATTTTCAACCTGCAGGACCGGGGCCCCATGTTCATCGAGCACGGCACCAAGGTCTATGCCGGCATGATCATCGGCGAACATACGCGCGGCAATGACCTTGAACTCAATGTCATCAAGGGCAAGAAGCTCACCAACGTGCGCGCCTCCGGCAAGGATGAAGCGGTGGTGCTGACCCCGCCGATCAGGATGTCGCTGGAAAAGGCGCTGGCCTATGTGGGCGATGACGAGCTGGTGGAGATCACCCCGAAATCCATTCGCCTGCGCAAAATCTATCTCGACGCCAACGAGCGCAAGCGCATGAGCCGCGCCAAGGAAGCAGCCGACGTCGCGTAGAGCCTGATCAGTTTTAGTCCTCTCCGCCGTCATTCCGGCGAAAGCCGGAATCCCGTTCAGGAAGGAAACTGCCGCCAGATTCCGGCGTGCGCCGGAATGACGATTGTTTTTTGGATTCAAGGTAAACTGATCGCGCTCTAAACCAGCCTATTCCTCGCGGTAAGGCCCGCCCGGACAGGGCACATCTGACATGACTTCGCTGGCCATGACGGCACGCTGCGAAACCACGTCCGGCACATCCTTTTCGCAATTGAAGGTGTGGGCCTTGCCATCGGCTTTGGCGCGCGCCAGCGTATTGGCATCGGGATATTTCGTGTCGATGAGCGCCACGCGGCAGGCGTCTTTGCCGTTGAGCTTGGTGACCGCCAGCCAGTTCTGCTTGGCATTTGCCTCGCCCGAGCCATTGTCGGTGAACCAGCGGAGAATGGTGGCAATGGGCTTGCCGTTTTCCATGCGCCATTCAATTTTGGGGCCGGGCGAATTGAAGGCCCCGAAGGTCTGCGCCGAACTGCATTGGCTGCGCGCCTCCGGGCCGAAGGCCACATAGCCGCGAAGGTCGCCTTCAAGATAGAGCACGTCAAATCCTGCAATGCCCTTGCATTCCCAGACGCCGCCTTCGCCATTATCCTCGCCGTTGTAAAGTTCAAGAGCCTTGCATGCCTTGAGGTCGAGGTCGGAATAGATGCTGGTTATTTCGCCAGCCGCTGCGGCGGTGGCGGAAAGACCTAAGACAATTAGCGCTGCGAATTTTCCCATGGCCCATAGTATGCTACGGGATGTCATTCAAAGGAAAGCCCCATGCGTATCGATGCCATTGCCATAGGCCGGAACCCGCCCAAGGAAGTCAACGTGATCGTCGAGGTGCCGGTGGGCGGCGAGCCGATCAAGTATGAGATGGACAAGGAAGCCGGAACCCTTGTGGTGGACCGGTTTCTCTATACCTCCATGCGCTATCCCGGGAACTACGGCTTCATTCCGCACACCCTGTCGGGCGACGGCGATCCGGTTGACGTGCTGATCGCCAACCAGCGCGGCATCATTCCCGGCGCCATCGTGGCCTGCCGCCCGGTGGGCGTTTTGAAGATGCAGGACGAAGCCGGCGGCGACGAAAAGATCATTGCCGTGCCGGTGCCGCGGCTGACCCGGCGCTACGAGAATGTCTTCAACTATCTCGACCTGCCGGAAATCACCGTGCAGCAGATCGAGCATTTCTTCACCCACTACAAGGACCTTGAACCCAACAAGTGGGTGAAGGTTCTGGGTTGGGGCAATGCGGTTGAGGCGGAGGACATGATCGTGGAAGGCATCGCCCGGGCGAAAGCCGCGAAGAAATAACTCACTTAATTTGTCATCCCGGCACAAGAGCCCTCATCCGGCCTGTCGGCCACCTTCTCCCATCCTTTGGACGGGAGAAGGCAATAGTCATTTAGCGCCTTCTCCCGTGCTCTTGCATGGGAGAAGGTGGCCGACAGGCTGGATGAGGGCCTGGAAGCCGGCTTAATTAGTCAGTATACAGATGATTTCTGCTTCAGCTTGTGTCGTGCATCTCGGCGCGGAAGGCCAGCCAGTCGCACTCACTGAGCAGCTCGTCGACCTCGTGCGTGGGCTTCTTGCGGGAACCGGGAGCACGGCCAGGCCGGAGCGGTGTTTTGAAACTGGGGTTTGGCGACGTCTCCTGCCGCATCCGCCAGCGGGCCAGCCGCAGGGCCTGGCGGGGAATGTCCGCAAGGGCGGACTCGAGGGCCTCAAGCCTGCGGATG
>CADEEO010000166.1 GCA_902826365.1 uncultured Hyphomicrobiales bacterium | reverse complement strand
GCCCCGGCCCAGTCAAAGTCCATCTTCCCGTCCATATGGTTCCCATCCAATTCAAAAGAACATAACAGGAACGCAAATGCCATAATAGGAATATAGGTGTCAAGAGCAAAATGGACCGGTCTATCGCTTCGCCCGTTTCGGCTTCCGCGCCGCAGGGGCGAGCGCCGTGCACGCCTTACGCAAATCCGCCGACATGGTGAGTGGGTCATAAGGGTCCGCCAGTATGGGCTCTGGCTGGATCATTCGTAAAGGATTGCCACTAAGCCCGCACGGCATGCTTTCAATATTTAATGAACTGTTCGACCGATTTCGCCATTTTTTCACGCACGCGATTCACCCGCCGGCGCAAAGCCCGCCGCGACGGCCATGGGCGCTGATCAAGAATCTTGGTTTGTGTTGCCTTGCTGCCACAGATGCGGCGGGCGGCGGCGGTCGGCGCATCTGGCTAACTGCCTGATTTTGCCAGTTTTCCCCGAACGGGCAGGGCGGGCCGTGGAAATGCCGGCGGCGTGCCCGCCGCACCCCGGGCCGAGGAAAAACTTTCCGCCGCCGCGCCGGCATGGTAATTTACCTCATAAGCAAAAAACGGGGTATGCGCGTCATGAAAAAAATTCTCTTGGTGACAACAATTCTGGGTGCGGCTGGAATGTTTTCTTCCGCGGCGTTTGCAGCGGATCCGGCCCCGGTGGCTGAGGAAAGCCAAGTGGGCTTCACCGCCGACATCTGGGGCGGCTATTATTTCCTCGGCGGCAGCGGCGGCGATGCCGATGACAGCGGCCTGGACGAGGATTTTCCCACGATGGGCGCGGACGCATCGGTTATTTTCGGAGCGGGCGAGTCATTTCTTTTGCAGCTGACGGCACAAGGCGCGCTCAATTTCCTCGGCAGCGCCGACGATGACCAGATGGAAAGCGGCTGGCAGATCGCCGGCCACGCCGTGCACGGCTCGGGCTTTGGCGTGTTCGCCGGCTACGGCGAAGCCGAATTTGATGATGAGGACCCAACCGATCTGTGGTTCGTAGGCGCTGAATACCTCCATGCCTTTGGCGGCGGCGATTTCCTGTTGCAGGCCGGCTACCTGGATTCGGACAATGATGGAACCGTATACACTCTGAACGATGCGGGATTTGTGCGCATTGCGCCAAGTTTCAACATCAGCGACAGCCTGTCGATGGGGCTTCATGGCGGATTGGCCTATGGCACGATGGATTCCGACAACAACAGTTTCGTGGGTTCCTGGGGCGCCTCAATCGACTACACGTTCGACTCCTCGCCCATCACATTGTTCGCCGCCTATGACGGCCTGTACATGGATGGCGACGATGGAACCGCCGATGAGCACCAGATCAAGGCCGGCATCGAGATTTCACTGGGCGGCCTTGCCGACAGGGAAATTGACACCCCGGAAATCTTCCGCTGGGTGGCAATCGGCCAGCGCTCGGATTGATCACCGCCATTTGGCAGGTTAAAGCTTTGCAAGGGCCCCGGAAACGGGGCCTTTTTATTTCTTCGGCAGCGGTTCCGCCGCGTTCCGCCGTTGCAAATCTTCCGCGATTTTCTTCTCTGGCATCCCCCAAACCCCTCTGCTATAGACCGCCCGAATACGAAGCGCAGCGCGCGGACGTGGTGAAATTGGCAGACACGCAGGATTTAGGTTCCTGTGGGGAAACCCGTGGGGGTTCAAGTCCCTCCGCCCGCACCAATGCGCCGAGGCGGGAAACCAGGTCAAATCGGAAAGACAAAAGACAATGCAGGTTACAGAAACACTGAGCTCCGGGCTCAAGCGCGAATTCAAGGTTGTGGTGGGCGCCGCCGAATTGGGCAAGCAGCTCGATTCGAAGCTCCACGAGATGGCCGGCCGCGCCAATATCAAGGGCTTCCGCCCCGGCAAGGTGCCCGTGCCCCATTTGAAGCGCATGTACGGCAAGGCGCTGATGGCCGAAGTGGTGCAGAAAACCATTGATGACCAGTCCAAGCAGGTGCTCGCCGAGCGCAATCTGAAGCCCGCCTACCAGCCGGAAGTGAAGCTTCCCGAGGAAGAGAAGGAAGTGGACGCCATCATGGCCGGCGAAAGCGATTTTGCCTTCTCGCTGGCTTTTGAAATCATTCCGACATTTGAATTGAAGGATGTGTCCAACGTCGAACTCACCCGCCATGTGGTTGAAATCACCGATGCCCAGGTTGATGAGGCGCTCGGCCGCCTGACCGCCCAGTACAAGGCCTGGGAGCCCAAGGACGGCAAGGCCGCCAAGGGCGACAAGGTCACCATCGGTTTTGTGGGCAAGGTGGACGGCAAGATCTTCGACGGCGGCACCGCCGAGGATGTGCCGCTGGAACTCGGCTCCGGCCAGTTCATTCCGGGCTTTGAGGACCAGCTCGTAGGCCACAAGGCCGGCGACGAACTCACCGTGAAGGTGACGTTCCCCGCCGCCTATGGCGTCAAGGAATTGGCGGGCAAGCCCGCCGAATTCGCCGTGAAGGTGGCCAGCGTCGAGGCGCCGAAGGAAGGCACCGTTGACGATGAGTTCGCCAAGAAAATGGGCTTTGAGGACCTTTCAAAACTGAAGGACATGATCCGTTCGCGCCTCTCCCAGGAATATGGCTCGATGACCGGCATGAAGCTGAAGCGCGACGTTCTCGATGCGCTCGACAAGCTCTACAGCTTCGAATTGCCCCAGCGCCTGGTTGACGCCGAATTCGGCGGCATCTGGAATGCCCTTGAGGGCGAAATGAAAAAAGCCGGCAAGAGCTTTGCCGACGAAGGCACTACGGAAGAAGCCGCCCGGAAGGAATACCGCGCCATCGCCGAACGGCGCGTGCGCCTCGGCCTGGTTCTCGGCACCCTGGGTGAAAAAGAAGGCATCCAGGTGAACGAGCAGGAGCTGCAGCAGTCGCTCATGGCCCGGGCCCGCCAGTTTCCCGGCCAGGAGAAGCAGGTATTTGACCACTACCGCAAGAACCCCAGCGCACTCATCGAATTGCGCGGCCCCGTGTTCGAGCAGAAGGTCGTCGATTTCCTCGTCTCCAAGGCCAAGGTCACCGAGAAATCCGTGAGCCGCGAGGAATTGCAGGCCATGGTTCAGGATGACGACGAAGATCACTCTGATCACGATCACGAGCATGGCGATCACGACCATGCAGGGCATGATCATGACCACGATCACGCCGAGGCCAAGCCGAAGAAAAAGCCGGCTGCCAAAAAAGCCAAGAAGAAGGAAGACTGAGTCTTTCAGCAAGTCTGGATTTGCAAGGGGTGGTTAATTTCCGCCCCTTTTTCCGTTTGAAATAAAGGGCTTCCCGAAGCGCCATGCGTCACCTATCTATAGGGAAGAGAAATCACCTGATTCACCCAAACCGAGGACTTATATGCGCGATCCCGTCGATTATCTGACCCAGGCTTCCTTCTGGCCGTCGGTCATCCAGCAAGAGGCCAGGGGCGAGCGCGTCTATGATTTGCCGTCGCGCCTGCTGCGCGAGCGCATCATTTTCATCACCGGCCCGATTGACGACAATGTCGCCGCCTCCGTCTGCATGCAGCTCCTCTTCCTGGAAGCCGACAATCCCAAGAAAGAGATTTCCATGTACATCAATTCGCCAGGCGGCGTGGTGTCATCGGGGCTGTCGATCTACGACACCATGCAGTTCATCCGTCCCAAGGTTTCAACCACGGTCATGGGGCAGGCGGCCTCCATGGGCTCGCTCCTGCTCACCGCTGGCGAGAAGGACATGCGCTTTGCCCTGCCCAACGCCCGGATCATGGTGCACCAGCCATCCGGCGGCTTTCAGGGCCAGGTGACCGACATTCTGATTCACGCCAAGGAAGTTGAAAGCCTCAAAAAGCGCCTCAATGAAATCTACGTGAAGCATACCGGGCGTGACATCAAGGCAGTCGAAGAGGCTCTCGAACGTGATAATTTCATGACGGCGGAAACGGCGAGGGATTTTGGGCTTATTGACAAAGTTTTGGAAAAGCGCGCGGAACCAAGCGATTCCACATAGTTAACTTGAGTTTTATGGTGAATAGGGCTCCAATGGGTGGTCTGATCGGCGGATCATCAATTTTTGATTAACTCTGGCGGCGCATGCTGGATTGAGTCGCGTTAATTGAGCTAAGTTCGCCTTGTTTGTGACAGTTGAGTGATATCCCGTTAAAGGCCTGGCATGTATATTGCTGATGTGGTGCCAGCCGGAATGTTCAAGGAGAAAGCATGAGTAAGGCAAGCGCGGGCGACAACAAGAACACGCTGTATTGCTCTTTCTGCGGAAAGAGCCAGCATGAAGTCCGCAAGCT
>CADEEO010000165.1 GCA_902826365.1 uncultured Hyphomicrobiales bacterium | reverse complement strand
GCAGCCATCCAGGGCTTCTGGAGGCTCATATGCATTTCATGAAGCAACGCTTCTGACTGATCTAGATAGTTTTGGAGGATACTGGGATCGGGGATCCCAACGTCTATGTCTCCTTTCGCCATCAGACCCACGAGAGTTGAAATTTCGGTCCGGAGCAGTTTTTCGTTCGAATACTGGTGCTGAACATCCTCCTCCGTGACCTGTTCGCCAGAAAATCGAATAAGATTATCACGCCAACAGAAATATGCGATTGCATGAACAAATCCAGGCGAACAGCACAGCCTTTGCAGTTCCTCGAAAATTTCGTTTTCGCTGCGAGCTTCTTTCGGGGAAATGTCTTTTTTGCTCATCGGGCGACTGTCAACAATTGTCCTAGGTTGAAGAGCTGATGGCAATCCACCAAGCTTTTTGGGACTCGGGGCAGTGACGATCATGCGGAATCATCACTACCCAACCCTACCACAATGGGAGAGCCAGCGGATTGCCAAATTAAACGTCGTGGAGAGGATTTCCGCTCCTGGCCCAAAGCAGACCAAAATTGTCCTCCCCCAAAAGTCTGTTATGGGTCAAAAGCAGAAATTCATACTGATCCACGACCTTTCCACAGGAAGTCTTGAACCCCGGCCGCTTTCGGGCCATTGTTTACGGCCCATAAGGGGTCAAGGACAGGGGTATTTCCGTTATGCGTGTGACGATTGAACGATCTTCGTTTCTCAGGGCGCTCAATCACGTGCAAAGTGTGGTGGAGCGGCGCAACACCATTCCGATCCTCTCCAATGTCCTCATCCAGGCGGCGGGTGCAAATCTTCGCCTGACCGCCACCGATCTTGATATCGAGATTGTCGAAACCGTCACTGCCGAAGTGGGCAAGGAAGGCTCGGCCACGGTGCCGGCCCACATGCTCTACGACATCGTCCGCAAGCTCCCGGAAGGGGCCCAGCTTCAGCTTGAACAAGGGCCTGATGCGGGCCGCATTTCGGTTTTCGCCGGCAAGTCGCGCTTTGCCCTGCAGGCCCTGCCGCCCGAGGATTTTCCCGATCTCGCAAGCGGCGATCTCGCCAACACGTTTTCGATTGCCGCTAGCGATCTCAAGGGCCTCATCGAGAAAACCCGCTTTGCCATCTCGACCGAAGAGACCCGCTATTACCTCAACGGCATCTATCTCCACGAAGTGGCGGCGGGAGCACTTCTCCGTGCCGTGGCAACCGATGGCCACAGGCTGGCCCAGGCCCAGATCGCGCTGCCCAAGGGCGCCAAGGGCATGCCCGGCATCATCGTCCCGCGCAAAACCGTGCTCGACGTGGTGAAGCTTCTGGAAGGCGAAGACGGCGACGTTGAAATCGCCCTGTCGTCCTCCAAAATCCGCTTCACCGTCGGCAATCTGGTGCTCACCTCCAAGCTCATCGACGGCACCTTCCCGGATTATGAGCGCGTCATCCCGCGCAACAACGACAAGGTCCTGGATGTCGATACCAAAACCTTCGCCGATGCGGTGGACCGCGTCTCCACCATTTCCATGGAAAAGGGCCGCGCCGTGAAGCTCAACATCGCCGAGGGCAAGCTGACGCTGACCGTCAACAATCCGGACTCCGGTTCCGCCGAAGAGGAAATGCCGGTGGAATACGCTCATGATCCCATCGATATCGGCTTCAACGCCCGCTACCTCTTGGATGTGGCAAGCCAGGTGAAGTCCGATCACATCAGCTTTCTCCTCGCCGATGCGGGCTCGCCCACCATCGTGAAAGACCCAAGCGATGATCAGGCCCTCTATGTTTTAATGCCCATGCGGGTGTAAACTCAGCCGCACTGTGACTGATTCAACCGGCCTTGCTCTCACCCGCCTGACCCTGACCAATTTCCGCAATTATTCCGGCCTCCGGCTGGACGTATCTTCACGCCTCATTGCCCTCTCCGGCCCCAATGGCGCGGGCAAGACCAATCTGCTCGAAGCCATCTCGCTGCTCACGCCGGGCAGGGGCCTGCGCGGCGCCAGTTTCGATGAACTGGCCAATCTGCAAAATGCCTCCTCCTGGGCCATCGCTGCCGAGGTGGCCACGCCTACCCACGAAGTGAAACTCGGAACCGGCTGGAGTCTGGCCGCCGGCGAAGCCGATGGCCCCTCCGCCGGTCGTCTCGTGCTGATTGATGGCCATCTGCAGAAGGGCTCAGGGGCCTTGGGCGAATACATGCGCATGCTTTGGCTCACCCCCGCCATGGACCGCCTCTTTGCCGGGCCGGCGGGCGACAGGCGGCGCTTTCTCGACCGCCTTGTTGCCACCTTCGATCCCGAACATTCCTCCCGTGTCGCCGTGTTTGAAAAAGTCATGCGGGAACGCAACCTCCTGCTCCAGGAAGCCCGCGCCGATGCGGTCTGGCTTGGAAGCCTCGAGGCCCACATGGCGGAAGCCTCCGTGGCCATCGCCGCCGCAAGGCTTGCCGCCGTCGAGGCCCTGCAAAAACACATCCACGAGACCCGCTCGTCCAGCGCCTTCCCCTGGGGCGAAATCAGCATCGACGGCGAGATCGAAACCCTGGTTTCCGCCATGCCGGCGGTGCGCGCCGAGGACGAATATCGTAGGATGCTGGCTGATTCGCGCTTCCCCGACCGGGCTGCCGGAAGGGCCCTCAAAGGCACCCACAGGAGTGATTTCATCGTCGTCCACGGACCCAAATCCATGCCCGCCGCCCAATGCTCGACGGGCGAGCAGAAAGCCCTGTTGATAGGGCTTATTTTGGCGCAAGGCCGCGCAGTAAAAGCTGTGGCAAACGTGGCACCTGTGCTATTGTTGGACGAGGTCGCAGCCCACCTGGACAGGCAGCGCCGGGAGGGGCTTTTTGCCGCTCTCGAGGCGCTCGGTTGCCAGGCCTGGATGACAGGAACGGACGGCCATTTGTTTGAGGGGTTAGGGCGGGGTGCCCAGTGCTTCCATGTGGAAGCGGGAACGCTGGCGGAGATGAAGAGAAAAGATGCCACAAGGTAACGAAGCAAAATTGCCGGCCTATGACGCCGATTCCATCAAGGTGCTGAAGGGCCTCGATGCCGTGCGCAAGCGCCCCGGCATGTATATCGGCGACACCGACGATGGCTCGGGCCTCCACCACATGGTCTATGAGGTGGTGGACAACGCCATCGATGAAACGCTTGCCGGCCACGCCGACCGCATCACCGTAACACTCAATGCCGATGGCTCCTGCACTGTCACCGACAATGGCCGCGGCATTCCCGTTGACATCCACAAGACCGAAGGCGTCTCCGCCGCCGAAGTGATCATGACCCAGCTTCACGCCGGAGGAAAATTCGACCAGAATTCCTATAAGGTTTCCGGCGGCTTGCATGGCGTCGGCGTCTCCGTGGTGAACGCGCTCTCCATCTGGCTCAAGCTCACCATCTACCGCAACGGCAAGGTCCACAGCATCAATTTCACCAATGGCGATGCCGATGGCCCATTGCAGACGCTTGGCCCCGCCGAAGGCAAGCGCGGCACCGAAGTCACCTTCCTGCCCAGCCCCGAAACCTTCACCAAGACCGAATTTGATTTCGCCACCATCGAGCACCGCCTGCGTGAACTCGCCTTCCTCAATTCCGGCGTGCGCATTCTGCTGAGCGACCATCGCGGCGTCGAGGCCAAGGATGTGGAGCTCTATTACGAAGGCGGCATCCAGGCCTTCGTCCGCTACCTCGATCGCACCAAGCAGGCCGCCATCAAGGATCCCATCATGATCCGCGGCGAAAAGGATGGCCTCACGGTGGAATGCTCCCTCTGGTGGAACGACAGCTACCACGAAAACGTCCTGTGCTTCACCAACAACATTCCCCAGCGTGACGGCGGCACCCATCTCGCCGGCTTCCGCGGTGCACTCACCCGCGTCATCAACACCTATGCGGCGTCCTCCGGCATTGCGAAAAAGGAAAAGGTCGCCATCACCGGTGACGACGCCCGCGAAGGCCTGACCTGCGTTCTCTCCGTGAAGGTTCCCGATCCGAAATTCTCCTCGCAGACCAAGGACAAGCTCGTGTCTTCCGAAGTGCGGCCCGTGGTCGAAAGTCTCGTCAACGAGCAGTTGGGCGCCTGGTTCGAGGAGCATCCGCAGGATGCGAAAACCATTGTGAACAAGGTGGCCGAAGCCGCCGCCGCCCGCGAAGCCGCGAGGAAAGCCCGCGATCTCACGCGCCGCAAGGGTGCCCTCGATATGGCAGGCCTTCCCGGCAAGCTGGCCGAATGCCAGAACCGCGATCCCTCGCAGACCGAAATCTTCATCGTCGAGGGCGACTCGGCCGGCGGCTCCGCCAAGCAGGCGCGCAACCGCG
>CADEEO010000164.1 GCA_902826365.1 uncultured Hyphomicrobiales bacterium | reverse complement strand
AAAACATTGCGGGGCATTTAAGGAACAATTGATTGCCCGCTGTTCAAGCAGGGGCACCCGGTTTATGGCGCTGGTGAGGATGGGCTCGAAATGGTCCATGTCTTCCGGCAGCGTGACGAAGGCATGCTCATCGTCGATGCTGCCGCCGCCCCAGGCCTTGGCCTTGGGCTCGAATGCGCCCACCATCAGCTTGCCCGCGTCCTCCTTGTAATACGTGCATTCGTCTAGCAGCCGCACCACGGGCATATTGCGAGGCAGCTCGGCGATGGGTTCCGAGACAATGTAGAAATGCTCGCAGGCATGAAGCGGAATGTTCACCCCGATGCTGCGGCCCAGCTCGCGTGACCACATGCCGGACGCAATCACCACCTTGTCGGCCATGATCGTGCCCTCGGTGGTTTCAACCCCGACGGTCTTGCCTTTCTCAACAAGGATGCGCGTGACTTTCGTGTTCTCGAAAATCTTCGCACCCCGCGACCGGGCCCCCGCGGCCAAAGCCTGCGTCACATCGATGGGGTTGACCTGGCCATCCTTCGGCAGGAACACACCGCCCTTGACGCCGTCCATGTTGTAGTGCGGCACACGCTCCTTGATTTCCGCCGTGCTGACCACGTCGACCGCAAGGCCAAAGCACTTGGCCATGGAAGCGCCACGCAGCAGTTCCTCCATGCGCCCGTCAGTGAGCGCAATCGAGATCGAGCCGTTCTGCTTGAAGCCGGTGGCCTGTCCCGTTTCCTTCTCCAGTCCTTCAAACAGGCTGGTGGTGTATTTCGCCAGTTCGGTGAGATTCTTGGAGGCGCGCAATTGCCCGACAAGCCCCGCCGCATGCCAGGTTGTGCCGGAGGTGAGCTGCTTGCGCTCAAGCACCACTGTGTTGGTAATACCAATCTTGCCGAGGTGATAGGCAATGGAATTGCCCACGATGCCCCCGCCAATAATAACGACATCGCAACGGGCGGGCAGAGACTTCGGCATGAGGGGAAACTCCAGATTGGGTGGTGAATTCCTCTAACATATCCCGCTTTGGAACTGAAAGCGCCAGCCTGCCTCACGCGGCCATGCCAATTATTCACCATGGAGCTCAAGCTCTTTGACAATTGCCATTTTCCTTTGCCCGGGCACTTTGTTTCGACTATTGTATTGTTCGAAATAAAGAACGGGTCGTTTTATGCATAAAGGCAACATCACTCCGACAGAAGCCCATCAGCGTTTGCAGGGCAATGCCTCCGCCGTGCTGGTGGATGTGCGCACCCAGCCCGAGTGGACGTTCGTGGGCGTTCCCGCCGTCGAACGGCTGGTGCGTCTGGCCTGGCAGGTGTTTCCGGCCATGCAGGTGAACGCCAGGTTTGTCGAAGAGATCGAACAAATGGGCCTGCCCAAGGACGCGGAAATCCTCTGCATCTGCCGCTCCGGGGCGCGCTCCTCATCGGCGGCATCAGCCCTTACAGAAGCGGGCTACACCAATTGCTGGAATGTGGCCCAGGGCTTTGAAGGCGACAAGGATGCCGAAGGCCACCGCGGCGTTACAAATGGATGGAAAGCCGCCGGGCTGCCCTGGGTTCAAAGCTGATGGCAAAATATACGAAAAGACAGAACCCCGCAGGCTGGGGTGATGCCACGAAACTTGTGCGCGGCGGTTTGGATCGTTCGCCCCATGGCGAAACCTCGGAAGCGATCTATCTTACCTCCGGCTATGTCTATGAGGACCCCGAAACCGCCGAGCGCCGCTTTGCCGGCGAAGAGGAGGGCTATGTCTATGGCCGCTACGGAAATCCCACCGTCACCATGTTGGAAGAGCGCATGCGCCTTCTGGAAGGGGCCGAGGCCTGTTACGCCGTTGCCTCGGGCATGTCGGCAGCCTTCGGTGCGCTCGCCTGCCAGTTGAAGGTCGGCGATCATGTCGTGGCCTCGCGTTCGCTCTTTGGTTCCAATTACCAGATCATCACCGCCATCCTGCCCAAGTTCGGCGTGACCTATGAACTTGTCGATGGCACCGATGCCAAGGCCTGGAAACAGGCGGTGAAGCCGCAAACCAAATGCGTGTTCTTGGAAACACCTTCGAATCCGCTGCTTGAGGTTCTCGACATACAAATGATTTGCGATATAGCCCACAAAGCCGGCGCGGTCGTAATCGTCGACAATGTCTTTGCCACGCCCATTCTGCAAAAGCCGATGGAGCAGGGCGCCGACATTGTTTTCTATTCCAATACCAAGCACACCGATGGCCAGGGCCGGGTGTTCGGCGGCACAATACTGTGCAGCAAGAAGTTCAAGGAAGAGCTGCTGAAGCCTTTTCTGCGCCATACGGGGCCAACTCTCTCGCCCTTCAATGCCTGGGTGCTGCTCAAGGGATTGGAAACTTTGAAATTGCGTATCGAAGCTCAGAGCCGTGCTGCCGCAACCATTGCTGAAGCGCTTGCCTCAACAAAGGGCGTGGAACGGGTTTATTATCCGCATCACGATGCCCACGCGCAGGTGAAGCTGGCCCGTAACCAGATGAAAATGGGCGGCACCATGGTGTCATTCAATGTGGCTGGCGGCAAAACCAAGGCATTTGAAGTGTTGCGCAAGCTCGGCATCATCGATATCTCCAACAATCTTGGTGACACCAAGTCCCTGATCACCCATCCTGCTACCACTACCCACCGCAACATCGGCCCGGAAGCTCGCGCCATGATGGGAATTTCCGACGGTAATCTGCGTCTCTCCGTGGGTCTGGAAGATGTTGATGATCTCGTGGGCGATCTCAGGCAGGCCCTGAAAACTTAGGCGCTACATCGTTGCGAAACGGTAGATGCCAATGCTGAAAGCCAACAGCCCGACCGCAATGGTGAGCGGGCGCTTGGGAGCGATCTTGGAAAGATAGCCGCCCATCACGGCAGCAGGAATCCCGCCAAGCACAAGGCCCGCCACAGGCCATGCCACCGCGTGCCAATCGGAGCCGCCTTCCCAGTAACCCAGCGCAAATGCCGCAACAAAGGTGGAAAACACGGCAATACTGACGACGAACTCCGAGAAATTACTCGAGCCAATGGCATAACGCGACTCGGTACCGGCTCCGAGCAGGCTGGTGGTCACAATCGGTCCCCAACTTCCTCCAATGCCTTCAATGAGACCGCCCGCAAAACCGATCAGCCGGGTAAATCCCTTGGGAAACAGGCGGGGCGCTACATCCCGCAAGCCACGGTAAATAATCAACCCACCGATGAACAACAGATAGGTATTGATCAGCACGAACAGAGTCTTGCCCTTCAGGCTGGTCAGCACCGTCGCGCCGATAATTCCGCCCAACGCGCCAAACACACACAGCACAACGATGATGTGCCAATCAAGATTTTTGTGCATGTAATGCGAGAGCGCCGCCGTACCGGTCGTTGGCAGCTTGGCTGCGTTTACGCTTGCTGAAGCAAGGGCAGGGGGCACACCCTGGGCGAGAAGCACCGAAGCAGAGATCACGCCAAATCCCATACCAAGGGCGCCGTCAACAAGTTGGGCGAAAAACCCCACGAGGGCGAAAGCCCAAAACTCATGCATGAGGCAGTTCCCCCTACAGCCGGCTCTAATCAGGCGCTCACGGCTTGGCGCTGAACCGTGCGAATGATTTGTCCATTAGCGGTGAAATGAATGCCACACTCCGTCTTGTCGGTTCCGGCCCAGCGTCCGGCACGTGGATCATCATCCGTGCCGCCAAGCGAGGTGCAGGGTTCACAGCCAATCGAGCGGTAGCCCCTGAGCTTGAGGGGATGCGACGGCAGATGATGGCCGTTCATGTAGGACTGGATATCGAGCGCCGAGAATCCGGCAAGTGGCTCAACCTTTAGCCGGTCATCGGCGATGCTCACGTAGTCCAGCTCGGCCCGGGCCGCACCATGGAAACGCTTGCGGCCGGAAATTACCACATCGAATTCTGCCAGCGCCATTTCGAGCGGCACGGTTTTGCGGATATGGCAGCAGGCATCGGTGCTGCTTTGGTGCAGCAGGCCCGAGGCGTCATGGGTGAGAATGTCAAAGGCCTCGGGCTTCACCGAGCGCACGTTGGTGAGGCCAAGCTCCACAATCAGTTTGTCGCGGTAATCCAGCGTTTCTCGAAAGAGCTTTCCCGTATCAAGAAAGACCACAGGCAAATCCGGATCCACCTCCGACACCATGTGCAGCAGCACGGCGGACTCGGCGCCGAATGAGGAAACCAAAGCCGTCTTCCCAGGATAATCCCGCAGGATGGACTTGATCAGATCGCGGCCCTCAAGCCCGGCATATCTTTCGACGACACTGTTGTCGATGATGTTATCCGGCATGAGGCTGTTCCTCCCATGGCGTGGGTTCGG
>CADEEO010000163.1:1945-4428 GCA_902826365.1 uncultured Hyphomicrobiales bacterium | reverse complement strand
TGCCGGGAAATTTGTAGATGGCCCGCTGGCTGAGCATCCACACATGGAAGTTCCGTTCTGTATAGAGCGCCTTGAACGGCGGGGCTGAGATGCTGAGCCCCCCGGTGAAACTGCCGAAGGCCGGCATGATAAGGCGGCGGCTGTCGGCAATGAAACATTTGCAGTGAATGCGTTTTCCGCGCTGGCTCACCGCACTTCCGGGATGCAGGTGGCCAGAAATTTCAAAGTCTTCTGCGCCCAGTTGCTTTGGCTCATGCCGCAGCGTCACCCCGCCAAGCACCACATGATCGGCAATGCGCCCGCCAATGTCGGTGGGCGGATGCGGATCATGGTTGCCTGTAATCCAGATTGTCGCCGCACGTTCCGAAAGCGCCCGCAGCCGCGCCAGATCGGCCCCGTCAATTCGCTCCCGCGCCCCATCATCATGAAAGCTGTCGCCGAGGAAAATCAGCTGCTCCGGCCGTGTCTGGGCCATGACCGCTTCCAATTGCATCAGCGAAGCCCGCGTATCATAGGGCGGCAGATGCACCCCGCGCCGCGCCATGTTGGACGCCTTCTCCAAATGCAAATCGGCAACGAGCAGGGTGTTGAAATCGGGAACGAACAGCGCCCCTGAAAGGTCAGGGATGAAATCGAGGCCATTGAGGCTTATGCGATGCTCCTTAGACAAGCCCCATGGCCTCGTCGATGAGGGAGCCGGAAGCTTCGGCGAGAAGGGCATCATGGGCCTCGCCGTAAATTGATTCGCGGCTGATCTCAAGCAGCACCGGCACCGCGAGCGGCGAGACCGTATCAAGCGCCCGGTGCAGGAGTTGCCCCTTGATGCGCTTCAGCAGGTCACCCAGCCGGTGAATGTCGATGAGCCCGTCTGCCGCATCATCCCACGCCGCTCGGAGCAGGATATGGTCCGGCTGGTGCGAGCGCAGCACGTCATAGATCAAGTCTGAATTGACGGTGATTTGCCGCCCGGTTTTTTCCTTTCCCGGCCAGCGCCGCTCAATCAGCCCGGCAATGATGGCCGCATTCCTGAAAGTGCGCTTCATCAGGTTTGATTCCGCCAGCCAAGCCTCAAGATCATCGCCAAGCATGTCTTCGTCGAAAAGCTTCTCCAGTGACAGCCTGCCGGAAGAAATCATCAGCGAGACATCGCGCACCGTCCAGATCACCAACGCATATTCCGACGCCGAAAACCCCAGGGGCTGCGCCCCCCAGCGTTCCAATCGCCGCGTCAGCAGCATGCCAAGCGTTTGCTGGGCCAGGCGCCCGGCAAAGGGGTAGCACACCAGATAATGTTTCTCCGCCCGTGGAAAGGTTTCAACCAGCATCTGGTGGGCCCGCGGGATCACTGATTTCTGGCGCTGCATGGCAAGCCAGTCCTGAACTTGGAACGGCAGGGTTTTCCACTTGGCCGGGCTGCTCAGAATTTCCCGAACCCGCTCTGCCAGATAGGTCGAGAGCGGAAACTTCCCGCCCTCATACGAGGGAACCATGGGATCGCTGTCAAAGGTGCGCGTTGCGAGCGCGCCGAATTCATCGAGGCCTTCGAAGCGCAGAACTTCTCCGGCAAAGCGGAAGGTATCGCCAATCGAAAGCTGGCTGAGGAACCATTCCTCCAGTTCCCCAAGGCTGCGCCCGCCGGTGACAATCCGCTTGCCGGTCCTCCGCTTGACGCTGGCAATCCGCACTTTCAACATCGCCGCTTCGACGATGGTCCCCATGTTCAGGCGGTACTGTTGGGCAATCAGCGGATGCGTCAAACGCCACAGCCCATCCTCCCGGCGTTTCAGCTTGGCATATTTCTCGTAAGCCCGAAGCGCATAGCCGCCGGTTGCCACATAATCCATCGCCGCATCGAAATCCGCCCGCGTCAGGTTGCGGTAAGTCCAGGCCCGCGTCACCTCGGCAAAAAATTCGTCCGCATCGAAAGGCCCGGCGCAAGCCCGCCCCAGAATATGCTGCGCCAGAACGTCAAGCTTGAGCACCGCCGGATATTCCGTGTCCTGGGCATTCTCCTTGGCCGCCTGCAGCGCCGCCTCGCATTCCAATACCTCGAAGCGGTTGGAAGGAACCAGCAGCGCCTCGCTGGGGCTGTCCAACCGGTGGTTGGAACGCCCAATGCGCTGCAGCAGGCGGCTGGAGCCCTTCGGCGCTCCCACGTGAATGACAAGGTCCACATCACCCCAGTCGATGCCGAGGTCCAGCGTTGAGGTGCAGACCACGGCCTTCAGCTTTCCCGCCGCCATGGCCGCCTCCACTTTCCGCCTTTGCCCCACATCGAGGGAACCATGGTGGAGGGCAATGGGAAGGTTCGCTTCATTGGCTTCCCACAGCCATTGAAACGTCATTTCAGCCTGGCTGCGCGTATTGACGAAAATCAGCGTCATCTTGGCCCGGGTGATTTCCTCATAGACTTCCTCCATCGAGTAACGCGAGGAATGTCCCGACCACGGCACCCGCTCCGCCGATTTCAGAATGCGAATGAG
>CADEEO010000163.1:0-1845 GCA_902826365.1 uncultured Hyphomicrobiales bacterium | reverse complement strand
ATTGCCGTGCCGATCATGCTGTCGAACGTGACGGAACCCCTGATCGGCGTGGTCAACACCGCCGTCATCGGCCAATTGCCGGAGGCCTATTACATTGGAGCCATTTCCATCGGCTCACTGATTTTCTCATTCCTCTTCTGGGGATTTGGCTTTCTCCGCCTGTCCACTGGCGGGCTTTCCGCCCAGGCCGTAGGCGCTGGCGATTCAGCCGAAGTGACCTCCGTTCTCTGGCGCGCCCTGGCCATTGCCGTCACCGTCGGCCTCTGCCTCATCCTCGCCAGCCCCATTATCGAAAAAGTCGCCTTTGACCTCATGGGCGGCTCGCCGGAAATGCGGGCGCAAGGCGAGATTTATTTCCGCTACCGCATTCTGTCGGCGCCCTTTGCGCTCACAAATTTCTGCATTCTCGGCTGGTTCATCGGCCAGGGCCGCGCTGCGATTGCCTTTTTCGTTCAAATCTTTCTCAATGTTGTGAACATGGCGCTGGGTGCCTGGTTTGTGCTTTCGCTCGGCATGACGGCGGATGGCGTTGGCCTGTCTGCGCTGATCGCCGAAATCTCGGCAGTCCTCCTCGGCAGCATTCTCATCTGGCGCTCAATTCACAAAACCAAGGCCAGGGCGAGTTGGGCGCAAATCTGGAACCGCGAAAAAGTCCTGCGCACCCTGAGCGCCAATGGCGACATCATGATCCGCACCCTGTGCCTGGTTTTCGCCTTCACTTGGTTCACGGCGCGCGGGGCTCGCGCCGGCGATGTAACCATTGCGGCAAACGCCGTGCTCCTGCATTTCTTTGAAGTGGCCGCCTATCTCATCGATGGCTTCGCCTATGCCTCGGAAGCGCTGGTGGGCCAGTCCGTCGGCGCCAAGAATCGTGAGCGCTTCAAGCAAGCTATAAAGCTCACAACCCTTTGGGCCCTTGTCGTTGGAGCCATTTGCAGCGCCATCATCTGGTTTGCCGGGCCGTGGTTTATCGATCGGATGACGGTCAACCCCGAGGTGCGCGAAACCGCCCGGCATTTCCTGTTCTGGGCAGCACTTACGCCGCTGCTCGGCACCATCTGCTTTCAGTTCGACGGCATTTTCACCGGCGCCATGGCAACGCGCGAGATGCGCAACATGATGGTGCTGTCCCTGCTGATCTATCTGGCCGCCTGGTGGGGTCTCGAACGCAATTTCGGCAATCACGGCCTCTGGGCGGCGCTCAGTGTTTTCTTTATCGCCCGCGGTGTAACCTATGCTATGCGTATGCCAGCACTTGCACGCGCGGCTTTTGCTTGAACGTCAATTCAAAATAAGGGGTCAAGATGTTAGATGAATTCAAAAATTTCGCCTTCAAGGGCAATGCTTTTGATCTGGCCGTCGGTGTGATCATTGGCGCGGCATTTGGCAAGATCGTCAGTTCCATTGTTGATGATCTCATCATGCCCATAGTTTCCGTGCTGTTTGGCGGTCTCGATTTCAAAAATTATTTCTTCGGGCTTTCGTCGACCGTGAATGCGCCAACCCTAGAGGCGGCCAAGGAGCAGGGCGCTACGTTTGCCTACGGAAATTTCGTCACTGTTTTGATCCAGTTCCTCATCATTGCCTTCATCCTCTTCCAATTGGTGAAAGTTTCAAACCGGTTGAAAAAGGCCGAACCGCCGGCCCCGCCGCCGGCAGCGACAACTACCGAGGTTCTGCTCAAGGAAATCCGCGACGCTCTCAAGAAGAAGTAAGCGTTTCAGGCATGACTGTCATGTGGCCCGGGTGCTGGACATCCGGGCCGCTTTTTTGCTCGAAGGTCGCCCATGAACATTGCATCACATCTCTCCGCCATCACCAAGCCCGCCCAGGCCGAACCCGACA
>CADEEO010000162.1:1535-4565 GCA_902826365.1 uncultured Hyphomicrobiales bacterium | reverse complement strand
CTGCTGCTGATCCTGACGGTCGTTGACATCCGCGCCGTGGGGCCCGGCGTCTGGAATGGCTGGAAAGGCCAGTTGTTGCGCACGCTTTACGCGGAAGCGGAACCGGTGCTTACCGGTGGCCATACGGGGAGCTCGCGCCAGGAAAGGATCAAAGAAGCGCAAGCGGCTTTTCTGGCGCATTTCCCGCGGTGGACCGAAAGCCAAGTCAAGGCTGCCACATCGCGCCACTATGATGCTTATTGGCTGAATGTCGGGCTTGAGAAACAGATCACCCATCAGGCGCTGATCGACAGGTCATCGCCGCGGGACATCGTGACCGAAGTTCACACCGACGCCTTCACGGCCATCACCGAGCTTACAATCTATGCGCCGGACCATCCGCGCCTGCTGGCGCTCATCACGGGCGCTTGTGCTGCAGCGAACGCCAACATCATGGGCGCCCAGATCTTCACGACTACGGACGGGATGGCGCTTGATACCATTCTCATTCAACGGGAGTTTTCCACGGAGGATGATGAACAGCGCCGGGCCGAGCGGGTCACCGAAATCATCCGCATGGCCTTGCAAGGAAAAATGCGGCTGAAGGATGCGGTTGCGAGCGCCACGTACCAGAGGTCGCGGCTCAAGGCCTTCTCGGTAGCGCCCCGGGTCATCGTCGACAATCAATCGTCAAACCGTTTCACGGTGATCGAGATCAACGGGCTTGACCGGATCGGGCTGCTTTACAACCTTACCGAGGCGCTGTTTCACCTCAGCCTGAACATTGCCTCAGCCCATATCACCACTTTCGGCGAAAAGGCCATTGACGTTTTCTATGTCACGGACCTTACCGGCGACAAGATTCTCAATCCGGCGCGGCATGCGCAAATCGAACGGGAACTGATGAAGGTTCTGGCTCCCCTGCCGGAAAGACTTGCAAACTCCGCATGAATCAGTGGAAGGAGAAGCCTGAACTTGGGACCTGAGACATGTCGCTCCTGAAATCGGCAGCAACCGTGGGCGGGCTTACCTTGGTAAGCCGGCTGCTCGGCTTTCTGCGCGACCAGCTTATCGCCTTCACGCTGGGAACGGGGCCAGTGGCCGAGGCATTTTTCGTGGCCCAGAGATTTCCCAACCTGTTTCGCGCGCTGTTTGCCGAGGGGGCCTTCAATTCGGCCTTCGTGCCGCAGTTTGCCCGGCGCATCGAAGGCGAGGGGCAAAGTGCCGCCCATAGGTTTGCAACGGAAATTTTTTCCGCCCTGCTGGCCTGGCTTCTGGTGTTCACCGCGCTTTCGATGATTGCCATGCCGTGGCTGATCTACGTGATCGCGCCAGGGTTTTCGGAAGAAGCGCAGAAGCTGCAACTGACCATTGATCTCACGCGGATATGTTTTCCCTATCTGCTCTTCATGTCGCTTACGGCGTTGCAGTCGGGCGTTCTCAACAGCCTCAACCGGTTTACCGCCGCCGCGGCAGCGCCCATTCTTCTCAACATCGTGATGATCGGCTCAAACATTCTTGCCTGGGCCTTGGGCACCGGCAACAGTGCCGCCACGGGCTATATATTCGCATGGGGTGTTTCGCTGGCGGGCGTTGCGCAATTCCTGCTTCTGGCAATTGCCTGCAAACGCACCGGGATGCCGCTTTTTCCAAAGTGGCCGACATTTTCGCCGGATGTCAAAAAGGTGCTCGCTCTTTCCGTTCCCGGGATCATCTCCGGCGGGATCATGCAGATCAACCTGCTGATCGCCACCGTCATCGCCACGAGCCTCGACCGGGCGGTGGCCTATCTCTACTACGCGGACCGGCTTTATCAGCTGCCGCTGGGCGTGATCGGTGTTGCCATTGGCGTTGTGCTGCTGCCAGACCTGTCGCGCAAGCTTCGCGCCGGTGACAACCAGGCTGCGCTCAACAGCCAAAACCGGGCGCTTGAGCTTTCGCTTTTTCTCACCATCCCGGCAGCCATTGCCCTGATGGCGATCCCGGCGCCCATCCTTCATACGGTGTTCGAGCATGGGGCCTTCACTGCCGCCGATACGCTTGCCGTGGCGCCCACGGTGCTGGCCTTTGCGGCGGGGCTTCCCGCCTTTGCCATGACCAAGGTTTTCCAGCCCGGCTTTTATGCCCGGGAAGACACCAAGACGCCGATGCGCTTCGCCATCATTTCGGTGGTAATCAACATCGTCGCCAGCCTGCTGCTGTCGCGCTGGTACGGCCATGTGGGCATTGCCATGGCGACCTCCCTTGCGGCCTGGGCCAACGCCATATTGCTCGCCATTTCGCTGACGCGGCGCGGGCATTACCAGATGGATGGCCGGTTGAAGGCAAGGCTGCCCCGCATCCTTGTGTCCGGCGTGCTGATGGGGCTGCTGCTGCTTCTCGGCCTCTGGCTTTTGACGGAAAATTTCACGGCAACGGCGAGCTTCATCAGCTCCCTTTGGGGACTGGTTGTTCTGGTTGCCGGCGGCATTGCCGGCTACTTTGCCCTGGCCCATGTTTCGGGCGCCATGACCTTGGCCGAGATGCGGGCCGCCTTAAAACGCTAACTCTTTTCAAGCCGTGCAATTGCGGGCATAAGGCGGCCTGACCGTTCCACAGGATTTCCTTGATGACCACTTTCACCCCACGGGTTTTCTCCGGCATGCAGCCTACGGGCAATTTGCACCTCGGCAACTATTTGGGCGCAATGCTGAACTGGATCAAACTGCAGGAAACCCAGGAATGCATCTATTGCGTGGTGGACATGCATGCCATCACCCTGTGGCAGGAACCGAAAGAGCTGCACAAGGCCATCCTTGAAGTGACGGCTGCCTATCTGGCTTGCGGGCTGGACCCAAAACGCTCGATCATTTTCAACCAGAGCCAGGTGCAGGAACATGCGGAACTGGCCTGGATATTCAACTGCGTGGCGCGCATGGGCTGGCTCAACCGGATGACCCAGTTCAAGGAAAAGGCCGGCAAGGACAAGGAACAGGCCTCGGTGGGGCTCTATGTCTATCCCAACCTCATGGCGGCGGATATCCTGGCCTACAAGGCAACCCATGTGCCGGT
>CADEEO010000162.1:0-1435 GCA_902826365.1 uncultured Hyphomicrobiales bacterium | reverse complement strand
CTGCCTTCGGAAGCGGCCGGGCTCAAGGGGCGGCCGGAGGCCGATAACCTGACCGGGATCTATGCGGCCCTTTCGGGGAGTTCGGTCGACCAGGTTCTGGGGCAATTCGGCGGCGGGCAGTTTTCCCGTCTGAAGGAGGCCCTGGCCGAACTGGCGGTTGCCAAGCTTGGCCCAATAGGCCGGGAAACCAAGCGTTTGCAGGCGGATCCCGGCCATGTTGAGGGCATTTTGGCCGATGGCTCGGTAAGAGCCAGGGCCATTGCGGCGCCAATCCTGAGGGAAGTGCGTAAAATTGTCGGTTTTGTCGTCTCCTGAGACGAAGCAACAGTTTGAAATGATTCCAAAGTAGCCTATATAGAGGTTCAGAGGACAAGCCATGTTTATTCAGACCGAAGCCACCCCAAACCCCGCCACCCTGAAGTTCATTCCGGGAAAACCCGTGCTGCCCGGTGGAACGCGGGAATACCGTGCCGCGGACGAGGCTGATGATTGTGCCTTGGCCCAGCAGCTATTCACAGTGTCTGGCGTGTCCGGTGTGTTCCTGGGTCAGGATTTCATCACGGTCAGCAAGAGCGATGGCGAATGGCAACACCTCAAGCCCGCCATCCTCGGCCATATCATGGACCACTACCTGTCGAGCGCTCCCATGCTGAGGGGCGAGAAGCCCTTGGCCATGACCGACAGCGGCGAATTTTATGAGGAGTCGGACAAGGCCATTGTCGGCACCATCAAGGAACTCCTGGAAACCCGGGTCCGGCCAGCGGTTGCCCAGGATGGCGGCGACATCACCTTTCATGGCTTCAAGGAAGGCGTTGTCTTTCTCAACATGAAGGGCTCGTGCGCGGGCTGCCCAAGTTCGACGGCCACGCTCAAGCATGGCATCGAAAACCTGCTGCGGCACTTCGTTCCGGAAGTCACCGAGGTCCGGCCGGTTTAAGCCTACCGGTTTTTGAAAACAGGCTTCCGCTTTTCAACGAAGGCAGACATGCCTTCTTTTTGATCTTCGAGTGCAAACATTGAATGGATCAGGCGGCGTTCAAAACGCAGGCCTTCGGCAAGGCTCGTTTCAAAGGCGCGGTTCACCGCTTCTTTCGCCATCACGACAACGGGCTGGGAGAAGGTTGCAATTTTTGCGGCTGTTGTCACGGTTTCGTCCAGCAACTTGTCGGGCGCAACGATGCGCGACACCAGCCCGCAGCTTTCGGCCTCGGCGGCTTCGATCAAGCGACCTGTCAGGATCATTTCCATGGCTTTTGCCTTGCCGATGGATCGGGCCAGCCGTTGCGTGCCGCCGGAACCCGGAATAATTCCCAAAGTAATTTCCGGCAAGCCGAATTTTGCCGTGTCCGCAGCGATAATGAAATCGCACATCAATGCCAGTTCGCAGCCGCCGCCCAGGCAATAGCCCGAAACGGCGGCGATCATGGGTTTGCGG
>CADEEO010000161.1 GCA_902826365.1 uncultured Hyphomicrobiales bacterium | reverse complement strand
CACATCCTTGCCGTCGACATCAATAATCGAACAGGCATGCGTCGATAGCTTGAAGACATCTGTGTATTCACGACGGGCGCAATCGTATAGCGCAAACTGCCGGGCATCTTCAGCATACTCCCATTCGGAAACCCAGGAGAAAGTGCCATTCGCATTCGCCGCGAATGCCTTGTGGCCGCGGCTTATTTGGTAGAGTCGTTTTGCTGAAATCTGCGCTTCACTCAAGACAAGTTTTTCCGCCGATCGTGGCCGCGCGAGAATGTATGGTTCTGCGCCAACAAACTCCGACATTGCCTTGGCCACTTCTGGCCGCCACGGCCAAATGTCATGCTTGCTGTTCTTGACTATTACTATTTTGGTTTTCTTGTTCCGGACATAGTTGCGGCATTTCTGCACGCCCTTGTCCGTCAATGGCAGCTTGAACCCCTCCATTGATGGGTCGTTTTCGCCAAGAAGATAGAGTACCGGAACGGAAGCCGGCGCTGCAATTCTCAGCCCAGATGCGTGGCATTCGTCGCCGGAAGACATAATTCCTGCAACTTCCACGTTGAGGTACTTAACAATTGAACCGCCTTCCGAATGTCCCCAGAGATAAATGGGAACTCCAGGATACTTCCTTCTCAATTGCGCTATGCTTCGCAAAGTCTGGGCAACACGCAGCTTAAGTATGACAGTTTGATCCCTGCCCCTTGTTCGCCAGGCCGAGCCGCACACCGCCGACGGCCGCGGTTCGGCGAAACTGTCAGGGGCAAAAAAATTAAATCCCAAAGCATTGAAATAAGCCCCCCAAATCTCTGTATATCTGCTCCAGCCCAAGCCATCGCAGCCGTGAACATGGAGCACAATGCCCCGCGCGGAGCGCCCTGGATAGAACCGCTGGACCCCCTTGTTGAAAGGGATATCCTCTCCCTTTGCGGGTTCTTGCCATGCGGACCCAATCCACGGATCCTTGATCAGCAATTTGCCTTCAAGCGCAAGTAAACGGCATTTGCCTGCTACCCCATTTTTCTTTTGCTGCGTCACCCACCTGCTGCAGGTCTTGATAGCTGAATTCGCCGCTTCCTTCGAACTTCGGTACCCCCAGCTATAACCGTACGCGGCTTGCGGGCCTATTGCGAAAGCCTTGTGGCCTTTCATGCGGGAATACTCCGCCCGATAATGATACTCCGCATCGAAGCCCAAAAAAGCTTCTTGATCGGCAGCGATGGCAGCTTGCAGAAAGGCGGAAATTAAAAATCCCGTCGCAAGCAGAACTCGGCGCCAAGGAAGAAACTTTGAATCGAAGCAAAAAAAGTTGCGGCAGAAAACATCATAGATAAACCGCACCGCAACACTCCCATTGCCCTCGGATAGGAAAGAGGTTAGCCCTGCCCAACCGGCAATGTAAACACCAACCCCTGCCTCGGAGGTTCATATGCCCCTTAAACGGCCGCAAATAGCAGCCCTGTGCTTGGGCCTTTTGCCCGCTGTCAGCTTGTTTGCCGGCCAGCCCATGCAGCTTATTGGCAGCGCCTGCGCCCAGTCCACTTCCACCACCGCCGAGGATGCGGTTCAGCTCATCCGCAATTACTATCGCTGGATCAACCAAAAGAAATATCAAGGCGCCTTCAACATCTGGGAGAAGGATGTGGACGGCAATGCCGTCAATGGTCAGAGCTTTGAAAAATTTGAAAGCGGCTTCAGCGACACGGCGTCGGTGAGCGTGGAAATCGGCGCGCCCGGCGAGATCGAAGGGGCTGCCGGCTCAAACTATGTCGAGATTCCCGTGGTCATTTCAGCGACCTCCACCGATGGCAGCCGGCAAAAATTCGCCGGCTCCTATACGATGCGCTCGTCCAACATGGCCGATGACAAGAGCTGGTACATCAATTCTGCCAAGGTGCGGAAGGTGCAGTAGCCCTTTACGCGCGCGTGATCTTCTCCGCCCCGCCCATGTAGGGCCGCAGCGCTTCCGGGATGGTCACGCTGCCGTCGTCATTCTGGTAGTTCTCCAAAATAGCAACCATGGTGCGGCCCACGGCAAGGCCCGAGCCGTTCAGCGTATGCACATAGCGCGGGCCCTTGCCGTCCGCCGGTTTGAAGCGGGCGTCCATGCGCCGGGCCTGGAAGTCGCCCAACTGCGAGCACGACGAGATTTCACGATAGGCGCTCTGCCCCGGCAGCCACACTTCAATGTCATAGGTTTTGCGGCTGCCAAAGCCCATGTCACCGGTGCACAAAACAATGGTGCGGAAGGCAAGCTTCAGGCGCTTCAGCACTTCTTCGGCGCAGGCCAGCATGCGGCTGTGTTCGGCTTCCGCCTGCTCCGGCGTTGTGATGGACACAAGTTCCACTTTCGAAAACTGGTGCTGGCGGATCATGCCGCGCGTGTCCTTGCCCGCCGCTCCCGCTTCGGCCCGGAAACACGGCGTGTAAGCGGTCATGCGGATGGGAAGCTCTTTTTCCTCCAGCATCCGCTCGCGCACCAGATTGGTAAGCGAGGCTTCGGCGGTGGGAATGAGCCAGTGGCCCGATGTGGTCTGGAACAGGTCTTCCTTGAACTTGGGCAATTGCGCCACGCCGAACATCGCCTCGTCGCGCAGCATGTAGGGCGCGTAGATTTCCGTGTAGCCGTGGTGCTCCGTATGCAGATCAACCATGAACAGGCCAAGGGCCCGTTCAAGCTTGGCAAGCTGGCCCTTGAGAATGACGAAACGCGCGCCCGACAATTTGGCCGCTGTCTCGAAATCCATCAGGCCCAGCCATTCGCCGATATCGAAATGCTGGCGTGGCTCGAAATTGAAGCGGGGCTTTTCACCCCAGGTGTGGAGTTCCTTGTTGTCATGCTCATCCTTGCCCTTTGGCACGCCTTCCATGGGAAGGTTCGGGACCACGGCGAGGGCATCGTTGATCTTCTGCGTGAGCAGGCGCTCGGCTTCTTCGCCCGAGGCGATGAAGTCCTTGAGGCCTGCAACTTCCGCTTTCAGAGCCTCGGCCTTCGCCTTGTCCCCTGCCCGCATCACCTCGCCGATTTCTTTCGACAGCGCATTGCGCCGCGCCTGCGCATCCTGGAGCTTCTGGATGTGGTCGCGCTTTTCCGAATCGATTTTCAGCAGCGCCGCCGATTGCGCCGGCAATCCACGCAAGGAGAGGCCCTGATCGAAGGCTGCGGGATTATCCCGGATGGTTTTTATGTCATGCATCGGCGGCGTCTTTCACGGCTTGGGCCTTGGCCCGGCGCTTCTCGAGGAATCGCACGGCCAATACGGCCACCTCATAAAGCCCCATCAGCGGAACCGCCATGGCAATCATCGAAATGGGATCCGGCGGCGTGATGAGTGCCGCAAGGGCGCAGACGCCGACAATGGCAAAGCGCCGGCCCTTGGTGAGCATATCGTGGGTCACGATGCCGATTTGCCCGAGAAGCGTGAGCACCACCGGCAGCTGGAAGGTGAGGCCGAAAGCCAGGATCAGCATCATCACGAAATCAAGGTAAGCCTCGACATCCGGCATAAGCTGGATGGCGCTTTGGTTCGCATCGCCCGTCGACGCCGCAAGTCCATAGAAGAAGTGGATGGCGACCGGCAGCAGGAAGAAATACACCAGCGCCGCGCCCATGACGAAAAAGATGGGCGTGGCGATGAGATAGGGAAACAGCGCCTGCCGCTCATTCTTGTAAAGCCCCGGCGCCACGAAGCGGTAAAGCTGCGTAGCAATCAGCGGGAAGGAAATGAACATGCCGCCGAACATGGCGATCTTCAGCTTCACCAGGAACACGCCCAAGAGCTTGATGGAAATCAAGCTCGCATCGGTGCCCGTGCCCCACTTGAACGGCAGGATCAGCAGGCTGAGAATATCCGAGGAATAGAAAAAGCTGAGGATGAAGGTAGCGACGAAGCCCGCCACGCAATAGATCAGCCGGGTGCGGAGCTCAAGCAGGTGATCGAGCAGCGGGGCTTCCGAGGCGTCAATGTCTTCCTTCGTCATGGCTTGGGGGCTTCGTCCGGAGCGCCAAAATACTTGTCAAAGTCGTTGTTTTTGCTGGACGAAGAAGGCGAAGCGATCTCGTTCTTGATCTGCGTCATGGGATTGAGGTTCTTCAGGCCCTGAAGATCCTTCTTCACGTCCTCAAGCCCTGCATCCTTCATGGCCGAATCCACATGGCCCTGGAATTCCCGCGCCATGCCGCGCGCCTTGGTCATCATCTTGCCAAAGGCCCGCAGCATCTTGGGCAAGTCCTTGGGACCGATGACGATGACCGCGATCAGGGCAAGAACAAACAATTCGGAATAGCCGACGCCAAAGTCAAACATGACCCATACAGCCTTTTGAAAGTCTTACGACTTGACCTTTTTGGCGGGGGCCTTGACCGTTTCTTCAGCCGTCTTTTCAAGCGTCTTCACTTCTTCGGCAGCCTCTTCGGTCGGATCATCCGCCAGGCCCTTCTTGAAGCTCTTGATGCCCTTGGCCACATCGCCCATCAAATCCGACACCTTGCCCTTGCCGCCGAAAACCACCAGCACGACAACCAGCAAAAGCACCCAGTGCCACCACGAACCGAAACCCATCACAAAACTCCTGAAATCATCAAGTTCAATTTGCCGTGCACTATCGCAGAAAGCCTTCGCTCCCGCAACAAATGCCCTGCACCCTGT
>CADEEO010000160.1:3142-4690 GCA_902826365.1 uncultured Hyphomicrobiales bacterium | reverse complement strand
CGCGCACCGCGACCTCAGTATCAGCTCAGATGATGACTGAATATCTACCGCGAAGTGTCCCGGATGGGGGTCAGCACGGTGCTTGACAAATCCAATGGCCCCGCCACAATCATTCTTGAGGAGCGCAAGCTGTTCGGCTCCCATGTCATGGCGGAACGGTTTGTTCCGGGACGGGAGCTGACCTGCGCCGTGATGGGCGATGTGGCGCTTGGTGTCATCGATATAATTTCCAAAGTTGGCTTTTACGATTACCGCGCGAAATATTCCCCCGGCGGTTCACAGCATATTCTGCCAGCGGATATTCCGAAGGACGTTTACCGGAAATGCCAGCAGTATGCGCTTCAGGCCCATCGGGCGCTGGGTTGCCGTGGCGTGAGCCGCGCCGACTTCCGCTATGATGACACGCACGGACCAGCGGGCGAGCTTATCCTTTTGGAAATCAATACACAGCCGGGAATGACGGGGACTTCATTGGTTCCGGAGCTCGCGGCGCATTCGGGGCATTCTTATGAGGAGTTGGTGACATGGATGGTCAACGACGCATCGATCAACCGATGACGCGGGTTTATGGGCGCCAGCGCGCGGGCTTTTTGGACTTGGGCCAGAGCAAGCGGGTTCGCATTGCAGCGCGGGCCAGCGCGGTGCTGTTTCTCGGCCTGACCATTCTGCACAGCATCATTCTGGGCGGCTATCTCCGCTACGACGGCAGCCCGTGGGCGAAAGTACCGGGCAAATTGTCGAGCCTCATCGGCTGGGCCGCGGACGATATCCGGATTACCGGCCTGGTTCACCAGGAGCCGGAGATGGTTCTCATGGCTTTGGGCGTAAAGCCCGGTGGAAGCCTGATCGGCTTTGACGCGGAAAATGCCAAGGCGCTTCTGGAAAACTTGGATTGGGTGGCGACCGCCACGGTGCAGCGCTCATTTCCCAATCAGCTTGAAATTTCAGTGGAGGAACGGGTTCCTTTTGCGGTGTGGCAGCGGGCCGGGGCTTACTATGTGATTGACCGCTCGGGTTCAGCCATGAGCAATGTGGCGCCGGGAAAATTGCCGGCCCTTCCCCTGGTGACAGGCGAAGGCGCGCAGTTTGAGGTTGCAGGACTTGTTAACCAACTGGAAGTTTCTCCTGACCTATCATCAAAAGTGCGTGGTGCTGCCCGGGTTGGACAGCGCCGGTGGAATCTTTATCTCGACAACGGCGTCACCGTCCTGTTGCCCGAGAAAGATGTGAAGGCGGCATTGGCGCGCGTCGCGGCGCTTGATGCAAGCCAGCATTTGCTTTCGAAGGGCGTGAAAAGCGTGGATTTGCGTTTCCCGGGACGGGTGATCGTGGCGATTGCCAGGATTGAAGAACCCACTGCAGAGAAGGCGAAGGTCAAGCTGAGCCAGAGCGAATAACAGGTCGGGGAAGTGTCGGGTAATGGCGGTGGTGCAATTGCGTGGAAAATCGGTGGGGCGCGGCGGGGCGGTTTCTGACAGGCGCAGCATAGTTGCGGCGCTGGACATTGGCTCATCGAAGATTTCCTGCCTGATCGGCGAAACCCTGCCG
>CADEEO010000160.1:0-3042 GCA_902826365.1 uncultured Hyphomicrobiales bacterium | reverse complement strand
TTTGCCGACAGCGTTCCGGTTGGCGGCATGCATGTCACCAATGACATCGCCCGCGGCATGTCCACATCGATTGCCCATGCGGAGCGGATGAAAACCTTGTGGGGCAGTGCCCTTCCAACAAGCACAGATGAGCGGGAGATGCTATCTGTGCCCCTGCTAGGCGAGCGCGGCGTTGATACGGTGCAAAAAGTTCCACGTGCCATGCTGACGGGCATCATCCGTCCCCGCATTGATGAAATTTTCGAGCTCGTGGCCGAGCGCCTGAACACCTGCTCCGTGGCGCATCTCGGCGGGCAGCGGGTGGTGCTCTCGGGTGGTGCAAGCCAGTTGACCGGGGTCGCGGAGGTTGCAAGCCTGTGGCTGGACCGGCAGGTTCGCCTGGGCCTGCCCAAACCCGTATCCGGAATGCCCGATGCCGGGAGAAACCCCGGATTTTCGGTGGCCGTCGGGCTTCTTTCCTATGGGCTGAAGCCGGACAAGCATTCCGTCCTTCCGGCCTTGGCCGCAAAGAGCCTGGCCCAAGCCCGGCAGGGCTATGTCCGGAGAGTGGGGCGCTGGATTGCCGACAGCTTCTGAGCAAAAAATATAATTTCGGGGCCGGGGACCCAAGATTTAACGTTTTGGCATCGTTTTGAGTCATTTTGAGGCATATTTTAAGCAAGATTGAGAGACTTGGTTAGCGGGCGTTAACCATTTGTTATTGTTTGAGTAAGAAAGATGACGGCTGGGAAAAACTCTCCGGAAGCAGTCATGACAATCAATCTGAACATTCCAAACCTTTCTGAACTCAAGCCTCGTATTACGGTTTTTGGGGTTGGCGGCGCCGGGGGCAACGCCGTTAACAACATGATTGAAAGCCGCCTTGAAGGCGTCGAATTCGTTGTGGCAAACACGGACGCACAGGCGCTTTTGCAGAATTCGGCCTCGCGCCGGGTGCAAATGGGCACCGCCCTCACGCAAGGGTTGGGTGCCGGATCACAGCCGCAAATCGGTGCGGCAGCGGCTGAAGAGGCGCTTCCTGAAATTCTTGATTATCTCGCCGGGGCCCACATGGCCTTCATTACGGCCGGCATGGGCGGCGGCACGGGCACGGGCGCTGCGCCGGTCATCGCGCGCGCTGCAAAAGAACAGGGCATCCTGACGGTTGGCGTGGTGACCAAACCTTTCCATTTTGAAGGAGTGAGGCGCCTGCAAACCGCTGAACGCGGCATTGAACAGCTGGCGCAATATGTCGATACGCTGATTGTCATCCCGAACCAGAACCTGTTCCGGGTTGCCAACGAAAAGACGACCTTTGCTGCGGCCTTCGCCATGGCGGACCAAGTGCTTTATTCAGGCGTTGCCTCGATCACTGAATTGATGACCAAGGAAGGCCTGATCAATCTTGATTTCGCCGACGTGCGCGCCATCATGAGCGAAATGGGCCGGGCCATGATGGGCACCGGCGAAGCCACCGGCGAAAAACGCGCCATTGAAGCGGCCGAAGCCGCGATCTCCAATCCCTTGCTTGATGATGTGTCGATGCGCGGGGCGCGCGGCCTTCTCATTTCAATTTCGGGCGGACCGGACTTGACTCTCTATGAAGTGGACGAAGCAGCGACGCGTATCCGTGAAGAAGTGGATCCGGAAGCCAATATCATTCTGGGCGCCACATTCGATGATTCACTGGAAGGAACCATGCGCGTGTCCGTGGTTGCCACGGGCCTTGCCCAGGAACTTTTGACCAGTTCCGATCCGGCTGAAGCTGAAGGCGAAATGCCGGAAGCTTCCGGCTCGTCCTTTGGCTAAACAGGCAAGCAGCAAACGGCGATTCCGAAGGTTGTAAAGCCGGCGCCGATGGCGGCACGGGCAAATCCCGTTGCCAACAAGACACCCGCTCCGCCAAAACCGGCGGCCGCCGAAGAAGAGATGAACGATGAGCACGACATGCAGGTTGCGGCGAAGGCTCAAGTAAAAAATCGCAGCCAGCGCATTCCCGCCATTGAAGAATTCCCGCCCATTGCGCAAAAGCAGATTGCCGCCCAGCAAAACCGCATCGAGCATATTGCCGAGCATGCGGCCCGAAAGAAAAAGGGCCTGTTCGAGCGCCTGGCAAATGTTGGCCTGGGACGCCGGGATGATCCCGCCCCGGTGGCGCGTGAACCCGTAATGGCGGTCCGTGCGGAGCCAAAGGTGCAAGTCACCCGGCAGCAGGCCCGCCATGCCCCGCCGGAGCCCCAGACCTATATTGATCCCAATCTGGACGATGACCAGTTGACCATTCCGGCCTTCCTGCGCCGCCAGGCAAACTGAGCAATTCCCATATGGTTTACGAAGCCCGGCGGTCACATTTCCGCCGGGTTTCGTGCTTCTAACGCTATCTGCTTCATGTTCCCGGCGCGATAGGCTAGAATATGCCGCTATTCAGATAAGAGAGTTAGTTGCGAATGGTTCTTGCCGTTGGAAATCGTCCTGTCCGGGCCTTGCGTTTATTGGGCATTGGGGCAATTGCCGTGCTGCTTGCGGGGTGTTCGACCGCGAGCGTGATCAAAGATGTCTTCGGCAATGATTCCACCCCTGCGGCCTCGACCAGCATGGGTTTGACCGGGGGCGCCATGAGCCCCGGCAACGATGCTCCGGGGAGAGGCGATCCGGTTGCCGAGCTTTATAATGCGGGGCTCGAAAAACTGAAGTCCGGCTCCTACAAGGCGGCTGCAAAAAGCTTTGCCGAGGTTGAACGCCAGCACCCATATTCCAAGTGGGCAACAAAGGCCCTGCTGATGCAAGCTTTTGCCAATTACCAGCGCAATGCCTATGACGATGCGATCAACGCAGCTAACCGGTTTATCACCTTGCATCCCGGGCACAAGGACACGGCCTATGCCTATTACCTGACGGCGATTTCGCAGTACGAGCAGATCAGCGATGTGCGGCGCGACCAGTCCCGGACGCAAAAAGCCCTGGAAGCGCTGGAAGAAGTGAGCAAGCGTTTCCCAACTTCACCCTATTCCGCAGACGCGGCGAAGAAAGCCACGATGGCGCGTGACCATCTTGCTGCCAAGG
>CADEEO010000159.1 GCA_902826365.1 uncultured Hyphomicrobiales bacterium | reverse complement strand
GGCGGCAGGGAATGCGTCACGCTCTGCCAGCTGTCGCCTTGGTCTTCGCTGACCCAGACGCCGCCGGTGGTCGATCCCATCGCCAGGCGTTCGCCCGGCCCATCAATCGCCAGCCCATGGCGGAAGATGAGATCATAGGCGTGTTTCTGCGGCAGGCCTTTTTTCAGGCTCTTGAAGGTCTTGCCGCCGTCCCGGGTGCGCGTCACCACCAATGCGCCATCAACCGGAATGCGCTTCTCATCCTTGATGCCAGGCACGAACCATGCGGTGTCCGCATCGTCGGGATGAACCGCCACGCCAAAGCCGAAGGATGAAGGCTTGGCCTTCACCTCTTTCCAGCTCTTGGCATTGTCCGTCGATTTGAAAATGCCGCAGTGATGCTGCACCCAGAACTTGTCCGGTTCTGACTTGCACTGCACCATCATATGCGGGTCCTGCGTATGGGGATCGCCCGCCTGCTCCGGCGGCCCCTGGTCAAACTTCATGCCATGGGCCGTTTGCGCCCAGGTGGCGCCGCCATCATGGGTGACCCATACGCCACCGCAGGAAATGGCCACGCGAACGGTTTTCGATGAGCGCGGATCAACACAGATGGAGTGAATGCCCGGAATATCCGCCCCGCCGCCCAGCCACTTGTTGCGGTCCGGCATGTGCCACAAGGTGTCGATCATTTCCCAGGCGGTTCCCCGGTCGCGCGAGCGGAACAATCCGCCCGGCATGGTGCCGCACCAGATGACGCCCGGCTCGTCGCGCCCGCCCGCTTCCAAAGCCCAGATCAACTGCGTGGTCCAGTTCACCGGCTTGCCCCAGCCATCAAGATCATTGAGCCCTTCCGGCTTTGCCGGATAGGCGGGCGTGGTGATTTCCTTCCACGTCTTGCGGCCCTTGTCGCGGCGATGCAGCTTGATGCCGAAATGGCCATGGTTGAGCGCCGTGTAATCCGTGCCGTCGCGCGGGTCATGCAAGGTGAGCGTCACGTTGTCGCCGACGAAATCGCCATCGCTGACGCTCCAGCCGCCCCGGCCGCGCTTGACCGTGAACAGGCCCTTGCGGGTTGAAACCAGAATGGAATTACTCATTGCCTAACCTCCTGAAAGGGCCTGCAGGACATAAACTTCACTTTTTGGCAGAACCTTGTCGCTCAAGCCGGTGAGATCGCTCACGCGCTTGCCGTCCACCAGAATGGTCATGTGCTTGCGCAGCGCCGCCTGGTCATCAAGAATATAGGTCCGCAACCGGCCGTTGGATTCGAAGACACTGTCCAGAACCTCGCGCACCGTCCGGCCCCTGGCCTCGACGACGGGGCAATCCACATGCCTGCGCAAATTGCTGGTAAATGTTACGCGCGCCATGCGGGCGATACTGTCACATTCCCGAAAACCTGCCAAGGCGCTAGGGTTTGCGGATGTTAAGAAGAACCTTCCTGCTTGCCTTTTTTGCGCCAACATTCGCCCAAGCTCACTCCTACAAGCTTGGGAATATCTCCATTGGCCACGCCTGGGCCTTGCCCCGCGAACTTGCCGACGGCCAGGTTTTCTTCCCCATGGCCATCAAGGGAAATGAGCGCGATGAATTGGTTGCCGCCCGTTCCGACGTCTGCACCTTTATCCAGTTCCGGGAAAACAACCACTATGACGATCCGCCTTTGGAGTCCATCAAGCTAGAGCCGGGAAAGCCTGTTCCCATGCGCCCCACGGCAACGCATTTGCGGCTTGGAGGAATGAGACGGGTCTTGAAGCTTGGCGACCATTTCAATCTCATTCTCGATTTCCTAAATGCGGGCGAAATTGAAGTCGAAGTGCATGTCGAGGAAAAGCCAGGCCAGTGAGTTTTCCTTGATTATCTAGTTTAGAAGCTGGGCCACCCGGTCCTTGAGAACCGGCAAAATCTCTTCCTCGAACCACGGGTTCCGCCTGAGCCAGATGTTATTGCGCGGGCTGGGATGCGGAAGTGCCAATATATCCGGCCAGTATTCCCTCCAGTTCTTCACGGTGTCCGTCAGGTTGCCCTTTTGCCGCGTGGCCAAATGCCAAGCATGGGCATATTGGCCGATGACCAGCGTTAGCGCGATGTGGGGCAGAAAATCCAGAAGCGGCTGGCGCCAATGCTGGGCGCATTCCGGGCGTGGCGGAAGGTCGCCGGATTTGCCGGTGCCCGGATAGCAGAAGCCCATGGGCAGAAGGGCAATTCGGGCGCTGTCATAAAACACCGTGCGATCAACCCCCATCCAGCTCCGCAAGCGCTCACCACTGGGATCGTTGAACGGAATTCCCGTCTCGTGCACGCGCCGGCCCGGTGCCTGGCCCACAATGAGAATGCGGGCCGTCTGGGCAATCTGGAAGACGGGGCGCGGACCGAGCGGCAGATGGGCCTTGCAGATATTGCAGGACCTGGCCGCCGCTACCGTGTCTTCAAAACTTTCCGCCACCGCTCAAAGGTCACCCACCACGCACTTCTTCGCCAGGGCCTTGTACTGCTTTTCCGTGAATTGGATGGGATTGCCGCCGGCCGAGGGATCCTTGATCGCCATGGCTGCCACCTCGTCCAGCCGCTTGCTGTCAATTCCAATGTCCTTCAGCGCATGCGGAATGCCGATCTCCTTGCGCAAAGCCAGGATCCATTTGAGGAACCCGTTGAAGCCGCCTTTGATGCCGAGATAGGCGGCGGCGCGCTCAATATCCTTTTCAATTTTCTTGCGGTTGGCTTTCAGCACGTAGGGCATCACAATGCCGTTGAGCAGACCGTGATGGGCGTCATACAGCCCGCCAAAGGGATGCGACAGCGCGTGGATGGCGCCAAGCCCGCGCTGGAAGGCGGTGGCCCCCATGGAGGAAGCCATCAGCATATTGCCGCGCGCATCGAGATCAGAACCTTTCTTGACAGCCTTCGCCAGGTTTTCCTTGATGAGCCGCATGCCCTCAAGCCCGACACCGGCTGACAGCGGATGATAGAACGGAGCGCTATAGGCTTCCAGGCAATGGGCCAGCGCATCCATGCCTGTGGCCGCCGTGAGTTTTGGTGGCAAGCCAACCGTGAGCTGCGGGTCGAGGATCGCCACCTTCGGCATGATCGCCGGATGGAAAATGATCTTCTTTTCATGGGTGGCGGGATGGGTGACGACGCCGGCGCGGCCCACTTCCGAACCCGTGCCCGCCGTTGTCGGCACCGCGATGATAGGCGAAATCTTCGAGGCATCGGCCCGGGTCCACCAGTCGCCAATGTCCTCCAGATCGAAAACCGAAATGCTCTGCCCGTGCATCAGGGCAATCATCTTGCCGATATCAAGGCCGGAGCCGCCGCCAAAAGCAATCACGCCATCATGCCGCCCCGCATGATAGGCTTTCACGCCCTCCTTGATGTTCGCCTCAACCGGATTGGGCCTCACATCGGAGAAAACCTCGATCGCCAGCCCGGCATCTTTCACCTCAGCCACAATGGCCTTCACCATCGGCATGGAGGCCAAGCCCGGATCGGTGACAAAAAGCGGGCGCATGATGCCATTGGCCTTGCACAGCTCGGCCAGCTCCTTGATGCGCCCCACGCCATATTTAAGCGCCGTGGGGTAACTGAAATTGCGGTTGGGTATTGTCATGGGGTTTTCCTGTTTTTAACATTCAAGTGTTTTAACGTGGCCTTCCGCGCCATAGGCGAGGATGGCGCGGTCATCGGTAACCAGAGTCAAGCCCAAGGCGCGGGCAGTCGCGATGAGAATTTGATCCATCGGGTCCTTGTGCGCCGAGTCTGGCAAGAACGATGACTTTACTAAAATTTCAGGCGTCAGCTCGCACAATTTGAACCCCGGTCTTGCGATAAGGCCGTTGAAAAACTGGAATGGTTCATCGGTCAATCTGAGCCGGCCCCGCGAAACGAGCTTGCCAAGCTCCCAGGCGGTCACGGGGCTCGCCGCGACTTCATCCTCATCCAGCGCGGCTGCCACGGCTTCCACCGCTTCCGGCCGCATGGCCCCGCCAGTTGCAAGATAAATGAATGCGCAGGTGTCGAGCAGCAGCCTCACGCAGGCCTCCGGCGCATGAGATCATCCCAGTTCCTCAGCCATTCCTGCTCAATCTCATCCCATTCCACTGGGTTGAAGGCAGGCGATGTGGCATCATGGCCCGGAGCGAAAGTGACCGTGCCCTTCATGCAACCATAAACTGACTTCCAGCGCTCACCCTTTGCCGGGGCGCCCGCCGGGGCCGATTTGCGAAAGACCAAACGCTCCGCCGCCAGTTCAACCTCTTCGGTCTCGAAGCCTGCATCCAGCCATTCCTTGGTCATCACATTGTTCGTCGGATTGTTGCTCCACCAGGCTCTGTGCGACTTGGATGACTTTGGAAGTTTCGCGCCAATCAAGCTTTCGATTTCAGCAAATGTCATCCTCACGCGGTCGCGTTTCTGCTTTTTCAGGAACTGGCCGAGCGGTTCATACTTGCCCATGTAAAACCTCAAATAAACACACACATAATACTGTGTGTGTTTGTGTGTGTCAAGGAGTGTATGTTTTTAATGATCGAGGCACTGCTTCAATTGACTCGCACAGATTGGAATGATCATAGCCTTGTCCTCAAATGATAGCTTTTGGGTCTGGTCATGGCTTCGTAGCCGAGCGCCGACAGGGTGATGCCGCGGCCCGTATTCTTGACCCCGGTCCAGGCCAGCGCCGGATCGAGGTAGTCGCAGCGGTTCATGAACACGGTGCCGGTCGCGAGCC
>CADEEO010000158.1 GCA_902826365.1 uncultured Hyphomicrobiales bacterium | reverse complement strand
GTCCAGATGCGCGTCGAAATAAAGGAACTGCACCAGCGCCTGAAAACGACAACCGTCTATGTGACGCACGACCAGATCGAGGCCATGACCATGGCCGACAAGATTGTCGTGATGCATGACGGCATCGTGGAGCAGATCGGGGCGCCGCTGGAGCTCTACGACCGGCCGGTCAATCTTTTCGTTGCCGGCTTCATCGGCTCGCCGGCCATGAACATGATCGAGGGGCGGCTGTCACCATCCGATGCCAGCGTGTTTCTCACGGCGGCGGGGACAGCCTTGCCGCTCGCAAGACCGGTCGATGCGGCGAAGGGCAAGGCCCTGATCTATGGCCTGCGCCCCGAGCACGTGCGCCTGGACGCAAGCGGAATCCCCGCCACCGTCGTCGTCACTGAACCTACCGGTTCGGAGACACAGGTTATCGTGCGCATTGATCAATCCGACCTCACCCTTATGTTCCACGAGCGCATCGACGTGCGCCCCGGGGAAACGCTGCACCTTGCGATTGACACATCCGCCGTCCACCTCTTCGACAAGGAAACCGGGATGCGGCTCTAACTGGAAACCTGAAACCACCGGCGCGGCCACGGGATGGCGCCGGGCGGAAAATTTGGAGTATCCCGGAAATGCTTAGGAGGAAATGATGAAAATCAACAGACGTGATCTACTTGCGGCATCTGCCGGCATCGCAGGTGTGGCGGGCTTGGGCCTGACGGGCGGTCGCCCAGCCTTCGCGCAGGAACCGGCCTATGCGCCCGAAGCGGGCGCCAGCCTGCGCCTCCTTCGCTGGGCGCCGTTCGTGCAAGGCGATGAAGATGCCTGGCTCGCCAACACCAAGAAATTCACCGATGCGACCGGCGTTCAGGTCCGCGTCGACAAGGAAAGCTGGGAAGACATCCGTCCGAAGGCCGCCGTTACCGCCAACGTCGGTTCCGGCCCGGACATGGTGTTTTGCTGGTTCGACGATGCGCACCAATACCCCGACAAGCTGCTGGACCTGACCGACCTTGGAACGTATCTCGATGGCAAGTATGGCGGTTTCTATGACGGCCTGAAGGGCTATGCCATGCGTGGCGACAAGTATATCGCCCTGCCCCTGGCCGCCATCGGCAATGCCATCTGCTATCGCCAGAGCCATATCGAAGCCGCAGGCTTCAAGGAGTTCCCGAAGGATACGGCGGGCTTCCTCGATCTCTGCAAGGCGATGAAGGCGAAAGGCACGCCTGCCGGCTTTGCCCATGGCAAGGCAGTGGGTGACGGCAACAATTATGTGCATTGGCTGCTGTGGAGCCACGGCGGAAAAATGGTCGATGAGAAAGGTGTCGTGGCCATCAACAGCCCCGAGACAATCGCTGCCATCAACTATGCGAAGGCGCTCTATGAAACCTTCATCCCGGGTACGGAAAGCTGGCAGGACATCAACAACAACCGCGCCTTCCTCGCGGGCCAGGTGTCGCTGACGGCAAATGGCGTATCGCTTTATTATGCGGCGAAAAAGGACGAGAAGCTGAAGGACATGGTAGCAGATCTTCGCGCCACGAACTTCCCCATCGGACCGGTGGGCACGAGCGTGGAGTTGTATCAGACGACACAAGCGGTCGTATTCAACCACACGAAGTATCCAAACGCCTGCAAGGCCTATCTCAAGTTCATGTATGAGGCCGACCAGATGAATGCCTGGATCACCGGGTCGAGCGCCTATTGCTGCCAGCCGCTCAAGGCCTTTGCATCCAACCCCGTTTGGACGGCGGATCCGATGCATGCGCCCTATGCCAAGGCGTCGGAGACCTTGCGTCCGAACGGTTATGCGGGCCCCTTGGGTTACGCATCTGCCGCCGTCATGGCGGACTACGTGCTGGTCGACATGTTCGCAGCCGCCGTAACCGGCGCCTCCACGCCGGAAGAAGCTGCGGCACAGGCCGAGAAGCGCGCCAACCGCTACTACAAGGTCTAAGACAAATGCGGGCCATCCTCGTCAAAACGGGTGGCCCGCACTCCCTTGAAAGATTTCTGATGATGAAGCCCAATGTCTAGCCCATCTGGCAATGGCTCTCCTGGCCGCTCAGGAGGCCTCCTGCTGCGGTTCAACAACAGCAGGAACGGGCTGGGCCTTGTGTTCATGCTGCCCGCGGCGATTTTCCTGCTGGGCTTTCTCACCTATCCCCTGGGCCTCGGCGTCTGGCTCGGCTTCACCGATACGCGGATCGGCCGGGCCGGTGATTTTGTAGGCCTGCAGAATTACGCCTACCTGATGGACGACGGCGTTTTCTGGCTTTCGGTTTTCAATACGGTCGTCTACACGCTCGTCGCATCCATACTGAAGTTCGCGCTGGGCCTTTGGCTGGCGCTCATCCTCAACGAGAAGCTGCCTTTCAAATCCTTCTTCCGCGCCATCGTGCTGCTGCCATGGGTGGTTCCTACCGTGCTCTCGGCTCTTGCCTTCTGGTGGATCTATGATGCGCAGTTTTCGATCCTGTCCTGGTCCCTGATGAAGCTGGGCCTGATCGAACAGCCCATCAATTTTCTCGGCGACCCGTTCAACGCCCGGGTTTCAGTGATCGCGGCCAATGTCTGGCGCGGCATTCCTTTCGTTGCCATCTCGCTGCTGGCGGGCCTCCAGACCATCCCCGTGTCGCTCCAGGAGGCTGCCTCGCTCGACGGGGCCACGCCCTGGAAGCGCTTCCGCTATGTGACGCTGCCGATGCTGACACCGATCATCGCCGTGGTCATGACCTTCTCGGTGCTCTTCACCTTCACCGATTTCCAGCTCATCTATGTGCTCACCAAAGGCGGGCCGGTGAACGCTACCCATCTGATGGCGACGCTGTCGTTCCAGCGGGGCATTCCCGGCGGCCAGCTCGGCGAAGGCGCTGCCATCGCCGTGGCCATGATCCCTTTCCTGCTCGCCTCGATCCTGTTCAGCTTCTTCGGGCTGCAGCGCCGGAAGTGGCAGCAGGGCGGCACCGACTGATGAGGGCGCCATGAACACACAGGACAAAACCGCGGCACCGGACGGACTTCGCGACGATGCGGAGGGCATGAGCTATCTCAGCCATCTGCCGCGGCGGATTGTGGTGATCTACCTGCCGCTTGCGATCTTCGTCTTCGTCCTTCTCTTTCCCTTCTATTGGATGGCGATCACCGCCGTAAAACCAAACTCGCAATTGACCGATTATGAGAACTACAGCCCCTTCTGGGTGGTTGGCGCGACCTTGGAACACATAAAATATCTGCTTTTCGAAACGTCCTATCCGGGCTGGCTGTGGAACACCATTCTGGTTTCAGTGGCCTCCACCTTTCTTTCGCTGTTTGCCTCGGTGTTTGCCGCCTATGCCATCGAGCGGGTGCGCTTCACCGGGGCGCGGACCACCGGGCTTCTGATCTTCCTGGCCTATCTGGTGCCGCCCTCGATCCTGTTCATCCCGCTGGCTTTCATCGTCTTCAACATCGGCATCTATGACTCGCGCTTTGCCTTGATCTTCACCTACCCCACATTCCTCATCCCCTTCTGCACCTGGCTTCTCATGGGATATTTCCGTTCGATACCCTATGAGCTTGAGGAAAGCGCCTTGGTGGACGGGGCCACCCGCTGGCAGATTTTGCGCCGCATCATCCTGCCGCTGGCGGTGCCGGGACTCATTTCGGCGGGAATTTTCGCGTTCACCCTGTCGTGGAACGAGTTCATCTATGCCCTCACCTTCATTCAGTCGTCGGAAAACAAGACGATTCCCGTTGGCGTTCTCACGGAGCTTGTGCGCGGCGACATTTTTGAATGGGGCGCGTTGATGGCGGGAGCGCTGTTCGGTTCGCTGCCGGTGGTCATCCTCTATTCGTTCTTCGTGGACCACTACGTGTCATCGATGACCGGTGCGGTTAAGGAGTAAGTCTAACCCGGCACCACGACGCGGGTTCCGATCGCCACCCGGTCATAGAGGTGGATGATGTCGATGTTCAGCATGCCGAAGCAGCCTGCGGTTTTTTTGCTGCCGATTTCGGATGGCTTGGCGGAACCGTGGATGCGGTTGATCGTGTCGACCTCGCCTTGATAGAGATACATGGCGCGCGCGCCCATCGGATTGTCGAGGCCTCCAGGCATGCCATTGATGTGTTTGGCGAGCGAGGGGATTTGCTCAAGATGATAGGGGGCTGGCACCCATACGGGCCATTTCGCCATGCGCTTGATGACTGCCTCGCCCGTCCACGCCTTGCTCGATTTGCCAACGGAGACGCCGTAGCGCATCGCCTGGCCGCCGCCCAGCACATGGTAGAGAAAGCAGCGCCTGGTATCGACGACGATGGTTCCCGCAGGCTCCTGGGTTTTATAGGCCATCTCGCGGCGCTGGAACTTATAGGGGACCTTTTTCGCTTCGGACTCGGGGACCGGAAATGGCTCGCCCGACTGGGCAAGCACCGGGGAGGCGGGAAGGAACCCGGCAACAAGCCCGGAGGTCAGCAACGCGCGGCGTGTAATCGGCATCCAGGTCCCTGCTCCTGATTCAAGGCGTTTTTCTAACGCTACTGGGGCGAAGAAGCAATATATCGGGGGTTCCTGCCGCAGGCCTTTTTTGCCCTGAATGGCGCAAGTTTTCCGGGACCAATCCTGTTTTGCAGTGTTAAAGGCGTTTTGGCTTTCTTTCTTGCAAGCGCAAATCCTATCCTCTACAACGCGGCGCACGTGGCGTGCCCAGGTAGCTCAGTTGGTAGAGCAGCGGACTGAAAATCCGCGTGTCGGTGGTT
>CADEEO010000157.1 GCA_902826365.1 uncultured Hyphomicrobiales bacterium | reverse complement strand
GAAATAAAGCAGGAAGATGAAGAACAGGGACCAGGCCACCGACTTGCGCGCATCACGCACCGACGGTGTCGTGAAGTAGCGCATGAGGATATGCGGCAGGGACGCCGTGCCCACCATCAGGCAAAGGATGAGGGCAAAGTAGTTCAAGCGGTCATAGGTCTGAAACGCCTGGATGTGCGGTTTCAGCGTATTGCCGACATTGAGCCCCTGCTCGATGATCTGCTGTTCGCGCGCGGTGATATCCTGCAGGGCCTGGCCATACATGAGCTCCGGGATAGGAACCCCGTATTTCTGGGTGGACAGGATGACGACAGGCGTGAGGTAGGCAACGATGAGCACGATATACTGCGCAACCTGGGTCCATGTCACAGCGCGCATGCCGCCCAGCATGGAGCAGACAAGGATGCCCGCCAACCCGGCATAGACCGCAATGGTGAAGTCAAGGCCGAGGAAGCGCGAGGCGATGATTCCCGTGCCGTAGATTTGCGCCACGACATAGGTGAACGAGCAGCAAATGAGCACGATCACGCCAAGGAAGCGGGCAAGGTTGCCGCCATAACGCGCCGCGAGGAAGTCCGGCACGGTGTAGGCGCCGAATTTGCGCAGGAAGGGCGCCAACAGAACAGATACCAGCACATAGCCGCCGGTCCAGCCGAGCACGAAGGCGAGGCCGTCGTAACCCAAGGCATAGAGCGAGCCTGCCATGCCCACGAATGATGCCGCCGACATCCAGTCAGCACCCGTGGCCATGCCGTTATAGAAGGCGGGAACCTTGCGGCCCGCCACGTAATATTCCGACACCTGCGCGGTCCGCGACAGGATGCCGATGAAGGCGTAGACGAGGATGGTGAAGCCTACGAAGAGGTAGCCCAAAACGCGGTTGGGCACGCCAAGCTGTTCAAGGATTGCGACCAGAATGATGAAGGCGAGGAAGCCGCCGGTATAGATGCCGTAAACCTTGCCGAGGTTGGCGAGAAACCCTTGCTCGCCGGTTGCCTGGTTTGCCATGATCAATCCTCCTCCGCCATGCCGAATTCACGGTCAATGTCATCCTGCTTGCGGGCGAACCAGAACAGGATCAGCACAAAGGCCACAAGCGAGCCTTGCGCCGCAAACCAGAATCCCAGGGGGAATCCGAATATGACGATTGCGTTCAGCGAATTGACGAAAAAATGAATGAAAAAACTGAAAAACGCCCAAAGGCCCAATGCAATATACATCAGCCTGCTGGTCGCAGCCCAGTGACCTTCCGAATTCGAGCTAGCCATCAGCCAGTCCCTCCCACAGTGAGTTGCTAGGATATGTCCCCTCTTTTGCACACGCATCTGCACAATCGTGACATTCAGGCGACAGGCAGAATCCGGGCGCAACCAATTTTCTAGCATTGGCTGAAGTGGTCCGATAGCCCTACTTTCGACTCATGGGCATCACACGGCTTGCGCGTTTTATGCTGCAATGCAAAAGTAAAATGATGAACTGGCTTGCATTCCTGTCCCGGATTTTTCTGGGTCCCAAACTATCTTCGCGCGCAGAGCTACGGGATTTTCTGGAAAGCCGCGCGGCCTATCTCGCCCAGAAGTCGATCTCGGAATACACCCAAGCCAGGGCCAACATGATGTTTACAACCCTGTTGGCTGAAAAGGCGTTTCAGGAAGCCTACGAAAAGGCCCGCTGGTTTTCTTTTCCGGCCACCCTCGCCATGGTCGCGGAAGCGCTCGCAGCCCGCCTCCGCAACCTGGATGCCGGCGATGCAGATTCAATCAACGTAATGCTGCAATCGTTGGCCGGTGAAATCGTTTCAGCCTATCCGGTTCCTGCGGAAGGGAGCGCGGATTTCTGGCAAATAGCCCTGCTGGACCTCGAACGCGACTTGCTCAAGGCCGGGCTGGCGGCGCCGCATGCAATTCACGTCATCCCCAAGGCACGGTCCCGGGAAATCTTCGAAAACCTGCCGGTCCACCCTTCGGTGCGCAAGCATGATTACGACATGTTCAGGAACACGCTCAGCTTTCATCTCACCGAGATTGGCGCGGAAATCGAGGAGGGATTGAGCGCTGATTCGGCGCGGCGAATCCTGCGGGGTTGAATGTGGCGATGCATTCCGCCAGAGTTTCCCCGAACCAGCAGTTCATACGCTGAGCATCGGCAGGAATAGACCATGACACCTCCTTTGACAGAAATTGCTTCGGGCCTCGCTTTTCCGGAGGGGCCGGTCATGCTGCCGGATGGCGCCATGCTGGTGGTGGAAATTGCCAAAGGTTGCGTCACGCGCATCGACGCAAACGGGCGCAAGAGCATAATTGCAACGCCGGGCGGCGGGCCAAATGGCGCGGCTTTCGGGCCGGATGGCTATCTCTACATCTGCAACAACGGCGGATTTTCCTGGAAAACTGTGGACGGCAAGCTGATGCCTACGGGCCAGCCGGATGACTACAGCGGCGGCCGGATTGAGCGCATCGATATCGATACGGGCAAGGTGGAGGTGCTCTACACCCATTGCGGCGAATACCCGCTCAAAGGTCCCAATGATATTGTCTTCGACCGTCACGGCGGCTTCTATTTCACCGATCTTGGGAAACGGCGCTCCCGCGACACGGACTTCGGCGGCCTCTATTATGCCAAGACCGATGGCAGCCATATCAGCGAACTCGTGCAGCCCATGATCATGTCGAACGGCGTGGGCCTCTCACCCGACGAGCAAACGGTTTATGTGGCCGAGACGCGCACTGGCCACCTGTGGGCTTTCGATATCGTTTCGCCGGGCGTCATCCGCAAACGGCCGCCACATGAGAATGGCGGCCGCCATCTGGCGGGCCCGCCGGGTTACACGTCCTATGATTCGCTCGCGGTGGAGCAGGACGGCAATATCTGCGTGGCCACACTCGTGCTGGGCGGCATCAACGTCATTGCGCCGGATGGCTGGTTTATTGAATTTATCGCCACGCCCGATCCCTACTGCACCAACATCTGCTTCGGCGGGCCGGATCTCATGACCGCCTACCTGACATTGTCGAGCACCGGCAAGGTCGTGAGCCTGCCTTGGGCCCGCCCGGGCCTGCGGCTGAACTTCGATCCATGCCGGCCCTGATCAAAGATTTTGAATTATTCCTGGTTTGCCCGCCCGGCCTTGAGACGGTGCTTTGCGACGAGGTATCAACCAAGGGCTTCATTGACCCCAAACCGGTGATCGGTGGCGTCGTGCTGCGGGGCGGGTGGCCGGAGGTTTGGCGGGCCAATCTTGAAATCCGCGGGGCGACGCGCGTACTGGCGCGCATCGGCGCGTTTCATGCGGGCCACCTGGCGCAGCTCGACAAGCTCGCGCGCAAATTTCCATGGGGCGAAAACTTACGTTCCGATGTGCCGGTCAAAGTCGAGGTGACCAGCAAAAAGTCGCGCATCTACCATGCAGGTGCCGCGGCGCAGCGGATTGAAACGGCGATCCGCGAAGAACTCGGTGCGCCCATTTCGCCTGAGGCGGAATTAAGCATCATGGCGCGCTTCGAAGATAATCTCTGCACCATCAGCATCGATACTTCGGGCCCGTCGCTGCACAAGCGGGGTTACAAGGAGGCCGTCGCCAAGGCGCCCATGCGCGAAACCATGGCTTCGCTTTTCCTGCGACAATGCGGCTATGACGGCAATGAAACCGTGGTCGATCCGATGTGCGGCTCCGGCACTTTCGTGATCGAGGCGGCGGAAATCGCGGCGAAGCTCAATCCGGGCCGGGCGCGGCGCTTTGCTTTCGAGCAGCTCACAAGTTTCGATGAAGGCGCCTGGAAGCGCCTGCGGAGTTCAGCGCAGGCCGTAAAGCCCGCCCTGCATTTCTTTGGCAGCGACCGTGATGCGGGGGCGATCCGGATGAGCCATGCCAATGCGGAACGCGCGGGCGTTGCGGACTTCACGGTGTTTCAGCATCATGCGGTCAGCAATATAACGCCGCCGCCCGGGCCGCCGGGACTGGTGATCGTCAATCCGCCCTATGGCATGCGCATCGGCGACAAGAAGCCGCTTGTCACGCTTTACGCCGCGCTTGGGAAAACGCTTTTGACGCGGTTTTCCGGATGGCGCGTGGGATTGATCACAACCGATACATCATTGGCCAAGGCAACCGACCTCCCATTCGCGCCGACGGGCCGGTCCGTGTCCCATGGCGGATTGAATGTGCTGCTGTTCCAGACTGAACCGCTGAAATAAATTCATTCAATGTAATACCAAAGTCTAATGGCCTGCCTGAATTCTTCCCGCCCTAATGTTTGACTAATCGAGTGAGGCGGTTACAGTGACCTCGCCAGTTTCAGACAGCGAAGCTCGATAACGGCCCGCCAAGAGGCCGTATTTGCTGTCTTTGAAAACGTTGGTTTCGGAACGTTAGCGGGAGGATGTGTATGGCGCCGGTCGATTTTATCAACGTCCGGAAATCCTTTGGCGCCGTGCCCATCATCAAGGGCGTCAACATCGAAATCGCCGACGGCGAGTTCGTCATTCTTGTTGGCCCTTCGGGCTGCGGCAAGTCAACTTTGCTGCGCATGCTGGCGGGCCTGGAGAATATCACCGCAGGCGAGATCCGCATCGGCGGACGCGTGGTCAACAAGATGCCGCCCAAAGAGCGCGACATCGCCATGGTGTTCCAGAACTATGCGCTTTATCCGCACATGACCGTGGCGGAAAACATGGGCTTTTCGCTGCTGATGAATGGAGTATCCAAGCTGGAGATCGCCGCCATGGTGAAACCGGCAGC
>CADEEO010000156.1 GCA_902826365.1 uncultured Hyphomicrobiales bacterium | reverse complement strand
TTGATGCACGAGATGGGGCGTGGTGTGCTGCTGGATTATGCCGAAGCAGCCATTTGGTATCAGCGCGCAGCCGATCAAGGCGAGGCTGTGGCCCAAGGCCACCTTGGGGAAATGCATGACAAGGGAAAGGGCGTGGCCCAGGACTTCGCCAGGGCCTTGAAATGGTACAGGCTTGCTGCCGGCCAAGGCAATGCCGCTGCCCAAAATGGCCTTGGGATCCTGTACGATCAGGGCAAGGGCGTGACCCAGGATTATACTGAGGCGGTGAAATGGTTCAGGCTTTCAGCCGGTCAGGGCCTGGCCGCTGCCCAGGCCAATCTAGGCGTCGCCTATGACATGGGCCACGGCGTTTCTCAGGATGCTGCAGAGGCCGTAAAATGGCTCAGCCTCGCCGCCGGCCAGGCCTATCCGTCGGCCCAGTACAGCCTCGGCACAATGGCCGCAAATGGGCGCGGCGGCCCCCAGAATCCTTCTGCTGCTGCAAAATGGTACCGTCTGGCCGCCGTCCAGGGCTATGCCCCCGCCCAATTCGATTTGGGCCTGAGCTGCGAAAGCGGCCTCGGTGTGCCCCAGGACTATGGCCGGGCCGCCAAGTGGTACCGGCTTGCCGCCGAACAGGGCCACGTCGCAGCTCAATTTCGTCTCGGTGTCAGCTACGACCTCGGCCAAGGTGTTACCCAGGATTATGTCGAAGCGATAAAGTGGTATCGGGCCGCCATGGCCCAAGGCGATGCCGCCGCTCAAAACAGCCTTGGCTCCATGTATGAATATGGCCTCGGCGTTCCCCAGGATTATGTCGAAGCGGTGAAATGGTATCAGCTCGCGGCCGATCAGGGCTATGCCAAGGCCCAATACAATCTCGGTCTCATGCATGCCAATGGCCGCGGCGTGCCTCCGGACTTCGTGATCGCGCATCAATGGCTGGATCTGGCGGTTCAGGCCGGTTCGGCGCTGACGCCGAAAGACCTGGACGATGCAACCGACAATCGTGACCAGATAGCGGCGCGTCTGACCCCGGAACAGTTAGGCGAAGCGCAGCGCGGCGCGCAGGCTTGGCAGGCGGCCCATCCCAGGCCCTGACCTGCGGACCTTGCCGAAAGCCCGGGCCGATATATGATGTGATCGATTTCATTTAGCCCAAGGTGACACATGCAAATTGGCAAAGCCGGCGTCGCAGAGACTCATATCTGCCAGGCCCACCCGGATCGTGTCGACGTGCGCGGGCTGGACCTTTGCCGCGACCTGATGGGACGCATGAGCTTCACCGAATATTTTCATCTGCTGTTGACCGGGCGCAAACCAACCGAAACGCAGCGGGACTTCCTCGATCTCCTGCTCATTGCCATCGCCGAGCATGGCATGATGCCAACTTCGGTTGCCGCGCGAATGACGCTCGCCGCTGATCCCGGGTCCTTGCAGGGCGCCCTTGCCGCGGGCTTGCTGGGCTGCGGCCCGGTCATCCTGGGCACTGCTGAACTGTGTGCCAAGCTCTTGGCCGAAGCGCAGGCCAAGGTGCTTGCCGGCGGTGACGTGAAGACAGTAGCAGAGCAGATGGCCCGCGACATGAAGAACGCTGGTGGCAAGGCCCCGGGCTTTGGCCATCCCGTGCACCGTCCGCTTGACCCACGCACCGAGCGCATTCTTGAACTGGCGGATCAGCGCGGCGTCAGCGGTCCCCATGTCGCCCTGGTGCGGCAGTTCCGCCTTGCCATTGCCAAGGTTTGGGGCAAGCCGCTCGTCATGAATGTCTCCATGCCCATGGCCGCCGTGCTGCTTGACCTGGGTTTTCCCGTGAACGTCGTGAAAGCCATCCCCTTGCTGGCGCGCACCGCAGGCCTTCTTGCTCACCTCGCCGAAGAACAGGAAAATCCCGTTGGTTTTCTCCTGGCGGGCAAGGCGGAAGAGGCGGTCACCTACAAGCCGGGAGACAAGGCGTGATGCTTGCGCCCGAAGTTGAAACCCGTCCGTGGGCGGAGCAATCCGTCATCGACGATGCCCACTATCGCAACCAGCTCGAATATCTCCACGAACACTCGGCCTTCTATCAGAAAAAGTTCAAGGCGGCCGGCATAAGCGCTGCCGGAGCAGGGGGCCTCGCTGACATTGCGAACCTCCCCTTCACCGCGAAAAGCGAAATCCGGGCAAGCTGCACGGCGGAAAATCCCATTGGCTCTCATCTCTGTGTTGACCGCTCGGAAATCATGCGCATCTATTCGACCAGCGGCACCACCGGCACGCCAAGCTACATTCCCCTGACCGCGCGTGATCTCGACAATTGGGTGACCACTTCGGCTAGGAGCTATTCGGCCTCCGGCGTGGAAGCGGGCCAGCGCATCGTATCCACCTACAATGCCGGGCCTTTCGTGGCGGGCGCGGCATTGGCCGCCTTCGATAAATTAGGCATGTGCCATGTTCCCGTGGGCACCGGCAACACCGAGCGCCTGATGACGGCCATTCGCATGCTGAAGCCCGAAGCCGCCGTGCTTACACCCTCCTATGCGGCCTATCTTATTGAATGGGCTGCAGAAAAGAACTTTGACCTCATAGGATCAAGCGTCAGGCGTGTGCTGGTGGCGGGCGAGCCTGGTGGCGGCGAACCAGCCTTCCGCAAGAAGCTGGAAGAGGGCTGGGGTGCCCGGGTTACTGAAGCCATGGGCATTGGCGATATCGGCGTCTCGCTCTGGGGCGAATGCGAATATCAGCAGGGCATGCATCTGGGTGGCCGCGGCTTTATCCACGCGGAACTGATCGATCCCGACAGTGGCGCATCCATCGCAATGGAAGATGGCGCCAGGGGCGAACTGGTGCTTACCCATCTTCAGCACCGGGCCGCACCCCTGCTTCGCTTCCGCACCAGGGACCATGTCGAAGTCTGGACCAACCCCTGCAAATGCGGCCGCACCGCCCCCCGCATCCGCTGCATTGGCCGCACTGACGACATGCTCATTGTGCGGGGGGTGAATGTCTTTCCTTCGGCCATCCGGGAGGTGGTCAGTGAATTTGTGCCGGAGGTCAGCGGCAATATTCTGGTCAAGCCGGCGCAACCCGGCGTGAAGCAGGAGCCGCCGCTTCCTATCGAGGTTGAGCTTGCCAAAGGCAAGGCGGAAGATGCAGGCTTGGCCGAAGCCATTCGTTCGAAGCTGCGCAATGTGCTGGTTTTCACCGCCGGTATCAAACTTGTGCCTTACGGCAGCTTGCACCGCAGTGAATACAAGTCGAAACTGGTCCAGCATTAGCTCACGAGGCGAATCCCATGCAAAAACTCCAAAGCCAGGGCGTCCACCACATCACCCTCACCGGCGCCAACCGCCAGACTTCCATTGATTTCTGGGAAGGCGTGCTCGGCATGCCTTTCATTTTCGAACAGCCCAACCTGGACCGCGCGTCCGAAAGCCATCTTTATTTTGATCCCGGCGACGGGCGCCTGATAACCGTCTTCACCGACGAGGGCCGCAAGCCCGATCCGCGCCGCACCCCCACCGACCCCGGCTGCGTCCATCACATTGCCTTTTCCGTTTCCCGCGTCACCTTCCTGCAGGCGGTGAAACGCCTCGATGATCGCAAGATAAAGCACAGCGGCGTCAAGGATCGCGGCTTCATGGATTCCATATATTTTACCGATCCGCTTGGTCTCTTGATCGAGCTGGCCTCCTACCGCTTCGAGCCTCCTCATGGCTTCACCCATGCGGATGTCCTGTTCGAAGCCCATAAAATCCGCGTATCGCGCGGAGATTACAACATCGCCGAGGTTCATCTTGCCGATGCCATCGAAGCGCTGATGACGCGAAAAAACCAGTCGCTGTCGGAAGATCGGTCGCCGAAGAATCCGTACTGAAAAAACCAAGGGAGGAATGATATGAAACTGCATGTCTTGAAACCAAGTGTGAACAACATGGCTGCCCGCGTCTTCGTGCGTGCCGCCAAGCTCGGCTTCACCGAGGATGACGTTTACGGCAAGACCCGCACCAAGGAATTCCTGGCCATGAACCCGGCCCACCTGACGCCGATGATGGAGGCCAAGGGCCTGCCCAGGGGCGTGCTCTGGGAAAGCTGCGCCATCATGCAATATCTCTGCAACAAGCATGAACTGACCAAGTTTTACCCCAAGGCCCCGGCCAAGCGCGCCATGATCGACAGCGCCATGTTCTATCTCATCGGCACGCTCTACCCACTGGTAGCCCGCGCCACCTATCCCTCACTCGGCTTCCCGCAATATGCCGGCGAAGTCGGCAGCAGTGACGGAACGGCGGAACAGAAATCTGCGGCCCAGAAGGCGGCGCACGATGCCATCGCCGAACCGCTCGATGTCTTCCACAAGTTTTTTATGGATGGAAAACCCTTTATCGGGGGAGCGAAACCTTCAATCGCCGACATTCGCCTTGCCGCCACCCTCGAATTCCTCGCGGTGGTCGATTACCCATTGCCCTCTTGGGCCAGGACCTTCATGGCGGCCATGGAGAAGTCGCTGGGCAAGGCCTATGCCGAACCCGCCGCCGATGTGCGCGGTTATATCACCTATGTGAGGTCGCAGAAGAATTGACGCACTGCGCAGTTCAAGCGCTAGATCTGGCTTTCAATGAGCCGTTCCACCAGCAGCGGCATATCTTCGGCTGGCGAATTTGCAAAGGCGAGCCGGAGATAAGAGTCCTGGTCGGGGCCGAACATGGAGCCCGGCAGGCAGAGAACGTCATGCTCGCCCGCCAGCCGCATGGCAACGGACTTGGCCGGGGTCTTGGCAAAAGGATGCTTCACGTAAGCGAAATAGGCGCCGGAGCTGATAAGTTTGTAGTTCAGCCTGGGATCGGTGAAGGCCGCCA
>CADEEO010000155.1 GCA_902826365.1 uncultured Hyphomicrobiales bacterium | reverse complement strand
GAGTGGACGAAATAGGCGTGAAGGCCCTCTTCTCCCAGCGTTATGCCGTCAAGAAGAGCGTGCGGATTTTTTACGTCGAGCGTGTTCCAGCCCATGTGGGGAATTTTCAAGTTCTTGTCCGCGGGCGTTATCAGTTTCACATCACCGGCTATCCAGCCCAGCCCCGGGGTTATGTCATGCTCAAGGCCGCGCGTCGCCATGAGCTGCATGCCCACGCAGATGCCGAGAAAAGGTTTGCCGCGCGCAATCACCTGTTCCTGAAGGGTGTCGCGCATACCGGGAACGGCCATGAGGCCTTCATAGCAATCCTTGAAGGCGCCGACGCCGGGCAGGACAATGCGTTCGGCCTTGCGCACCACATCGGGATCAGCGGTCACAATGATTTGCCCGCTTGCCCCCGCCGCGCGCTCGAAAGCTTTCAGGGCGGAGTGCAGGTTGCCGGAACCATAATCGATAATTGCCACCTTCATGGCGTTCAGCTTTTGTGGCCGAAGAGGCCGAGCACATCGTGGTTGACCGGCCTTGGCGATGCGGTTGCCGGAGCATCAGTCACATCCGCATAAAAGCGCAGTTCGGCCTCTTCCAGGCTGCCGCCGTTGCTCAGGCCGATTTCAGAATATTGACGCCGGGTGAGCGACCAGCCCAGCAAATCATTTCCGTGCAGGCCCATGACAATGTTGACGCCGAGCGCCAATAGAAATTGCGGCACTGCCGGCAAGGCCGAAGCAATCAACATCACCGACACGACAAGCACCGCGACAATCCACATGCGGTTCCATAGGGCCCAGATCCAGGTGAACACGAAAGCGCCCCAGGAAAAGCTGTCGGGCAGGAAAATAGCCCCGGCGGCGTCATTCGGTTTGGCGTATATGGAATAAGTCGTCATCAGCCTTTGAGCGAACCCTTGGTGGACGGAATGCGATCCTTCTGGCGGGGATCAATTTCAATGGCGCCGCGCAGCACGCGGGCCAGCGCCTTGAAGCAAGATTCCGCAATGTGATGGCAATTGTCGCCGTAGAGCGTCTGCACATGCAGCGTCACGCCGGCATTCATGGCGAAGGCCTGGAACCATTCACGCACCAGTTCCGTGTCGAACTCGCCGATCTTGGGGCGGGAGAATGCCACGTTCCAGATCAGGTAAGGGCGGCCCGAGACATCGATTGCCGCGCGGGTGAGCGCTTCATCCATTGGGAGCAAGCAATCGGCATAGCGGCGGATGCCCTTGCGGTCGCCCAGCGCCTTGGCAAAGGCCTGGCCCAGGGCGATGCCTATGTCTTCCGTGGTGTGGTGGAAATCAATGTGGGTGTCGCCCTTGGCGCGCAGCTTGATGTCGATCAGGGAATGGCGCGACAGCAGCTCCAGCATGTGATCAAGAAAGCCCACGCCGGACTTGACGTCATAGGTTCCCGTGCCGTCCAGGTTAATGGAAACGGCGATCTGGGTTTCCGTGGTTTTACGGTCTAAACTGGCTTTGCGCATGAGGGTCCACTTTCGGCTCGCCTCTTAGCAGATGCAGCAAATAATGACTACATGGACCTGCCGGAATCGTTAAGTTTATCAAAATAATGGCTTTTCTTTCATTGGGCGGGTGCCTACATGGAAGCCTTGAACACAGGAAAGTACCATGGCTGAAATCCCCCAGTGGCACGGCACGACGATATTAACCGTGCGCAAGAACGGCAAGGTGGTGATCGCAGGCGACGGCCAGGTGAGCCTTGGGCAGACGGTGATCAAGAGCAATGCGCGCAAAGTCCGCCCGCTGGGCACGGGCCTGGTGATTGCCGGTTTTGCCGGGGCAACGGCCGATGCGATGACGCTGTTTGAGCGGCTTGAGGCAAAGCTTGAGCAATATCCGGCGCAGCTCACCAGGGCCTGCGTGGAGATGGCCAAGGACTGGCGCACGGACCGCTATTTGCGCCGGCTTGAGGCGATGATGATCGTGGCTGATAAAAATGTCACGCTGGTGCTTACCGGCACGGGCGATGTGCTTGAACCGGAGCGTGGCGTGACCGCCATCGGCTCGGGCGGAAATTTTGCGCTGGCTGCGGCCCGGGCGCTTATCGACACGGACATGGAGGCCGAAGCCATCGCCCGCAAGGCCATGGCCATTGCGGCGGAGATTTGCGTTTACACCAATGGCAATGTCACGGTTGAGAGCCTGTGATGACACAGCCCAGCGATTTCACCTTTGGCCGCGCCGAGCTTGAAGCCGCTGTCGCCAAGGGCGTGATTGATCGCAGCGCTGCCGACAGCCTCGCGGAATTTTTGATCCAGAACCGCAATGCGGCGAGCGATCCGGATGAAGAGCGGCTGCGGCTGATCACCGGCTTCAACGACATCTTCGTCACCATCGGCATCGCGCTGTTCCTTGGCGCGCTGTATTATCTTCTCGGCTATGGCCAGCAGGGCAGCCTTGGCGTTGCTGCTGCCTCATGGGGCCTGGCTGAAATCTTCACCAGGAGAAAGCGCATGGCCTTGCCGAGCATCGTGCTGCTAGTGACGTTTGTCTTGAGTTGCGCGGTTTCAAGCTGGCATTTCCTGGTGCCCGGTACGGAAACGGCAAATTTCTTCGATGGCAAGCATGGATTGGCTATCGGGGTTGCAGCGGTCGCCGCTTCGACGCTGCATTGGTTCCGGTTTCATGTGCCCATCACAATCGCTGCATTCGCGGCGGGACTTGTGGCGATTGCCACCACTTTGATTGCCTCTGTGAGCGAAAACCTCATTCTCAACTATCCCGTAGCGGTATTCACGCCGCTTGGCATTGCGGTCTTCCTTGCCGCCATGAAGTTTGACATGTCTGACCGCAACCGGGTGACGCAGCGCACCGACATTGCCTTCTGGCTGCATCTCTTGGCCGCGCCGCTGATCGTGCATTCCATTGTTCACCCGCTCATGTCGGAAGACGCATTGAGCACGGGCACTGCCATCGCCATCCTGTCACTTTTTGCGGTCCTGAGCTTTGTGGCGCTCGCCATTGACCGGCGCGCCCTGTTGGTTTCGTCGCTCCTCTATCTCGGCTATGCGAATTCGCAGATTCTGACGTGGTCCGGTGTCGGGTCGGGAAGCTTGGGTTTCTCGATCCTGATTGTCGGCGGCACCGTGCTGGTGCTGTCGGTCGCCTGGCAACCTTTGCGCCGCCTGGTCCTGAGCATCCTTCCGCAGAGCATCCGCAACCTGGTTCCGCCGGCGGCCGCACCAACCAACCGTCATTCCCGCGAAGGCGGGAACCCAACTTTGCCTGCAACATGAGTGAAGAAAAATTTCCCGCTGTTTACATCCTTGCGAATGGCCCGCGGGGGACCATTTATGTTGGTGTAACTTCGGCACTTTGGAACCGCGTTGCCACGCACAAGGATGGAACAATTGCCGGGTTTACCTCAAAATATGATGTGAAGAGTTTGGTTTGGTATGAACATCATGTGAGCATGGATGCTGCAATCCGCAGGGAAAAGCAGATCAAGAAATGGAACAGGGAATGGAAGGTTAATATGATTGAAGCGCTTAATCCAAACTGGATTGATCTTCATGACGATATTGATCCAACTGTGTTCTATGATGAAAGCAAGTTGGGTTCCCGCCTTCGCGGGAATGACAAATGTTAAAAGAGACGAATGTGGATGACTGACTTTTCCCCCCGTGAAATTGTTTCCGAACTGGACCGCTACATCGTCGGGCAGAATGACGCCAAGCGCGCCGTGGCCGTGGCTTTGCGCAACCGCTGGCGGCGCAAGCAGCTCACTGGCGTGATGCGCGAAGAAGTGTCGCCGAAAAACATCCTGATGATCGGGCCCACCGGCGTCGGCAAAACCGAAATCGCGCGGCGGCTGGCGAAGCTCGCCAATGCGCCGTTCCTCAAAGTCGAGGCCACGAAGTTCACCGAGGTGGGCTATGTGGGCCGCGACGTGGACCAGATCATCCGCGATCTCGTCGAGGCCGGCATCGGCATGGTGAAGGTGACGCGGCGCAAGGATGTGGAGGCGCAGGCCCATCTCAACGCCGAGACGCGGGTGCTGGAAGCGCTGGTGGGCGCCAATGCCTCGGAAATCACCAAGGATAATTTCCGCAAGAAATTGCGCAGCAATGCGCTCGACGACAAGGAAATCGAAATCCAGGTTGCCGATACGGGCGGCGCCGCTTTCGACATTCCGGGAATGCCGGGAGGCTCGGCAAGCGTGATCAATATTTCCGAGATCATGGGCAAGGCTTTCGGCGGGCGCACCAAGACGCGGCGCATGACGGTGAAGGCGAGTTACGAGCTTCTGATCGCCGAGGAAAGCGACAAGCTTCTCGACCCGGAGCAGATCAACCAGGAAGCGATTGACCTCGTCGAAAACAATGGCATCGTTTTTCTCGACGAGATCGACAAGATCTGCGCCCGGGCCGAGCGCCAGGGCGGCGACGTGAGCCGCGAAGGGGTGCAGCGCGACCTGCTGCCGCTCATCGAAGGCACCACGGTTTCCACAAAATACGGCCCGGTGAAAACCGACCACGTGCTGTTCATCGCCTCGGGCGCCTTTCACATCGCCAAGCCTTCCGATCTGCTGCCGGAATTGCAGGGCCGTCTGCCCATAAGGGTTGAACTCAAGGCTCTTGGCCGCGAAGATTTCCGCCGCATTCTCACCGAGCCCGAATGCAGCCTGATCAAGCAATACAAGGCGCTGCTGGGAACCGAGGGGATCGAGCTCAACTTCACCGAGGAAAGCATCGTGGCCATCGCCAACATCGCCACCGAGATCAATTCTTCAATCGAGAACATCGGGGCGCGGCGGCTGCATACGGTGCTGGAGCGGGTGCTTGATTACATCAGCTCCACCGCCACGGACCGCTCCGGCGAAGCGGGGACAATTGACGAGGCATAT
>CADEEO010000154.1 GCA_902826365.1 uncultured Hyphomicrobiales bacterium | reverse complement strand
GGCCGACCGACCCGAAATCGAGAAATTCAGCGAAAACGTAGGCGTTTTGACAAGAGAGGTGTTCGGCCTTGAGGTAACTCGCTCCGGCTTTCACAAAATGTTAGCAGAAACCATAGGCGAATTGAACAGTGTTGAAGCCGTAATGGCGACATTTGACAACGAGGTTGGTTCGGAAGGGCGCGCTCTCATTAGTAGCTTGCTGGCAGCGCGCAATGCACGCGGGGGCCAATGAAATGTGGACTGTTCAAAGCCCTACCTTTAGCGCAAGCGAAACTTTTGAGATATGTATAAGCCGCATTAGAGATTCAGCACTTCGAGTACGATTGACCAGTATTGCTCCGATCATTGCCGTTGCGGCAGATGATTATGAAGTTAGGGGCGAAGCCAGAACGTTAAACCTGATTGCCGCGTCTGGTTCGGTAGGAGGGATAGTCACTCGTGACGAAATGGTAGATGTCTATGATCAGCGCATGGCGGGTAAGGCTGGACCGGGCCGCTGGATCTACGACCAGATCAAATTGCTGCCGAAAGGTGACCGCTGCCCCTTCTGCGATCAACGCAATGTCTCTACCCTAGATCATTTCTTGCCTAAAACGCATTATCCAGCGCTAGCAGTAACACCTATGAATTTGGTTGGAATGTGCATGGAGTGCAACAAATTGAAACTTTCTTTAGCGCCGACGGCTGCGGAGGAATTAATAATGCATCCATACTTTGACGACGTTTCTCCAGATCAATGGTTGGTAGCTCAAGTTGTGCAACAAAATCCATGTGGAATTGTTTTTTCGGTGGTTCGTCCCGCAAGCTGGGACGACGTAACTTTCGCCCGCGTCTCGGCTCACTTCGCGCTTTTTGGACTTGATAATTTGTATTCGAGCGAAGGAGCGCGGGAACTTGCGAATATCAGGCACAATCTTCAGATGCACTTCGACGCAGGAGGGTTAACTGCTGTGCAGACGGAACTTCGTCACCAATGGCAATCGCGAAGAGCGAACCAGTTGAATTCTTGGCAAACTGCTATGTATGAAGCAATCGCTCACGACAATTGGTTCTGTGCCGGTGGGTTTTCTTGACTTAGCTCTCAAGGGTTTGGAATTTTTTTGAGTGAAGATGCACATAGTGGCTCTAAATTACTAGGTACGGGACACTTCCGACCTTCTATCCCTTCTTTTAAGCTAAGCCTTCAGCACTTCCATCTGGATCGGCCCGGTGCCGCGGCCGTGGATGAACTGGTCGACGTAGGGGTTGTCGCTGTAGTCGATGGTTTTGGCGGGGCCCTGCCAGATGATTTCGCCCTTGTGGATCATGGCGATGTCATCGGCGATCTTGCGGGCCGAGGCCATGTCGTGGGTGATCGAAATGGTGGTGGCGCCGAGGCGCTTCACGCAATCGACGATCAGCTTGTTGATGATGTCGGCCATGATGGGATCAAGGCCGGTGGTGGGCTCATCGAAGAAAATGATTTCGGGATCGGCGGCGATGGCGCGGGCCAGCCCCACGCGCTTTTGCATGCCGCCGGAAAGCTCCGCCGGGTAGAGCTTGGCCACTTCGGCTGTGAGGCCAACCTGGCTGAGCTTCTCGATGGCGATGTCCCTGGCCTGGGCGCGGGCCATGTTGCGGCCCTGGATCAGGCCGAAGGCGACATTTTCCCAGACGGGGATGGAGTCAAAAAGGGCCGAGCCCTGGAACAGCATGCCGAAGCGCGAGAGATAATCATCGCGGGCCGCGCCCTTCAGCCCCACGACTTCCTCGCCGCCGATCCGGATGGAGCCTGAATCGGCGCGGAGGATTCCGAGCACGCATTTCAGCATCACGGATTTTCCGGTGCCGGAGCCGCCGATGACCACAAGGGAATGGCCCTTCGGCACGGAGAGACTGACGCCGTTCAGCACGTGCTTCGGGCCAAAGCTCTTGCGCAGGTCTTGCAGGATGATGTGACCGTCAGCCATGGCTCACTCCGTAAACAGCAGGTTGGTGAGAGCGAAGTTGGCGGCGAGAATGAGAATGGAGGCGGAGACAACGGCATTGGTGGTGGCGCGGCCCACGCCTTGCGCGCCGCCCTTGGAATTGAAGCCGTGATAGCAGCCCATGATGGCGATGATGAGCCCGAAGACGGCGGTCTTGATGAGGCCGGAGGTGACATCATCCAGATGCAAAAAATCCGCCGTCGTTTTGATGTAGGCATAGGAGTTCATGCCAAGCGAACGGGTGCCGACGATGTAGCCGCCCATGATGCCGATGGTATCGCCGATGGCCACAAGGATGGGCAGGGTTACAACCGCCGCGATGAGCCGCGGCCCCACGAGATATTTGAAGGCATTGGTTGACAGGGTGACAAGGGCATCGATCTGTTCGGTGACGCGCATGGTGCCGAGTTCAGCGGCAATCGATGCGCCGACGCGGCCCGCCACCATGAGGCCGCCCAGCACGGGGCCGAGTTCACGGGTGATGCCGAGGGCAACGATATTTGGAACCAATGTGCTGGCGGTTCCAGGGGTTGAGCCCTGGTAGATCTGCAAGGCGAGCGCGCCGCCGGTGAAGAAGGCGGTGAGGCCGACAACGGGGAGCGAGTTGTAGCCGATGCGCCACATCTGCTCGAGGATCTGGCGGCCATAAAAGGTGGGGGTGAGGCCCTGCACGATCGCATCCTTGAGAAAAAGGCTGACGCGGCCAATTTCCGCGAGGAGGGCAAGCACGGCACGGCCGATGGGCTGGAAAGGGTTCAAGATTGAAGTCCCGAATCGAGTTCAGAATAGAGTCTGGCATAACGGCTGCCCAAACGGGTGAGCAATTCATAGGATATGGTGCCGGCCCAGGCGGCGGCTTCATCGATCAGGATGTGGGGCCCGAGGATTTCGGCGCTGTCGCCATGGGCCACGGCGCGGGGGAGATCGGTCACATCGATGGCCATCATGTCCATGGAGACGCGGCCGATGATAGGGCAGCGCTTGCCGCCGAGGAAAACCTGGGGCGGGGTGGCGCTGTTGCCGGAGCTCAAAGCGCGGGGCACGCCATCCTTGTAGCCCGCACCCAGCACGGCGATGCGGGTTTCGCGGGCGGCCTGCCAGGTTGCGCCATAGCCCACGGTTTCGCCGGCGTGGACGGTGCGGGTTTGCAGGATGGTGCCTTCGAGGAGGGCCACGGCCTGCATGGGATTAGCCAGCGCCGGGGTCGGGTTGCCGCCATAGATGGCGATGCCGGGGCGGACGAGATCATGGGCGTAGTCCTTGCCGAGAAATATGCCACTGGAATTGGCGAGGCTTGCGGGAACGCCGGGGAGTTTCGCGCGGACGTCGCGGAACGTATCGCGCTGTTTGAGAGTGAGAGGATGCGTGGCTTCTTCGGCGCAGGCGAGATGGCTCATCAGCAGGCTGACGTTCAGGCCTTCCATTGTCGCGGTCTCAGCGAGCAAGGCGGTGTATTCGGCGATGGGAAAGCCCAGGCGGTTGATGCCCGTGTCCACATGAATGGCGCAGGGAAGCTTCCGGCCATAGACGCGCCCGAAGGCGGCCCATTCGCGCGCCTCTTCGGTGGAGATCAACGCGGGCAGCAGATTGTTCTGGGCATAGAATTCGGCCTGGCCGGGGAACAGGCCGTCGAGCACGTAGATTGTGGCTTCGGGAAGAACCCCACGCAATTCTTCGCCTTCTTTGGGGCGAGCCACGAAGAAGCTGCGGCAGCCCGCTTCCCACAAGGCGCGCCCAACGGGCTCGACGCCCAGGCCATAGGCATTGCCTTTCACGGCGGCGCCGCATTCGGCCGAGCCCGCGTGGCTGTTGAGATAGCGCCAATTCTTCTGGATTGCGCTCAAGTCAATTGAGAGCACAGCACCGGCAAGGTCTTTTGGCGTGGTTGCGGTCTGATCCATGGCCCCGCGCTTTACGGGGTTTGGGGGCAAGGTGCAAGATTTTGGGTTGTTTGGGCTATTAGTAAATTTCGCCCAACGGCACGTCGGCCAGCTTCATAAGTGAGAGCGCCCATTCATAAAAAGCACCGCTTAAAGGTGTCCAACGGTCTACGATGTGATATCTGCCATTCTTTGAACCCTCCAGAATCCATTGGGCGCCATCCATACCCAGTTCCGAAGACGAAGTTGCCAAGGACCAGAACTTCATGTCCTCGAGACTTGCAACAAGCTTCTCACAGTCTGCTTTCCCTACATCCATGGTCTTGTTCAAAATTATTTTGCCGGGCCCATAACCAAGTGCGCCATCAGTTTCTTTGATGGTCAGAGTTGCTGCGCACTGCTCAGCTATTTCCAATCGAAATGTCATTGGATGATGGAAGCTTCGAAGCCAGGTAAAACGGTAGGTTTCATGAGCAGGCGGCGACCCGTAAAGTGACGTCTCCTGCAATACCCGCAATTGCTTGCTGTACCAGTTGTTACGAAAATCATCCAATTGCTTCGAACCAAAGGTTCCGGCAGGAAAAAATTTTTCCTCAGCGAAAGCGAGATTACTGGAAACGAGGCAAACTGTGGCCGCGAGTAAAAGCTGGACAACAAACATGTGAAAACTCCACCCCAGTTAAACCGCTTGTATCCTTGTTGCCAAAATGCGGCATAAAATGGGAGCTAGCTAAACTGCTCCGGCAGGTAGTCGGCGCGGATGAGGTTTTGGAACTTGGTGAGGCTGGCGTCGAACTGCAATTCCACGATTCCCGTAGGGCCGTGGCGCTGCTTGCCGATGATGACTTCGGCGACGCCGTTTACCTTGTCCATCAGGTCCTGCCATTCCTGATGCTCGGTGGTGTTGGGGCGCGGCTCCTTGCGGGCGAGGTAATATTCCTCGCGGTAGATGAAGAGCACCACGTCGGCGTCCTGCTCGATCGAGCCGATTCGCGCAAATCCGCGAGCTGCGGGCGCTTGTCGTCGCGGTTCTCGACCTGGCGCGACAGCTGGGAGAGGGC
>CADEEO010000153.1 GCA_902826365.1 uncultured Hyphomicrobiales bacterium | reverse complement strand
GATCTAGACTGGCATAAGTTTGGCGTTATCAAAATTTTTTACGAAAAGCTGTAAGGAGGTCCGGTCACCCAGAACCGTACGGATAGTCACCCCGAGTCTTATAGAAATTCAATCTTAGAGATTCTAAGTACGCATCGCAAGAAACTAAAACTTAAAGTTGAAATTAGTCCTGCCTCACTCAGGAAGCCCGTACACAGGAATTTGTTCCTTTACGCTACCACCCTAGCGGACTATACCAGAAACCGGCTGTAGCACGCTCCTAATAGGTTTAAAAGCCTATTTAGGTTCCGATGTCGGAGGTACCCCTCAAACCACCGGCCCATACCGCAGCAGCGTCACGCCCTGGGGAAGGCTTTCCGTGCCAAGCGGCATCAACGTCAGCGACAGGCCGGACTGGAAGTAAGGCTTGCCGCCGCCCAGCACGACCGGGTGCGTGTAGAGCCGGTACTCGTCGATAAGATTTGCCCGTGCGAGATGCGCCGCAAGATTGGCGCCGGCCACGCTGATGTAGCCATCCTTTTCCAGCTTGAGGGCGCTTGCCAGGTTCTCGGCGCCGCCGTTCATCAGGCGGGCATTGGGGCCCACTTCCCGCAGCGTCGTCGAAAACACAATCTTCGGGGTCTTTTGCCAGGCGCGGGCAAAATCCCGCTCGACCCTCGAGGCGCTGGCCTCCCGCTCCGGGCTGTCCCAGAAGCGCATCGCCTCATACATCCGCCGCCCGCAGAGCTCCATCGAGGTCTGCTCCATCATGTCGTTGAAATGCTGGTGCAGTGCCTCTTCGGGAACCGGCAGGCCAATGTCTCCGTCGGGCCTGGCGATGTAGCCGTCGAGCGACACCATCATGGAATAGACGATCCTGGCCATCTAGCTCCCCTTCGCCATCATCGCGTCGATCTCGGCCCGCGCCGGCATCGAAGGCGCGGTTCCGGCCTTGGTGACCGAGAGCGCCGCGCAGGCGCAGGCAAAGCGCATGGCGTCCACGGCTGCGCGCCCCTCGCCGATGGCCACCGCGAAGGCCCCGTTGAAGGCATCGCCCGCGCCTGTGGTTTCAACAACCTTCACCTTGTAGCCCGGCACATGCACGGATTGCGCGGCGTTGTGCAGCAGCGCGCCATTGGAGCCGAGCGTGATGAGCGCGTTCCTGGCGCCGAGCTTTAATAACGCATCGCCCGCCTTTCGCGCCTCGTCAACCGTGTTGACGGAAACCCCCGTGATCTGCATCGCTTCGGTTTCATTGGGCGTGACATAGTCGCAGAGCCCATAGATGGCCGTATCGATTTTTGCCGCGGGCGCCGGATTGAAAATTGTGGTGACGCCAGCTTTCCGCGCCAGTTCCAGCCCGCGCCGGCTGGCGGCTTCCGAAGTTTCGAGTTGGGTGACAAAAACCTTTGCCCCCGAAATCGTTTTTTCCGCAGCGGTGACATCATCAGGCGTGAGCGTTCCCGCCGCCCCCGTCTCCACGATAATGGCGTTGTCGCCCGTCTCGCTCGAGACGAATATGAAGGCGGCCCCCGTGGGCGCGGAATCCGAAATCAGCACCTGCGAGGTGTCGATGCCGTCAGCGGCCCAGGTTTTCAGTGCGATATCGCCGAAGGAATCGCGGCCCAGCTTGGCGATGAAGCTCACCTCGCCGCCCGCCCTTGCCGCCGCCACCGACTGGTTCGATCCCTTGCCGCCCGGCCCCATGGCAAAGCCCTGGCCCAGCAGCGATTCACCCATCAGCGGCAGGCGCTTGGCCCGGAAGGCGAGGTCGGCCACGAAAATTCCGAGAATGGCAATGCGCGGCTTGCTGGCGGTCATGACTGCTTCTGTATGATGACGCCCTTCTTGAACACGAAGCAGCCATAACCCCGCAGTTCCCCCGTCATGATGACGCAATAGGCCTTCTTCGCCAAATCATAGAACGCAAACCGCTCGTGGGAAGCCATGGGCCATGAGCGGCCTTCGGCCTTGTCAATCTCGGCCTGAACCTCAGCCTGAACCGGGGGAATTTCATTGGGCTTGCCGACCATTTCCATGCGCCCCGCCGGCTTGTCGACAAACGTGTCGAGCGGCATGACGGACAGTACGGCGCGCGCCACGCGGGCTGAGTCCGCGTCAATGCGCAGCATTTTGCCAAGCACTGTCTGTTTTGCCACCGAGTCCGCCGGAAAATTCGTGTCGCACAGGACAAGGTCATCGCCATGCCCCATGGCCCGCAGCGCATGGAGAACATCGGCATTGAGCAGCGGATCAATCGATTTCAGCAAGACGTTCTCCCATGTTTGTTTTTCTCTACTTGAACCATAAATTCAGGGCAGGTCCAACCTTATTTCGTCAATGGATACTTCTTCCAGATTGGCCTCCGGTCCTTTCCGGTCCACCACCAGAAAGCGGCTATCGGCGTCCAGCACCAGAAGCGGATGATGCCAGGTGCTTCGGGCGTAGTTGATGCCCTGCCGTCCCGTGGCCGAAAAGGCACGGAAGCTGGCGCGGTCTTTCGGGTTCCCGCACACCACAACCAGCCACGGCCTGTCCTGCAGCGGATAAAAAATCTGGCTGCCCAGCGGGTGCCGCTCCATCAGCGTGATCGCAATCGGCTTGGGCCGCGGCTTGGCGACAACTATGCTGACATTAACCGCCTCGGCATCAACCCGTGCCAGATCATTGAAGCGCTCGGCGAAACCCTGGTTGATCGGAAAATGCTGCGCACCTTCCATTTCGATAACGTCACCGAACGGCGCAAAGCCCGCCTTTGTCAGCAGCTCGATTTTCATGTGCCGCCGAGCTTAATGTGGCGGTTCACGTCCTTGTAGAGCAGGTAGCGGAACGGCCCCGGCCCGCCCGCGTAGCAGGCCTGCGGGCAAAAGGCGCGAAGCCACATATAGTCGCCCGCTTCCACCTCCACCCAATCCTGGTTGAGCCGGTAAACCGCCTTGCCTTCCAGCACATAAAGCCCATGCTCCATCACATGGGTTTCGGCAAAGGGGATGACGCCCCCCGGCTGGAAGGTGACGATGGTCACGTGCATGTCGTGGCGCAGGTCGTCCGGGCTGACAAAGCGCGTCGTCGCCCACACGCCATTGGTGTCCGGCATCGCAATGGGCGCGATATCGTTTTCATTCACCACGAAGGCGTCCGGAACTTCAATTCCTTCGACAAAATCATAAGCCTTGCGGATCCAGTGAAACTTGACTGATTTCCCGCTCTTGTTCCGCACGCTCCACTTCGCTCCCGGTGGAACATAGGCATAGCCGCCGGGCTGCATCACATGAGATTTGCCAGCAAGCGTGAGATTCAATTCACCTTCCACCACAAACAACACGCCTTCCGCCTTCGCGTCAGGCTCCGGCCTGTCGCTGCCGCCGTCCGGTTTCACGTCCATGATGTATTGCGAAAATGTTTCGGCAAATCCCGACAGTGGCCGCGACAGAACCCAGGCCCGCGTCTTCTCCCAGAAGGGAAAGTGGCTCACCGTGATATCGCGCAGCACGCCCTTGGGGATCACCGCATAGGATTCCGTGAACACCGCCCGGTCGGTCAGCAATGCGGTCTGCGGCGGCAATCCGCCCTGGGGTGCGTAATAGGTGCGGTTGCTCATGTCTGATCCTATCCTATGTACACGGCGCGAAAATCATTGACGTTGGTGAGCGTCGGCCCGGTGATGATCTGGTCGCCCAGCTTCTCAAAAAACCCATGCCCGTCATTATTGGAGAGAGAAGCCCAGGGATCAATCCCCATGGCCCGGGCCCGCGAAAGCGTATCCGGCGAGATGAAGGCCCCCGCCACTTCCCGCGCGCCATCGACGCCATCCGTATCAGCCGCTAGTGCGGTAATCTTTTCGGCCCCATCAAGCTTCAGCGCCAGCGCCAGAAGGAATTCCACATTACGCCCGCCAGCGCCATTGCCCCGCACCGTCACCGTTGTCTCGCCACCGGAGATCAGCACGCAAGGTGCCGGCAAGGGCTGCCCGAAACGCCGTGACTGCAGGGCAATGCCCGCCATGACAAAGCCAACTTCGCGCGCCTCTCCTTCAATGGAATCACCCAGAATAAGCGGCGTGATGCCCGCTTTGCGCGCAACGGCTGCCGCCGCCTCAAGCGATTTCTGCGGTGAGGCAATGAGCTTTGTTTCGACGCCTGCAAGCCGCGGATCACCGGGCTTTGGCGTTTCATCAACCGCCTGCTCGAGATGGCGGATCACGGATTGCGGCGCATCTATATGATACTTCGCAATGATGGCGCGAGCCTGTGCAAAGGTCGTGGGATCAGCCACCGTGGGGCCGGAGCCAACGGCGGCGAGATCATCGCCGGGCACATCCGAAATCACCAGGCTCACCACCCGCGCCGGATGCGCCGCTGCCGCAAGCCTGCCACCCTTGATGGCCGAGAGATGCTTGCGCACGCAATTCATTTCCGAAATCGGCGCGCCGCTCTTGAGCAGCGCGCGGTTGACGGCGCGCTTCTCCTCCACCGAAATCCCCTCCGCCGGAAGGCTCAGCAAAGCCGAGCCGCCACCGGAGATCAGCGCAATGACGAGATCATCTTTCGTCAGCCCCTGCACCATGGCCAGCATCCGCCGCGCCCCATTTGTGCCCGCATCATCGGGAACCGGATGGGCCGCTTCAACAATTTCAATCTGCTTGCAAAGAACCGCGTGCCCGTAACGCGTGACGATCAAGCCGGAGAGCGGGCCGTTCCAGGATGTCTCAAGCACCTGCGCCATGGCGGCCGAGGCCTTGCCAGTGCCCACAACAATCGTCCGGCCTTTAGGCTTCGGAGGCAAATTTTGCGGCACGCATTGCTCAGGCATCGCCGCCGCGACGCCTGCGTCAAACATGGAGCGCAGCAATTTGCGCGTGGCTTCCGGCGTCATGTCATCAACTTCATCCAGCCCAGGCCCTCAACGGTCGTGCCCTTCGGCTTGTATTCGCAGCCAACCCAGCCGCCATAGCCCAGTGAATCGATCAGCTTGAGGATATAGGGATAGTTGATCTCGCCCGTGCCCGGTTCATGCCGCCCCGGATTGTCGGCAA
>CADEEO010000152.1 GCA_902826365.1 uncultured Hyphomicrobiales bacterium | reverse complement strand
AGGCCAAGGCCAACGAAGTTTTCCGGTAAGGTGAGGGCGAAAACGCCGAGTTCCGCCAATTCCTGGATGATTTCCAGGGGCACATAAGAATTTTTGAGATGCCATTGGTGGGCATGGGGAGCGACCTTGCTGTCGACAAAGCGCCGCATGGAGGTGCGCATTTCATTAATGGTGTCATCAAGGCCGCAATCACCGAAGGTCTGTTCGCCTTGCTGTTCCTGCATCAACTCCACAAGGCGGGCGCGGTTTTCGCGGGTGTTGCCTTGCGCATAGAGGGCGCAGGCGCGAACGGCATTCAGATCAATCCCCAAATTTCCGACACGGAAAATTTCCGTCTGGTTCATGGGAATTCCGCCTGCGACCTGCTGCAGATCTTCGCCGCAGGCGATTTTCAACAGGAGTTGTTCGATTTCGCCAAGCTTGCCTTGGGCGGAGAGCTTGGCGGCGTAGGCGGCGAGGGCTTTCAGCGTATCGACATAGGTCGCAAGCCAGGCAAGGCCGTGGGCTTCATGCTGGTGATGGTCAAGAGCAGCGGCGGAAAGCCTGCCATCCGAGAGCAGCAGGGCGCCAACGGCCAGCTTGGCTTTTTCGAAAGCTCGCCCGCTGGCGTCTACCGCCTCGTCCAATGCTTCAATCACCAATTCCGGCCCTCGCTGACCAAAAGTTGGACGCTATCGCAGGTATTTGTGCAACGCAACATCATGTGCCGCAATTGGGCCGGAATTCTCCTGCAATTCGTGGCAATGGATTTTTTTGTTTGTTGAGGCTATGTAAGTACACATGATTCCTTTGGGGCGATTGGGCGGGCTGGCCCTTCTGACACTGACGGTTGGCATGACGGGCAGCGCCCTAAGCGCTGAGCCTACGCCGCTTGGGGTTTTTACCGATTGGACGGCCTACACCTACAAGGCCCCCGACACGACGGTTTGCTACATCGTGTCCCAACCCAAATCGAGCGAAGCGGCCCGGAAAGTGAAGCGTGACCCGATTTTCTTCATTGTGACCCATATGCCGGGGCGCAAGATCAACGGCGAGGTTTCAACCATCATCGGTTATCCCTTCAAGGAAGCCACCATGGTTCAGCTCAAGGTTGATGAGGCTGAATTTGAGCTTTTCACCAATGGCGACGGGGCCTGGGCCGATACCACGGATAAAGAGAGAAAAATCGTGGCGGCCATGAAGTCGGGCCAGAAGTTTTCGGTGCGGGGCACCTCGTGGAAGGGCACCGAAACCACCGATACCTATTCTTTAAGTGGTTTTTCCGCAGCCATGGACAAGATCGACAGCTCCTGCAAATAAGTGGGCCATGCGGCGGTTTTTCCTAATTGTGCTGTTTTTGTGCCTGCAACCGGCATGGGTTGCGGCGGGGCCTTTGTGCTCGCCCCTGACATATGGGGGCAATGCCTATAGCGTTTGCCGTGTTGACCTCAGGGAAATCCGGCTTGAAACTTTCAATCTTGATGGAAAGGGCGCACCGCTTGGCTCCTTTACGGCACTTGCAGAAAGCCTGAGCGCCGAGGGCAAGGAACTCGGCTTTGCCATGAATGCGGGGATGTTTGACGAGGCACTCAAGCCCATTGGCCTCTATGTTGAAAACGGCGCCCAAGCGAAGAAGCTGAACCGGCGGGACGGCTACGGCAATTTCCATGTGAAGCCCAACGGGGTGTTTTACATCACGGGAGACCGGGCGGGGGTTGCCGCCACGGACGCCTATGTGAAGCTCAACGAGAAACCGGATTTTGCCACCCAATCGGGGCCCATGCTGGTGATTGACGGGAAAATCCACCCCAAGTTTTCGCAAACCGGCATGTCCTACAAAATGCGCAACGGGGTGGGCGTTCTGGACGCCCACACGGCGATTTTCGTGATCTCGGAAAACGCGGTTAACTTTTATGATTTCGCCCTGCTGTTTAGGGACGGGCTGAAATGCGCCAATGCGCTGTTTTTCGATGGCACGGTGTCCAGCCTTTACAGCCCGGAGCTTGGCCGGAATGACGGGTTTGCGGCTCTGGGGCCTATGGTCGGCGCGGTCAAAGTGAAGTAAGAGGCGCGCCATGACCACCCTTTTGCAAACCAAGGCTCCGGCGCCACTGGTGTATTTGCCGAATGACCTGCGCCCATCGCTGATGGGCCTGTCGCGGGAAGACTTGGCCCAAATCCTGGGCCGGGTCGGCGTTCCGGAAAAGCAGCGACGCATGCGCTCACGCCAGATCTGGCACTGGATCTATCACCGGGGCGCAACAAGCTTTGCCGAGATGACGGATATTTCGCAAAGCCTGCGGCTGGTTTTGGAAGATGCGTTTTCCATCGGCAGGCCCGATGTGGTGACCGAGCAGAAATCAAGCGATGGCACACGGAAATGGCTGCTGAAACTCGCGCCCGATGACAGGGGCCAGCGCCATGAAGTGGAAATGGTCTATATCCCTGAAGAAGACCGGGGCACTTTATGCATCTCGAGCCAGGTGGGCTGCACGCTGACCTGCACCTTCTGCCATACGGGCACGCAGAAGCTGGTGCGCAACCTGACGGCCAATGAAATCGTGGGCCAGGTGATGCTGGCGCGCGACAAGCTGGAGGAATGGCCGCACCAGATGGAGGCCAATCCGGATGCGCCGGAAAGCGGGCGCTATCTCACCAATGTGGTGCTGATGGGCATGGGCGAGCCGCTTTATAATTTTGATAACGTCAAGACGGCCATGGATATCGTCAGCGATGGCGAGGGCATTTCGCTGTCGAAACGGCGCATTACCCTTTCCACTTCGGGCGTGGTGCCGGAAATCATACGGGCGGGCGAAGAGATCGGCACGGGGCTTGCGATATCGTTGCATGGCACCACCGATGAAATCCGCAACAAGCTGGTGCCGCTCAACAAGAAATATCCGATCGCCGAATTGCTTGCGGCTTGCCGGGCCTATCCCGGTGCTTCCAATGCGAAGCGGGTGACCTTTGAATATGTGATGCTGAAGGGCGTGAATGACAGTGTGGCTGATGCCAAGCGCCTGGTGAAATTGCTGGAAGGCATGCCTGCCAAAGTGAATCTCATTCCATTTAATCCCTGGCCCGGCACGAAGTATGAATGCTCGGACTGGGATGTGATCGAAGTCTTCGCCGAGATTTTGAACAAGGCCGGCTACGCCTCGCCGGTGCGCACACCGCGAGGCCGCGATATCATGGCGGCCTGCGGGCAGCTCAAGTCCGAGAGCCAAAAGATCAGGGCGAGCGATTTGGCGCGGGCGGCTAATGCTTCATGATGAAACATATTCCAAACTCTCATCATGGCCGTGCTCGACACGGCCATCTTCCTTCAGCGGAGAAGATGACCGGATCAAGTCCGGTCATGATGAGATAGAGTTGTTGGTTCTCAGCTTTTGCTGAGTGACAGGTTAGAGGAAAGAAGAACTCCATGTCGAAGCGCGGCCAGGTTAAAAAAGTTGTTCTCGCCTATTCGGGCGGGCTTGATACGTCGATCATCCTGAAATGGCTGCAGACCGAATATGGCGCGGAGGTTGTGACCTTCACCGCCGATCTGGGCCAGGGCGGCGAATTGGAGCCGGCGCGCAAGAAGGCCGAGATGCTGGGCATCAAGCAGATTTATGTGGAAGATGTGCGCGAAGAATTTATCCGGGATTTCGTGTTTCCGATGTTCCGGGCCAATGCGCTTTATGAGGGGGTTTATCTGCTCGGCACTTCCATTGCGCGTCCTCTGATTTCCAAGCGTTTGATCGAGATTGCCAGGGAGACCGGGGCTGATGCCATCGCCCATGGCGCGACTGGCAAGGGCAATGACCAGGTGCGTTTCGAACTCACGGCTTACGCGCTGAACCCGGATATCAAGATCATCGCCCCCTGGCGCGAATGGGACTTCAAGAGCCGCACGGACCTGATCAATTTCGCCGAGAAGCACCAGATTCCGGTGTCCAAGGACAAGCGCGGCGAAGCGCCATTCTCGGTGGATGCGAACCTGTTGCACTCATCCTCGGAAGGAAAGGTTCTGGAAGACCCGTGGGTGGAAGCGCCGCCTTATGTGTATCAGCGCACCATTGCACCGGAGGATGCGCCGGACAAGGCCACCTATATCGAAATTGAATTCAAGAAGGGTGATCCCATCGCCATTGACGGCAAGGCCATGTCGCCCGCCACGCTGTTCAACAAGCTCAATGAGCTTGGCCATGACAACGGCATTGGCCGGCTTGACCTGGTGGAGAACCGTTTCGTCGGCATGAAATCGCGCGGCGTCTATGAAACGCCGGGCGGCACGATCCTGTCGGTGGCGCACCGGGCCATGGAAAGCCTGACACTGGACCGGGAAGCGGCCCATCTCAAGGACAGTTTCATGCCGCGCTATGCGGAGCTGGTCTATTATGGCTTCTGGTATTCGCCGGAGCGGGAAATGCTGCAGGCCATGGTGGACAAGAGCCAGGAGCATGTGGAAGGAATTGTCCGCCTCAAGCTCTACAAGGGCAATGTGATCGTGGCTGGCCGCAAGTCGCCTAAGTCGCTTTATAAGGATGCGCTGGTGACTTTTGAAGATGACCGCGGGGCCTATGACCAGAAGGATGCGGCAGGCTTCATCCGCCTGAACGCGCTGCGGCTGCGTACGCTGGCGGCGCGGAAACGCTCAACATAAACTTCACTACGGCGAAAGCCAGGGTCTAATTGCAGCGGGATTCCGGCTTTCGCCGGAATGACGGAATTGTGTAGGAATTTAAGGCTTGACAATATATTCCTGTTATGTTAGCCATGGCCTGTTCATGCCTGAAGGATCCTGATCATGACAGTGATCTTGAAGGGGTGGATGGGGCCGCCGGGCTTGGGGCGTAACGTTCCCCCAATTCCGGGAGCTTCAGGCAGGATCATCCTGCCGCCGCTGTTTGACATCGTGAAAACTACCCTGGAAGCGGAGGGCCGCTTTCTTCAAAGGCGAAATATTACCTACGGCAAATTTCTCAAAGCGCCTTCAGCTCTTCCAGAATTGCCGCGCCCATTTCCCTGGTGGTGACGGTTTTTTCGTCTTTCGCGGCGATGTCCTTGGTGC
>CADEEO010000151.1 GCA_902826365.1 uncultured Hyphomicrobiales bacterium | reverse complement strand
GGTGCCGATGCCGATGAGCTTGCGGCGCTGGGCCAGCTCATAAATCATGCGGCCATATTCTTCGGCGTTGATGATTGTGGTGGCGGACGCCGCAAGCCGCGCCAGATAGGCAGGGCCGCCGATTTCCTTCATGGTGGCGTCGGAGTCGAAGTAGGTCTTCAAGGTGATCGGGCTGGCGAGCTTGCCGATGCGGATGAGTGTCGAGGCCGCTTCATAAATGCGGGAATGGATGGCTTCCGAAAAATGATCGGGCAGGAGGAAAGACGATACACGGTCGCAGGCCTCGTTGTTCACCAGGATGGCGCCAAGCAGCGCCTGCTCCGCCTCAAGGTTGTGGGGCGGGGTGCGGAAGGTATCGTCTGGACCGTCGGCTTCGACGGGACGGAGATTGGGTTGAGTGGCCATGGCTAAAGGGTAGCAGCTTCTCTGGGTTGATTTGATTCTGAATCAAATTATACGCGTTATTCACAGGGGGAGGCAAAAGACGGGTTGACTCAGCTTCAAGCAAAAGGGCCGCCCATGTAGGCGGCCCAATTTTAAATGAAGTCAGAAGCTTAGCTTGCCGGGGTTGCAAGCTCCTCGGGGATGGCGGCTTCCTCGTCGAAGAGGGCTTCGGCCGCGGCGCGGATTTCAGCGCGGTCGGAGACAGGTCCGCTCAGATTTTCACCGCGTGCCTGGGCTGCGGCTTCATCGGCCGAGCGGGCAACGTTGATGGTGACCTTCACTTCCACTTCCGGATGCGGGGCAACCGTTACCGTGTACATGCCGATGGTCTTGATCGGCGTATCGAGCAGAACGTGGCTGCGTTCGACAGCTACACCCGAAGTCGATGCAGCTTCAGCAATATCACGCGGAGAAACGGAGCCGTAGAGCTGGCCCGATTCACCGGCCTGGCGGATGATGACGAAGGACTTGCCATCAAGGCCCTGTGCTTCGGCCTGGGCACCCTTGCGGCGCTCGGCATTTTTTGCTTCCAGCACGGCGCGCTGGGTTTCGAACTTTGCCTTGTTGGCCTCGGTGGCGCGCAAGGCCTTGCCACGGCGCAGCAGGAAGTTACGGGCAAAGCCGTCCTTTACCTTTACGACCTGGCCCAATGAGCCAAGCTTGGCGACGCGCTCAAGAAGAATGATTTCCATGTTTCAATTCTCCTATTGCAAGACGTAGGGAAGCAGGCCCAGGAAGCGGGCGCGCTTGATGGCCTGGGCGAGCTTGCGCTGCTTCTTGGCGGAGACCGCCGAGATGCGGCTTGGCACGATCTTGCCACGCTCGGAAATGTAGCGCTGCAGAAGGCGCACATCCTTGTAATCAATCTTGGGCGCGCCTTCACCGGTGAAGGGGCAGCTTTTCCGGCGCCGGAAAAACGGGCGGCGGGCGGTTTGTTCCATAGCCATTATTGGGCCTCCACTGCTGTCGTTTCTGCGCGTTCTTCACGGGGACGGCCACGGCCGCCGCCAGCACCGCCGCGGCCACCAAAGCCACCGCCGCCGCCAAATCCGCCGCCTCCGCCACCACCGAAGCCGAAGCCGCGGTCATCGCCGAAGCTGCCGCGCTCTTCGCGCTCATCACGCCTCCGCAGCATGGCCGACTGTCCCTCTTCATGCTCTTCAACGGCGATGGTCATAAAGCGGATGACGTCTTCGCTGATCAGCATGAGGCGCTCCATTTCGGCAACAGCCGCATAGGGCGCATCGATGTTCATGAGGGTGTAGTGGGCCTTGCGGTTTTTCTTCACGCGGAAGGAGATGGAGCGGATGCCCCAGGATTCAACCTTGCCGACCTTGCCGCCGCCTGCCGTGATGACGCCCTTGAATTGCTCGACCAGGGCTTCAACCTGGGCCGGCGAGGCGTCCTGACGGGCCATGAATACGTGCTCATACAGAGCCATGTTCTGATAACCTTTCTGTTTCTCGTTTCGTATCCGCCATCCAGCGCAGAGCCTCTGACGAACCAGGGAAAGGTTCGAAAGACCGGTCAAACGTAAGAGCGGAGACACGGGAAGACGGAGCTTAGTGTCCTATCTGGCAAGCCAGACCTTCCGTTCAGCCCCCGGCTGGGTGGTCGAAGTTGGGGGGTGTATGGCGGAAAAGAGGGGTAATTGCAAGGGCGGGTTCGGGATTAGCAGGCGGATCAAAAAGCCAACAAAAAAGCCCCCCGCGAAGGGAGGCTTTTTCGTGCCGTGATTTAGCGGCGCTGGCCAAGGGGAATTGGCGCGCCATCAGGCAAAACTGCAGCGTTATTGATTTGCTGCAGGCGGGGTCGCGGGAGCGGGGGCCGCAGGCGCGGTTTCCATGGCTGGAGGCGTTGCCGCATCAGGGGCAGGGGTTACGGGGGCCGGCGTCTCCGGCGCAGGCGTTACCGTGTTGTTCTGGGTGACCGACGGAACTACCGGCGTGGTGCTTATGTTATCCGAGAAGAACAGAAGATAGGCGCCGACAACCACCACAATGGCGGCAATGATATAAGCCACGGTGGCGCCGGAGCCCTTGTTCGACTGGGAGACGGTTACGCCCGGGCGCGGGTCGGTCGTTTTGGATTTCGGGTCAGCATAGGTTACCATTGCAGTGCTCCTTGGCGGTTAATGACTGAGCTTAAACGCAGGGCGCCGTTTATTGTTCCATCCTTCAAAAAGGGGAACTTTAGGTCCCATGCGGCATTCCACTGGCGTTAACCTTTGCAATCCGCAGGAGGATGGGATGCCAGCCAAATCACAAGCCCAGCAGAAAGCCGCCGGAGCCGCCCTTGCCGCCAAGCGCGGCGAAGTTCCCAAATCCAAGCTGAAGGGCGCCTCGCGCGAAATGCATGAGACCATGACGGAAAAGGAGCTCGATGAGCTGGCGACCGTCAAGCGCTCCAAGCTGCCGGAGCATGCCAATGATGACTAAAACCCTGGACGCGCTGGGGAATGAAGGCCTGATGTTCAAGGGCACCAGGGCCTTCAGCAGTTTCTCGGTCGACGACATGAAGAAGGCCAAAGCGTTTTATTCCGAAACGCTCGGCCTTGACGTCAATGAAACTCCAGAAGGGCTTGAGCTGCATCTGGCGGGCGGCGGCGTTCCCGTCTTCATCTACCATTCCACCGACTATCATGCGCCCGAGCATACGGTTCTCAATTTCATCGTGGACGACGTTGATGAAATTGTCGAAAAGCTTGAAAAGCGCGGGGTGCGCATGGAACATTACGACATGCCTGACATAAGGACCGATGCGAAAGGCATCATGCGCAATGACAATGGCGGGATGGGGCCCAAGGCGATAGCCTGGTTCAAGGATCCTGCTGGGCATATTTTGTCAGTGTTGCAGGAAAAATAAGAACCGGCGCCCTTTCGGACGCCGGTTTCGTCATCGGTGACAGCTTACATGTAGGGGCTATAGCACTTCTTCACCTGGCCGCTATAGGACACCCAGGTGTTGTTGCGCGGATTGTAGGAACGGTACTTGTCCAGGCAGTAGCGGACATGCCGGCTGCTCAGGCCACCACCGTCATAATCAACGTAGCCATCGTAGCCATAATAATCATCATAATCGTTATAATAATTGTACCCACCGAAGCCACCGCCAATGACGAGGGGCAGGAACAGATGTGACCTGTCGAAATGATGGCGGCGATGCTTGTGATAACAGCCGCCATCTCTATGGCATTTGTTTTTGTACTTATTGTTCCATTTCCAATTGTTGTTGTGGTTTTTCTTGTGCTTGACCTGGACGATGCCGCCGCTGGCCGCATTTGTTTCGCCAGAGGCAACCGGCGAAAGTGGCAGCATGGCCGCCGCAGAGGCGCTTGCGCCGGAGAATGCCAAGGTGCTGAGGCCCAGCATGGCTCCCAAAGCTAACGTGCTGAATTTATTCGACATGATTTAGACTCCAATCGGCCACTCTTTGGACACGAAAACGCTTCGCCATCCCATGGTGGTTCAACTCATAGGACGGGAAAGTGTTCCGAATCCGGCGGTCACGCTTTTGTGCGGGCTTTGGGCCTGCTAAGTTCCTGCTGCGCTTGGCAAACGAAGCAATGAAGCGCTGTTCACATGGAGTTGGCATGAGAGTAATTCGTAAAAGATTTGGCTGCAGGCCCATCGCTTTTGCCGCCGTTTTGGCGGGCGTGTTGCCGGTCGCACAGGCTTCGACGGCGGAGGAATGGCAAAAACTGGATGATGCGTCTGCCAAAGCCTGCATTGCCGCATCTGGACTTCGCGATGCCAAAGCAGAGCCCAGCCTGCATTTTTCCGATGAACTGGCCATTGATGCCCGCCTTGTGTCCGGCATCTATCCCCAGGATTTCATGAACGGCGCTTTGGGCAAAATGCTGTGCCTCTATTCGCGCAAGACGGGGCGCGCCGAGGTGCAGGAGGTTAAGCCTTAAAAGGCTCGGTTTATTTCAAATAGCGCCTTTGCAGATGTTCGGTGAAGTATTTGGCCTGCAGGGTTTCGCCGGTGGCGGCGCGCATAAGCTCGGGGGTCGAGAGGGTTGAGGCCTTCGACCAGATGTTTTTGCGGCGCCAGTCGTTGATGCCGGTAAAATTTCCCTTGCGGATGTCGTCGTTCACCTTTGGATTTTCGCGTTCGACGGCGGCCCATTGCTGGGCGGCCATCATGGCGCCAAGGGTATAGCTGGGGAAATAACCAAAAGCGCCGGAGGGCCAATGGACATCCTGCATGGGGCCATCCCTGGGGTTGTCGATAGTGGAGAGTCCGAGGTATTCCCGCATCTTGGCGTCCCAGATTTCGGGCACGTCGCGCGCGCCCATATTTCCGGCGATCAATTGCTGCTCGATTTCATAACGCAGGATGACATGGAGGGGGTAGGTTGCCTCATCGGCGTCTACGCGGATAAGGCCGCGCTCAATGCGGAGCACATGGGCGAGAACATCTTCAAGGGTCCAGCCTTCGATTGCGGCCTCGCCCAGATGGTGGCGCAGCACCGGCAAGGCCCATTCCCAGAAGGCAGGATTGCGGGCGAGCTGCTTTTCCACAAACAGGCTTTGGCTTTCATGGGCCGCCATGCCGCGGGCCTTGCCCACGGGCCAGTGGGCCCAGTCCTTGGGCCGGCCCTGCTCATAGAGGCCGTGGCCGGTTTCATGGACGATGCCCATGAGGGCGGAGGGGAATCCACTCGTACTGTACCGCGTGGTCATGCGCC
>CADEEO010000150.1 GCA_902826365.1 uncultured Hyphomicrobiales bacterium | reverse complement strand
GGCGGCGTGCGCGGCGGCTGGGACAACCTGCTTGCGGTCATTCCCGGTGGCGCTTCGGTTCCCTGTGTGCCGGCCCACCAGATCATCGATTCACCGATGGACTTTGATTCCCTGCGCAATCTCAAGTCCGGACTTGGCACCGCTGCCGTCATCGTCATGGACAAGTCCACCGACATGATCCGCGCCATCGCCAGGCTTGCGCAATTCTACAAGCACGAATCCTGCGGCCAGTGCACGCCATGTCGCGAAGGCACCGGCTGGATGTGGCGCGTGCTCACCCGCATGGCCGATGGCCGCGCCGAAAAGCGCGAAATCGACATGCTGCTGGAAGTGACCTACCAGATCGAAGGCCACACGATTTGCGCCCTTGGCGACGCCGCAGCCTGGCCCGTGCAAGGCCTCATCCGCCATTTCCGCCACGTCATTGAAGAACGCATCGACCAATACAGCCACAACCCGGACACGCACGGCTCGTTAGCCCGTGTAGCAGCGGAGTAGGGACATGCATTTAGCAGAACTCAATATTGGCAAGTTCAAGTATCCGACAACGGATCCGCGCATGGCGGAGTTCATGGATAATCTTGACCGCGTCAACGCACTGGCCGAGCGCACCCCCGGTTTTGTCTGGCGCCTCAAGGGCGACAACAACAATGCAACCGAATTCCGCATCGGCGATGACAACGCCGTGAACCTCTCCGTCTGGGAAACGCCCGAGGCACTGGAGCACTATGTGTTCAAGACCGTCCACGTGCAGTTCTACAAGAAACGCGCCCTGTGGTTTGACCTGATGGAAAAGCCCCACATGGTGTTCTGGTGGGTGGAAGAGGGCCACCAGCCGGACTTGCAGGAAGCGCTGGAGCGGCTTGAGCACTATCAGAAAAACGGCGCGAGCGAATATGCCTTTGGCTGGGCTGAAGTCATTGACAAGGAGCGCTGGCACGCCCAGCGCTGCGCTTGAGAGGCGAAACGGGATGCCCAAGATCAAAATAGACGGCGTTGAGTTGGAAATTGAGAACGGCACCACTTTGCTGCAGGCCTGCGAACAGGCCGGCGCCGAAGTGCCGCGTTTCTGTTTCCATGAGCGCCTGTCGATTGCCGGCAACTGCCGCATGTGCCTGGTTGAAGTGAAGGGCACGCCGAAGCCGCAGGCTTCCTGTGCCATGTCGGTCAATGATTTGCGCCCCGGCCCCAATGGCGAGGTGCCGGAAGTTTTTACCCGCACCCCGCAGGTGAAGAAAGCCCGCGAAGGCGTCATGGAATTCCTGCTCATCAACCACCCGCTGGATTGCCCGATTTGCGATCAGGGCGGCGAGTGCGATTTGCAGGACCAGGCCATGGCCTATGGCAAATCCTACAACCGCTTTGTGGAAAACAAGCGCGCCATCGAAGACAAATACATCGGCCCCCTGGTCAAGACCGAGATGACCCGCTGCATCCAGTGCACCCGCTGCATCCGTTTCACCACGGAAGTAGGGGGCGTCGAGGAACTAGGCGCCACGGGCCGCGGCGAGGATATGGAAATCACCACCTATCTCGACAAGGCAATGACCTCTGAGCTGCAGGGCAATGTCATCGACCTTTGCCCCGTCGGCGCGTTGACGTCTGCTCCCTATGAATTCAAGGCCCGGCCCTGGGAGCTGCGCAAGACCGATACGATTGATGCCATGGATGCCGTAGGCTCCAACATCCGGGTTGACGCCCGGGGTTCCGAAGTCATGCGCATTCTGCCCCGCACCCACGAGGACGTGAATGAGGAATGGATTTCCGACAAGACGCGTTTCGTTTGGGATGGCTTGAAGACCCAGCGCCTGGACCGGCCCTATATCCGCGAGTTCGGCAAATTGCGGGCCGCGACATGGTCCGAGGCTTTTTTAAGAATTGCCCAGCGGGTGAAGGCGGCGAAGCCGGAACGCATTGGCGTCATTCTCGGCGATCTTGTTGGAGCAGAGGAAGCCTTCTCTTGGAAGCAGTTGGCAACGTCGCTTGGCATCAAGAACATCGATTGCCGGCAGGATGGCACACCGCTGGGAGAGCAGGGTGGCCGCGCCGGCTATCTCTTCAACTCCAGCATCGCCGGCATCGAAGAAGCCGATGCCATCATGCTCATCGGCACCAACCCGCGCCTCGAAGCGCCAGTCCTCAACGCCCGCATCCGCAAGCGCATCCTGAAGGGCGGCTGCATCATTGGCGTGATCGGCGAAAAGGCCGACCTCACCTACAAATATCATTACATGGGCGCAGGCGCGGAAAGCCTTGCAACATTAGCCGAACACGCGCCCGCAAAAGCCCAGAAGCCCATGTTCATCATCGGGCAGGGCGCACTTGCCCGTCCTGATGGCGCGGCCATTCTGGCCCTTGCCGCCAAGGCCGCCGCCGCAATCGGCGTCGTCAAGGGAGACTGGAACGGCTTCAACATTCTCCATACCGCCGCAGGCCGCGTGGGCGCGCTCGACGTTTGCGCCCTTCCGGGCGAGGGCGGCAAGGCTACCCGGGGCATTCTCGCCGCCGCAAAGAAGGGCGACCTTGACGTTTTGTTCCTCGGTGGTGCTGACGAGATCGATACAGACGAATTGGCCACTACCTTCGTGGTCTACATGGGAACCCATGGTGACGCAGGCGCCCACCGCGCCGATGTGATTCTTCCGGCCGCAGCCTACACAGAGAAGTCGGTAACCTACGTGAACACCGAAGGCCGCGCCCAGATGACCACCCGCGCCCATTTCCCGCCGGGCGAAGCCAGGGAAGACTGGGCCATTCTGCGCGCGCTCTCAGAAACGCTTGGCGTGACGCAAGGCTGGAACAGCATGGAAGAATTGCGCCAGGCCATGTACGCCATAGCACCGCAGCTGGCCGCCCTCGATCAGCTTTTCCCCGCCGATGCAGCCGCTCTTTCGGAGCTGGGCCGCGGCGAAGGCAAAACCGCAGTGGCGGCCTTTGTCTCGCCGGTCAAGGATTTCTACATGACCAACCCCATCGCCCGGGCTTCGCGCACCATGGCGGAATGTTCGGCCGTAAAGAATGGCCGCAAGTTGCAGGCGGCGGAGTAGATCATGAACGAGATGGTTGCTCTTGTCGGATTGATAGCGCTGCAAAGCGTGGCCTTGCTTGTTGCCTTGCTGATCGTTGTCTCGTTCCTGATCTATGCCGACCGCAAGGTCTGGGCCGCTGTCCAGCTTCGCCGCGGGCCCAATGTGGTGGGGCCATGGGGCGTGCTGCAATCCTTCGCCGATTTGCTCAAATTCGTGTTCAAGGAAGTGATCATTCCCGATGGCGCCAACAAGGGCGTTTTCGTGTTGGCGCCCATTATCAGCGCTGCCCTGTCGCTGGCCGCCTGGGCCGTAGTTCCGGTTGCAGAGGGGTGGGCAATTGCCAACATCAATGTGGGCATTCTCTATCTCTTCGCGCTTTCCTCCCTTGGCGTTTACGGCATCATCATGGGGGGCTGGGCTTCGAACTCGAAATATCCCTTCCTTTCGGCGCTCCGTTCCGCCGCGCAAATGGTGTCCTACGAAGTCTCCATCGGCTTTGTGATCATCACCGTTCTGCTCTGCGCCGGCTCCTTGAACCTCACGGAAATCGTCAAGACCCAGGAAACCGGCCTCGGCACCATGCTGGGCCTGCCCAATTCCTTCCTCGACTGGTATTTCATCCCGCTCTTCCCGATGTTCATCGTCTTCTTTGTCTCGGCATTGGCTGAAACGAACCGCCCGCCCTTCGATCTCGTGGAAGCGGAATCGGAACTCGTGGCGGGCTTCATGGTGGAATACTCCTCCACGCCCTACCTGCTGTTCATGCTCGGCGAATATGTGGCCATCACCCTCATGTGCGCCATGACCACCATCCTCTTCCTCGGCGGCTGGCTGCCCATTATCGATGTGCCGGTGCTGAACTGGATTCCCGGTGTCATTTGGTTCATGGCCAAGCTCTGCTTCGTCTTCTTCATGTTCGCCATGGTGAAAGCCATCGTGCCGCGCTACCGCTATGACCAGTTGATGCGCCTGGGCTGGAAAGTGTTTCTGCCCCTGTCGCTCGCCTGGGTCGTGATCACCGCCGGCGCCCTGGTGGCCTTTGGGTGGCTGCCATGACATACAACCTGCTCGGCGCCCTGGTGTTTCTGGTGATCGGCTTGGTCGATATCATGTTTATCCAGCGCATGGTCTATCCGCAGATGCGCAAGCGCCATGAGGAAGCCAAGGTAACCGGCACGCAAGGGCGGGATCCCGCCCTGTTCATGAACGGTATAAGGTTCTTCAGCCTTGTTCTGCTGCCTGTGGTAGGCTTCATGCTGGGCGATAGTTTTGAGGCAATGTTTGGGTGAATGACCGATGAAACTTGAACAAGCCGCACGCGCCCTTTTCCTGAAGGAATTTGCTTCGGCCACCTGGCTGGCGCTGAAATATTTCGTGAGCCCCAAGGCCACCCTGAACTATCCCCATGAGAAGGGACCCTTGAGCCCGCGCTTTCGGGGCGAGCATGCGCTCCGCCGCTATCCCAATGGCGAGGAGCGCTGCATTGCCTGCAAGCTTTGCGAAGCCATTTGCCCGGCCCAGGCCATCACCATCGAAGCGGGCCCGCGCCGCAATGACGGCACCCGCCGCACCACCCGCTACGACATCGACATGGTGAAATGCATCTATTGCGGCTTCTGCCAGGAAGCCTGCCCGGTGGATGCCATCGTCGAAGGCCCGAATTTCGAATACGCCACGGAAACCCGCGAGGAGCTTCTGTTCAACAAGGAAAAGCTTCTGGCCAACGGCGACCGTTGGGAACGCGAGATTGCCCAGAACCTGGCGCTTGACGCGCCATACCGGTGAGGGAGAGACAGTAACATGGTAGCAGCCCTCTTCTTTTATCTCTTCGCCAGCGTGGCCATAGCCTCCGCCGTGATGGTCATTTCCTCGCGCAACCCAGTGCATTCCGTGCTGTTTCTCATCCTCTGCTTCTTCAATGCGGCGGGCCTGTTCATTCTTCTGGGGGCCGAATTCCTGGCCATGATCCTGGTGGTGGTCTACGTCGGCGCCGTGGCCGTGCTCTTCCTCTTCGTGGTCATGATGCTCGACGTCGATTTCGTCCAGCTCCGCCAGGGCATGCTGAATTATCTGCCCGTGGGCGGGACTATCGGGCTCATCGTTTTGGTGGAACTGGCGCTTGTTGTCGGAACTTGGGCGATCTCGTCTGACGCCTTGACCGCGGCAGGTGCGCCTCCCGCTGGCAATGTCACAAATACGGAAGCCCTGGGCCAAATTCTCTACACGAAATAC
>CADEEO010000149.1 GCA_902826365.1 uncultured Hyphomicrobiales bacterium | reverse complement strand
GATATCAGCATCGCTGGCGCCACGCTCCTTGGCGATGGCCAAGAAGTCCTCGCCGGCGAAAATGCGGGCCTTGGCCTTTCTGGCTTCATCGATGGTTGGAAATGAAATCTGCAGGATGGTGCGTTTTTCGGGAGTGAAGTAGTCGCGCTTGTATTTCTCATAGCCGGCGGAAAGGGCTTCCGATGAAATGTTTATCTTGGGAGCCATGTCGGCAGGCTCCACTTTCATGACCGCGACGCTGCGGTATTCGGGAGCGGTATAGGCAGCGGGCGCTGCTTCGTACTGCTTTTTCAGCTCTTCGTCAGTTGGGGCCGGAACATCGGCCTCGCTCGCCTTGATGGTGAAATATTTAGCGTCGCGTTGTTCGTTGCGATATTGATACAGCGCTTCAACAAGGGTGTTGGGCGGCTTAAAACCACGGTCCACGGCGTCTGTAATGGCATTTCGCGCGCGGTTGCGGCTTTCGCTGGCCAAATACATTTCCTCGTTCAAGCCATTTTGCTGCAAAATGCGGGCAAACAGCTGCGGATCAAATTGACCATTGCTCCGGAATGCTGGATTGCCCTTGGCTTCCTCGGCAATTGATTGCCTGGAAATGCTGAGCTTGAGATCTGAAGCCTGTGCGTCGATCGCCGCCGACTGAATCAGGTTGTTCAGAATTGAACGGTCAATGCCCATCTTGCGGGCATCTTCAGCCGTGAGGTTCTGTCCTGTCTGCTGGGCCAGGTTCTGCATGGCATTCCGGTAAGAGTTGGTATACTGCTGGCCGGAAATTTCCTGGTTGCCAACGGTTGCGAGGGCTGTGGCGTTGAACCCGCCAAAGATATCCTGGATGCCCCAGACGCCGAAGCTTCCCGCCAACAGCATCAGCAGGATTTTTGCCACCCAGGATTTACCTGCGTTGCGGAACATTTCTAGCATCGGGACGTCCTTTCAAGGGCTGGCTACAGCCAAATCATAAATTTCGCATAATAGGTAGGTGGCTTGCCTCTCGCAAGCAAGAGATTGCTCTGCTATGAGGCAATGGATTCAAGGGTTTGGAGTGGTTAAAATGCTAAAATCAGGGCCACGCCCTCTCGTGGCGGGCAATTGGAAGATGAACGGCACCACGGCCATGCTGAAGGAACCGCGCCTGCTGGCAGGCATGCTGCGTGACGTTAAACTGAAATGTGAAGTGCTGGTGTGCCCTCCCGCAACACTCATCCGGCGGGTCAAATCGGTGATGAAGGGCTCGCGCATCAAGGTTGGCGGGCAGGATTGCCACTGGAATGCGTCCGGCGCCCATACGGGTGATATTTCGGCAGAAATGCTGAAAGATACGGGCTGCACCAGCGTCATCGTGGGGCATTCAGAGCGCCGCGCCAACCATGCCGAAACGGATGAGATGGTTTCCAAGAAGGCAAAGGCGGGACACGGGGCAGGGCTGATTGCCATTATCTGCATTGGTGAAACGCTGGAGCAGCGCAAGGGTGGCAAGACGCTCGGGGTTGTGTCGGAGCAGTTAAAAGGTTCCCTGCCTGAGGGCGTCACAGCCGCAAATACGGTGATCGCCTATGAGCCGGTCTGGGCCATTGGCACCGGGCTTACGCCCGCGGTTGCCGAAGTGGCGGAGGTTCACACACACATCCGCGCCGATCTCGGCAAGCTGCTGGGCGATGACGGGGCAGGGGTTCGCATTCTCTATGGCGGCTCGGTGAAGCCTTCAAATGCGACCGAGCTCATGGGGGCCGCCAACGTGAACGGGGCGCTTGTGGGTGGTGCCAGCCTGAAGGCTGCGGATTTCATCGGGATCATCAAAGCCTATATGTGAGGAACGCCTATGGCCGAAATTCCAATCATCGTTAAACGCAAGCTGCAAGCGCAAGTGATCGGGCCGATTTACGCGGAGATGGTGGAACAGGTTGGCGAGGATAAGGCATCGGCAATCCTCGATTCAGCCATCCGGAAAGCCGCCATCGCCGAGGGCAGGGAGTTTGCCAGAAAGGCGCCGGGCGGGGTGACGTCCATGGCGGATTTCATAAAACTCTATGAATTGTGGACCGCAGACGGAGCCCTCGAAGTGACGGTGCATGAGGCAAGCGACACGGTTTTCAATTTTGATGTGACACGCTGCAAATATGCGGAAACCTATCGCGAGATGGGCTTGGGCAAGGTGGGCCATCTCATGTCCTGCAACCGGGATGGAACCTTCTGCGAAGGTTATGACCCCAATATCAAGCTCGAGCGGAAGCAAACCATCATGGGCGGGGCATCCTGCTGCACGTTCCGCTACCGTTATGAAGTGAAAAAGCCCTAGCCTTCAAATTGGCGTGACTACGACCTTCGTTTGGCTTGTGCAACCGGCGATTATCGGTCAATCTCCCCGCAAGCGCGTCCGTTAGTGATGCCTGCAATGGGAGATATGATATGACCAAAATCCGCAAAGATTCCGATGTGAATTCTCGCCGCGATTTCCTCAAGGGCGGCGCTGTTGCCGCTGCGGCGGGCGCTGCCACGCTCGCCATGCCGAATGTGGCACGCGCACAGGAAGCCGTGGTTTGGAAATTCCAGAGCACCTGGCCTGCCAAGGACATTTTCCACGAATTTGCCGCCGACTTCGTGGCCCGCGTCAACGAGATGGGCGGCGGGCGGATCAAGCTCGATCTTCTGGCGGCGGGAGCGGTCGCCAAGGCTCTCGAAGTGCAGGATGCGGTGATTGCCGGAACGCTTGATGGAGGCCATGGCGTGACGGCCTACTGGTACGGCAAGCACAAGGCCGCCTCCCTGTTCGGAACGCCACCCTCCTGGGGCTGGCGCGCCAATCAGATGGTCGGCTGGGTGAAGTATGGCGGCGGCCAGGCTCTTTACGACGAGTTGGTTCAGCAGATGCTCGGTCTCGACCTGGTGGGTTTCCTCACCGGCCCGATGCCTACCCAGCCGCTCGGCTGGTTCAAGCAGCCGATCACCGACGCTGCGCAGTTAACTGGCCTCAAATATCGCACCGTCGGCCTCTCGGCCGATGTGTTCAAGCAGATGGGAGCGGCGGTCACCATCATGGGCGGCGGCGAAATCGTTCCCGCCATGGATCGCGGGCTGCTCGACGCGGCGGAATTCAACAACCCGTCCTCCGACAAGCTTTTGGGTTTCGCCGATGTGTCGAAGGATTACATGCTGCAGAGCTATCATCAGTCGGCTGAGTGCTTCGAGATCATCTTCAACAAGACGAAGTTCGATGCGCTGCCACCCGAGCTACAGGCAATGATAAAATATGCGGCCGAATCCGCCAACGCCGACATGAGCTGGAAGGCGATGGACCGCTATGCCAGCGACCTTGCGGCGCTGAAGGAAGCTGGCGTCAAGGTGCACAAGACTCCCGATTCGGTGCTGCAAGCGCAGCTTGCGGCCTGGGACGCGGTGATTGCCGCCCAGTCGGCGGACCCGTTCTTCGCCAAGGTCGTGGAAAGCCAGAAGGCCTGGGCCAAGCGCGTTGTCGGCACCCAGTTCGAGATGGAAGTCGACCAGAAGATGGCCTACGACCACTTCTTCCCAGCATAGTTCCGAGTTACTCCCCCTTCCCTCTGGCGGGGGAAGGGGAAGGCTGATTGCGAATTTAGCCGCGAAGGGTGGGGACGGGGCGATGAGAACCAATCGAAGAGGCAGTACGCCATGAGGCGCGGCTGGCTGGCGTTTTTTCTGTTCGCGGCGGGCGTTGCCCTGGTCATCATGGCGATCTTCTGGTCGCTCTACGCCTATGGGCTCGTGGGCCAGATGATCGCCTCCAAGGGCTTGAGGCCCGCCAACAGTTTTCATTGCCTCGTCGTATTGGGCGGCGACTGCGACCTGCTCGCCAAAGCTCATGCGGAAAAAGGTACTGTTGCTTATACGCCACTCATGTTCTGGGCCGGCGTAGCAGCGGTGATCGCGAGTTTTGTGATCAATCTGCTGCCGCGGGAACCGGGCGAACCTTGGGGCATCAGGCTCCAGCGGCTGCTCATCCCGGTCGACCGGGTGAGCGCCTTCGTTGGCCAGTTTTTCGCCTGGAGCATTCTGCTCCTGACCTTCGCGGTCAGCTATGAAGTGTTCTCGCGCTATGTGCTGGGGGCGCCCACCGATTGGGCCTTCGATGCGAGTTGGATTTTTTACAGCGCGCTTTTCATCATGGCGGGCGCCTATGCGCTGAGCCGCAATGCCCATGTGCGCGGCGACTTCCTGTATCGTAGCTGGCGCCCTAAAACGCAGGCCTGGATGGACCTTGTTCTTTACTTCCTATTTTTCTTCCCCGGCATCATTGCCTTCATCTATTCGGGTTACGGCTTCGCCGCCCAGTCGTGGTTCAGCCACGAGCACTCGTCCTTCAGTCCCGATGGGCCGCCAATCTATCACTTTAAGACGATCATTCCCGCCACCGGCGTGTTGCTGCTTTTGCAGGGCGTCGTCGAAGTGGTGCGCTGTCTCGTCTGCCTGCGCACGGGTGCCTGGCCGCAGCGCCTCCACGACGTCGAAGAACTCGACAAAATCATTCTTGAACAGCATGCCGCGGAGGAATCCAAACCATGACCGACCCGCAACTTGGCGTGTTCATGCTCATTTTGTTCGTCGGGCTGATCATGCTCGGCTTTCCCATTGCCTTCACTCTCATGGCAATGGGCGTGGGCTTTGCCTGGCTCGCCTTCGACGGCAACTGGCAACCGGTCATGTCGCTGCTCGTCCAGCGCACCTGGTCGGTAATGACCAACGACATTCTGATTTCGGTGCCGCTGTTCGTGTTCATGGGCTACATCGTCGAGCGCGCCAACATCCTCGACCGGCTGTTTCGCTCGGTCCAGCTTGCGGCAGGAGGATTGCCGGGGTCACTGGCGATCGCCACGCTAATCACTTGCGCGCTGTTCGCCACCGCCACCGGCATCGTTGGCGCTGTGGTGACGCTCATGGGTCTCCTCGCCTTTCCGGCCATGCTGCGGCACGGTTACGACGTGAGGCTTTCGGCCGGCGTGGTCTGCGCGGGCGGCTGTCTCGGCATTCTCATTCCGCCCAGCATCATGCTGATCCTCTATGGCGCGACTGCCGGCGTCTCGCCGGTGCAACTCTATGCCGGGGCGTTCTTTCCCGGGCTCATGCTGGCCAGCATGTACATGGCTTATGTGATGATCCGCGCCATGCTCAATCCAGCGCTGGCGCCGCCGCTGCCGCCGGAAGAGCGCAACGTTCCGGTCTTCACCGTCGTCTATGAACTGGTCACCGCGTTTGTGCCGCTCGCACTGCTCATCCTGTCGGTGCTCGGCGCCATCATGTTCGGGCTGGCGACACCTTCGGAAGCCGCAGCCATAGGAGCGCTCGGCGCCCTGGTGCTCG
>CADEEO010000148.1 GCA_902826365.1 uncultured Hyphomicrobiales bacterium | reverse complement strand
GTCGCATAGCACAAATTTTCCGGCGGCCAGCGCCGGCCTAATGACTTTCTCCAAATGCGACGATCGCGCCGCGTAATTCAAAAGCGCTTCCGCCTCCGCCGTCCAGCGCCCAGGATCACCATTGACCAAAAGCCCGCGCAAGGCCTCGGCCTCCGGTGTTCCGCCGGGTTCTCGTGTCTGGATAAAGGGAATGCCGCGGCCAGCGAGCGTCGCCGCCAGCAATTTCAACTGTGTCGATTTTCCCGTGCCCTCGCCGCCCTCAAAGGTAACGAATGTTCCGGCCATCCTAGCCGCCAAGCGCCAGGATCAGCAGGCTGTCCATGGCCCGGCTCCAGATGGAGTCTACAGCCGCAACCTCATTTGCCGTCTCCACCTTGACGTCGGCAATCGCCTTCCCGTCCATCAGGAACCTGACGGTGCCGATGGGGGTGCCGGCTTTCACTGGCGCAATGAGCGGGCCTGCATAGGTCAGCTTTACCTCGACGTTTTCCTGCTCCTTGGCCGAAAGCGCCAGGCGAAGGTCCTGCTTGATCACCAGATCAACCCAGCGTGACGTGCCGCCCCAAACCCGTGCCCTGCTCACCACATCGCCGGCGGCATAGACATCCACCGTCCTGAACTGGCGGAAGCCCCAGTCCAAAAGCTTCTGCGCCTCTTCCTTGCGCTCGGCGATGGATGACAGCCCGGCCACAACCAAAATAAGGCGGCGGCCATCGCGCACCGCCGAGCCCACAAGGCCATAGCCCGCATCCTTGATATATCCGGTTTTCATGCCGTCAGCTCCCGGATAATCCAGCAGCAGGGGGTTGCGGTTCTTTTGGGTGATTTTGTTCCAGGTGAATTCCGGCGTGCCGTAGATTTTATAATACTCCGGAAACTCCGAAATGACGTAGCGGGCGAGAATTGTCAGGTCGCGCACGCTTGCCCGGTTCTCCGGCTTGGGCAGGCCGGTCACGTTCCGGAATATCGCATTCTCCAGGCCCAGTTCCTTCGCGCGCTTGGTCATGCGGGCGGCAAATTCCTCTTCCGATCCCGCCATGCCCTCGGCAATGGCAATGCAGGCATCATTGGCGGATTGGATCATGGCCCCGTACATAAGGTCGATGAGCCGCACGTTGGTGTTCACGTTGGCATACATGGTGGAGCCGCCCGACGAGGTCCCTCCCCGCTTCCAGGCATTCACGCTGATCTTGAATTCCGTTTCCTCGGTGACGGTTCCAGCCTTCAGTGCCTCGAACACCAACACCATGGTCATCAGCTTGCTCATGCTGGCAGGCTGCACCAATTCGTCGGCCTTCTTCTCGAAGAACACCGTTCCGGACTTTGCGTCAACCAGAATGGCGTGCGGCGCCGTCGTTTCAAACGGCAGCACATCCTGGCCAAATGCGGCTCCAGACATAGCCAGAAGCGCAAGCCAAATAGCAGTTCTAAGGAAGACTTGAATACCGTTCACACGTCACCTCGCTGGGACTTCTAACCTACTGGCCTTTCAAGCCAAAATCAACGCGAAGGATTATGGGTGGAGGGTCAGTTGGGGCGAGTGCTCGACTAAACACGCAGGCGCATGATAGCGTTTCCCCCTGGACTTCGGAGGAAGCGATGGTCAAGGGCCGCAAGTACGAACTCAAGCCGGCTTCAAGTGGCCCCAAGACCACCATCAACGAAAAGCTTGATGAAGCCCTGGACGAGTCTTTTCCTGCCAGCGATCCGGTGTCCCTGGGACGCAGTGATCGAATTGGACAGCCCAAGCCTAAGCAAAAGAAGGGCGGCGAATGGCCAAAGGGTGCAGTTGGACTGACGCGGAAGCAGTGAAGGCCGGCAGGATTTGATCAAGGTTTCTACTGCAGCGAAGCCTGCTGCAAATGCGATTCCAGCAAGTGCGCATCCGGAAGGCCGTAGCCATGAACCTGGTTGAGCGCGATTTGCGCGTCATTGAGATTGTTAAATGGCCCCACCCGCATGCGGTAGACCGGGCCGTCATTTCCCATGAGCTCGGCCACCTGCACCGGGCCGATGTTGACGAATTCCTGGCGCAGCCGTTCCGCGTTGTCGGGATCGGCGAAGGTCCCGGCCTGCACGAAATAATTCACGGCGCTTGGCGGGCTTTGCTCCATTTGGGCGATGGGCTGCTCCATGTCGGCTTCATAGACGCCCTGCTCCGCCGGGTCAGCCTCAGCCACCTGCACTGGCTCCGCGAGGCGTCTTCCGCTGGCGGCGGCAATCATCTGGCGCAGCGGCGTGCCGTTTTCCAATTCGCGGTTCATCGCCACGAGGTTCGATCCGTCGTCATCGATGGGCGCCGGGCCGATATACTGGACGCGCACCGTGGCGGTGCCTTGCCGTTTGAATCCGAGAACCGAAGCCGTTTGCTTGGACAAATCAATGATACGGGGACCGACGAACGGCCCGCGGTCGTTGATGCGCACGATGACGGAGTTTCCGTTGCTGACATTGGTGACCTTGGCATAGCTCGGCAGCGGCAGCGTCGGATGCGCCGCAGTCAGGCGCGTCATGTCAAACCATTCGCCGTTGGATGTCATGCGCCGGTTGAACGCCTCGCCATACCATGATGCCGGACCGGTCTTGTCGTAGTTAGGTTGTTCCTTGGGCGTGAACCAGCGGCCCGCAACCTGGTAGGGTTCGCCGATGTGATAGCGCCCGCCGCCCATGGGCACCGGCCCGCTGCCCTTGTAAATGGGGCTGCCGATGCCGGCGAAGGGATCGCGCGACGCGGTTTTGTTTGAAGAGCAGCCGGAAATGGTCAGGCTCATCGCCAACAGGATGCACGATACGCTGAGCAATTTACGCATACAAACTCCACCGGGCCCCCAAGGCCCCCTTTGCGTTGCCGCAAAGCCACGGGTGCAGTTTTCGCGCGAACTGCGTAAAATTTGAGTTGAATTGTTTGGTTAGCTAATCGTTAACCGTCAATTTAAGGTGGCCGGCGCGGCAGGAGCTGCTCCCGGCGTCAGCCGCACCAGATTGGCCTGGGCGGATTCAATGCCCTTTTCAGCCGCCTGCTTGTAATAATTTGCTGCCTTCGTGCGGTCCTTGGCAACGCCCCAGCCCATTTCATACATGCCGCCGAGGTTGTTCAGGCCCCAGCCATCTCCCTGGTTTGCCGCCTGTTCGAAAAGCTTGAAGGCCTCCGCCACATTGCGCTCCACGCCCTTGCCGTTGAGATACAGGATGCCCAGGTTGTTTTGAGCAACGGCAAGTTTCCCTTCCGCGGCCTTGCGGTACCATTCAACCGCCTTGGCCTCATCGGCCTTGACGCCCACCCCGTTCTGGTAGGCATGGCCGATGGCATTCATCGCTTCCAGGTGGCCGCTGTTGGCTGCCGCCTCGTAAAGCTTCGCCGCCGTGGGCAAGTCCTTGGTCAGGCCCTTGGCCCCCTTGCTCACCAGCCGGGCCAGGCGGAATTCCGCCTCGATATTGCCTTTGAGCGCGGCCTCGCGGTACCAGCGGGCCGCTTCGACGATATTCTTCTTGGTGGGCTTCACGCCCTGCTCATAGGCGATGGCCACCGCCATCTGGGCTTCCTCGTCGCCCACTTCGGCAAGCTTCAGCCGCTTGTCAAAAGGGATTTCCTCCAGCGTCTGGGCCACCGCAAATGGGGATACAGCAAGCGTTGAGACGAGAAGCAAACTAACAAGAACACGTTTCATGGGACTGCCTTACCGCCGCAAAGCGCATAGTGAAATACAATCATGACAATATTCTGGCACTGCTCAATTCTGGCGGACAAACACCATGGATTTGCAGAAAGGCCCGACACAGCCCTTCACTTTCATGTTGCGCCCGGAAAGATTCATGTAGGAAGAATAAGTCTTGCCGTCATCGGCGTTATAAATCGTTCCCCGCCATTTGTTTTCGCCCGCAGGCTTCATGTTTGCGAGAATCGTAAGGCCGATCAGCGGCCGGTTGCGCAGGGATTCCTTGGGGTTCTTCTTGTCGACCTTCGGCCTGCCTTTCTTGTCGAGGGGCTTGGCCAATCCGACAATTACCCCGCAAAAGCTGGCCCCGCAGGGCGCGATTCGCACCGTGACTTTGCCGCTGTCGAGCCTCCAAACACCGCTGGCGCCCTCTTCCGCCACTGCAAGCCCTGACAAAACCACTGAAAAAAGCCCTGCGATTCCCAGTTTCCTGAATAGTTTCAATACCCGTCTCCCTCGGCAATTTCCAATGGCTAACATGCCTTCAAGGCAATTGTACGCCTTTCATAACTCGGCTAATTTCCCGCTTCACGGACACGGATATAGCAAAGGAAGCCGGTAATGGGCAACGTCACCAACCTCAGCCGCCACCGCAGCCATGACTCAAACGAATGGCAATTGCGTGTTGACCTTGCGGCAGCATTTAGGCTGGCGGCCAGGAATGACTGGCACGAGGCGGTGGCCAATCATTTCAGCCAGGCTGTTTCGAGTGACGGCAAGAAGTTCCTGATGAACCCGCGTTGGCGCCATTTTTCCAAAGTTACGGCTTCCGAGCTTCTCCTGCTCGACACCGACGACCACTCCACCATGGAAAAGCCGAACGCGCCGGACCTCACCGCCTGGTCGCTCCATGGCAGGCTTCACGCCCTGCTCCCCCAGGCCCGCTGCATCATGCATTTGCATCCGCCCTACGCCACCGCCATCTGCTCGCTCGCCGATCCCGACATCAAGCCCATCGACCAGAACACCGCGCGCTTCTTTAATCGCGTGGCCTTTGACATGGACTACGGCGGCATGGCCAACACGGATGAGGAAGGCGAACGCCTTGCCCGCCTCATGGGCAACAAATCCATCATGATGATGGGCAATCATGGCGTACTGGTCTGTGCGGCAACCGTCGCCGAGGCCTATGACCTCACCTATTATCTCGAACGCTCCTGCCGCAATCTGGTGCTCGCCTATCAGACTGGCCAGCCTCTCCATGTAATGACCGCCAAGGTGGCCGAAAAAACCGCCCAGGAATGGGAGGCCGACCGCGAGCAATTCCATACCCACTTCACCGAGATGAAATCCATCCTCGACGCCACCGACGCAAGCTACGCCGAATAGGGCTTGAAACCTTGGAAGATACTGCTACATCGCGTGGGTTCTAGCGGCCGGGGTTACCTCGCGGAGGGGTGGCAGAGTGGTCGATTGCGACGGTCTTGAAAACCGTTGGGAGTGAAAGCTTTCCGGGGGTTCGAATCCCTCCCCCTCCGCCAGTGTTGCTTATTTTTTCTCTATATATCAAATAATTACCGTTTTACCTTCGTCACTATCCCTCATTTTATCCCACATTTTAAGTGTTGCCAGATTTCGAAAGCGCCATAATCACGCCGTGAGGTGGCTTGCCCTCCGGCCATGAAGGAGACGAGGCGGTTTGAGGCGAGATGGTCCTTGTGGGCCCATGAGGTGATGAGGCCCTCGCGCTTCACGTC